>NZ_JAHUTH010000003.1:0-383477 GCF_025376855.1 Variovorax endophyticus
GGCATCGGGTGGCGTGGCTCGCGTGGGCAGCTCGGTCAATGCGGGGGTGGGTGTTCGCGTGAAGTGGTGAGATCGCTCAGTCCAGGGGTTTCCCGTCCTGGGCCTCGGCCCGCGCGGGAATCGCCTCGGTCCACACCGCGATGTCCTCGGGCGTCATCGTGCTCGCGGGCGTGAGGCGTCCATCGACATAGCCGAGCCGCTCGATGTCGTGCAGGAACTGCTCGCGCGAGAGCAGGGTGCCGGCGCACACGTTGTCCCCCGGGGCCGCCGTCGCGCGCAGCTCGCCGGCGAGGCGGCTCATCAGCAGCGTCATCACCCAGCCGGGCACGTGGTCGCGCTCGGCGGGATAGATGTAGCCGAACAGCGTGAGGTGCGCGAGCAGCACGCGCCAGTGCGCGCCGAAGCGCTCGAGCAGCCCGGGCCAGTCGAGCCGCTGCGCGTTGACCTGCAGCAGGTGCGCGATGTCGCCGCCGTCGTAGCGCTCGCGCTCCATGATGAAGGCCTTCGACACCAGGCAGTCCTCCACGTTGGCGACGCAGACGGAAACGCCGAGCACGTCGGCGCGGCAGTTGCCGTGGAACCAGCGCGCGTCCACGGGCATGAGGCCGTTGCCCGAATTGAAGATCAGGTCGATGAACTCCTCGCCGTCGTAGACCTTGCCGAGCCAATGCGGAAAAGTCATCTCGGTGCGCCAGCCATGCGCGAGCGCGACCTGCGCGATGCGCTCGTAGTCCTCGCGGCGGATGAAGAGGTCGAGGTCCTTGGTCGAGCGGCGGATGCCCGTGTAGCAGGCCTGCGCGAACGCGCCACCGACGAGGAACGGAACGCCGGCCTCGTCGAGCGCACGCAGCGCGCGCCGGTAGAAATCGGCCACCCGCGGCTCGACTTCGTCTTCGAGCGAGGGCGCGAGCATGGTGGAGGGCGTCATGCACGCAGTGAATGCCGCCGCGCCGACGGCAGGGCAGGGGCAAAGGACCCCATCGAATGTCAGACGGGCGCCTACAAGCGCAGCGGGATGAGGCCGATGACGGCGCCCGGCGGCGGGGCGCACGGTGCATTGCATGCCTACCCCCAAATCATCCACCCACGTCCGTTTCGCCGCCGTCGGCGACATCCATGTGCAGAAGGACTCCGCGGGTTCGCTGCGCGACTTCTTCGCGCAGGCCGCCGACGAGGCCGACGCGCTGCTGCTGTGCGGCGACCTGACCGACTACGGCACCGCCGAGGAGGCCCGGGTGCTGGCGGAGGAACTCAGCGGCCTCTCGATTCCCATCGTCGCCGTGCTGGGCAACCACGACTTCGAGTCGGGCACGCCCGAGGTGGTGAACGAGGCGCTGACGCGGATCGGCGTGCGCATGCTCGACGGCTCGGCCTGCGAGATCGAGGGCGTGGGCATCGCGGGCGTCAAGGGCTTCGCGGGCGGCTTCGGCCGCGCCTCGCTCGGCGCCTGGGGCGAGCCCGCGATCAAGATGTTCGTGCAGGAGGCGCTCAACGAGGCGATGAAGCTCGAGTCGGCGCTGGCCAAGCTGCGCACCCGGCGCCGCATCGCGATGCTGCACTACGCGCCGATCGTGGGCACGGTGCAGGGCGAGCCGAGCGAGATCTTCGCCTTCCTCGGCAGCAGCCGGCTCGAGGAGCCGCTGCTGCGCTACCCGATCGATGCCGTGTTCCACGGCCATGCGCACCGCGGCACGCTCGAGGGCCGCACCATCAACGGCACGCCGGTCTACAACGTCGCCAAGCCGCTGCTGCAGCGCAGCCGGCCCGACGTGCCGCCGTTCCATCTCTACGAAGTGCCGCGCGAGCCTGCCTCGGAACCCGAGCTGGCCGCGCACTGAGCCGACGACGACGCGGGCTCAACCCTTCGCGCGTTGAAGGCGCGTGGTGATGAAGAAGCGCTCGCCCGGGTGCGTGGCGACCGAACTCACGAGCACCTCGCCCTCGGCATCGAGGTAGCGCCGCAGGATCTGCAAGGTCGCGCTGCCGGGCTCGATGCGCAGCTTGCGTGCCATCGCCGCCGAGGCATCGACCGCGCGCACCTGCTGCACGATCTCGGCCACGCGCAGGCCGTAGTGCTGCTCGAGCAGCGCGCTGACCAGCGTGTCGGGCGCGGCGCGCACCAACGCCTCGAGCGCGGCGTACTGGGTGTCGACGTAGATGTCGGTCCAGCCCAGCGGCAGGCCCTGCGGGCCTTCCTCCATGCGCAGGCTCGAGATGCGCAGCCAGCGCGTGCCTTCCTCGCAACCGAGCAGGCGCGACAGCGCGGCATTGCTCGCGATGGTGTCGATCTCGGGCGCCAGGCGCAGGTGGGCGGCGCCGTACTGCATCAGGTCCTCCACCGAGGCCAGCGACTGCTGGAAGCCCATGCGCGCCACCGTCGATTCCACGCGCGTGCCCACGTTCTTGCGCCGCGACACCAGGCCCGCGTCCTGCAGCTCCTGCAGCGCCATGCGCACCGTGTGGCGGCTGATCCCGTAGTGATCGCGCAGCTCGAGTTCGGTCGGCAGCAGCGAGCCCAGCGGGAAGCGTCCCGAGGCGATGCCTTCCTTCAGTTCCTGGGCGATGTCGGTGAAGCGCGGCTTGTTCATGGTGGCCCCGATTTTGACCTAAGGGTAAACCCTATTCATTCATATGTCCGGACATATTAAATTAAATATGTCCGAACATATCAAGGCCCGTCCATGTCCTCCGCCTCCCTTCCGATGGCCAGCACCGTCGTCGATTCGATCCTTTTCCGCGATGCCTTCGGCACGGCGGCTATGCGCGCGCTGTTCTCCGACGTGGCGCTGATCCAGCGCTACATCGACGCCGAGATCGCGCTGGCGCGCGCCGAGGCGAAGGTGGGCGTGATCCCGGCCGACGCGGCCGAGGTCATCGCGCGCGAGTCGCGCATCGAGCGCATCGACTTCGACCACATGCGTCACGAGACCGACATCGTGGGCTACCCGATCCTGCCGCTGGTGCACCAGCTGGTGGCCATGTGCGGCGACGCGGGCCGCTACGTGCACTGGGGCGCGACCACGCAGGACATCATGGACACGGCCGTCGCGCTGCAGGTGCGCGACGCGCTCGACCTGGTCGACGCCGAGATCCGCGAGCTGCGCGGCATCCTGGCCGACCTCGCGCGCAAGCACCGCGACACGCCGATGGCCGGGCGCACGCACCTGCAGCAGGCGCTGCCCGTGACCTTCGGCTACAAGGTCGCGATCTGGCTCGCCATGTTCGACCGCCACCAGCAGCGCCTGGCCGAACTGCGCCCGCGCGTGGCCGTGGTCGAGTTCGCGGGCGCGGCCGGCACGCTGGCCTCGCTGGGCGACAAGGGCTTCGAGGTGCAGGCGGCGATGGCCGAGGAGCTCAAGCTCGGCGTACCCGCGACCACCTGGCACGTGGCGCGCGACGGCTTTGCCGAGGCGGTGAACCTGCTGGCGCTGGTCACCGGCTCGCTCGGCAAGATCGCGCTCGACATCATGATCATGGCCTCGACCGAGTTCGCCGAGGTCTACGAGCCCTTCGTCAAGGGACGCGGCGCGAGCAGCACCATGCCGCAGAAGCGCAACCCGATCTCGAGCGAGCTGATGCTCGCGGCCTCGAAGGCGGTGCGCCAGCATGCGGGCCTGATGGTCGATGCGATGGTGCAGGACTTCGAGCGCGCCACCGGCCCCTGGCATGCCGAGTGGATCGCGATCCCCGAGAGCTTCATCCTCACGGCCGGCGCGCTGCACCAGGCCAAGTTCGCGCTCGGCGGACTGATCGTCGACGAGGCGCGCATGAAGCACAACCTGGGCATCAGCCGCGGCCTGATCGTGGCCGAGGCCGTGATGATGGGCATGGCGCCGCACATCGGCCGCCAGCAGGCGCACGATGTGGTCTACGACGCCTGCCGCGCCGTCAACGAGAAGGGCGGCACGCTGGCCGAGGCGCTGGCCGCGCTGCCCGAAGTCACGGCGCATTTCGACCGCGCGGCCATCGATCGCCTGACCGACCCCTCCAACTACCTGGGCCTCGCGCCCCGGATGGTGGACCGCGCGCTGGCGCTGTCCGCGCAGGTCCGGGGCTGAGCCCGGGCACCCAAGGAGACAACCATGCTCAACGATTCCACCCTGGTCGCACCGCCGAAGAAGCAGCCCTGGTACCGAAGGCTCGGCATGCAGGTGCTGGTCGCGCTGCTGCTGGGCATCGCGGTCGGCTTCCTGTTCCCGAAGTTCGCGGGGCAGCTCAAGCTGCTCGGCGACATGTTCCTCTCGCTCATCAAGGCGGGCGTGGCGCCGCTGGTGTTCCTCACCATCGTGCACGGCATCGCCTCGGCCGGCGACGTGCGCAGCGCGGGGCGCGTGGGCTGGCGCTCGCTGGTGTATTTCGAGGTGATCTCGACCATCGCGCTGGTCATCGGCCTGCTCGCGGGCAACCTGCTGCAGACCGGCAAGGGCATGACCTCGGTGGCCGGCGCGGCCGCGGCACCGGCGGTGAAGGCCGCCGCGCCGCAGGGCTTCCTCGAGTTCATGGCGCACATCGTGCCCGACAACTTCGTCGGCGCCTTCGCCAAGGGCGAGCTGCTGCAGGTGGTGGTGCTGGCGGTGATGGTGGGCATCGGCATCCTCGCGATTCCCGAGAGCCGGCGCGAGAAGATCAACGGCGGCCTCGATATCGTCTCGGAGGTGCTGTTCTCCTTCATCAACCTGGTGATGAAGCTCGCGCCCATCGGCACCTTCGGCGCGGTGGCCTACTCGGTGGGCAGCAACGGCTCGGCGGTGCTGGTGGCGCTGGCGCAGCTGGTGCTGAGCTTCTACGCGGTGATCGTGCTGTTCATCGCGGTGGTGCTGGGGCTGGTGGCGAAGTTCGCGGGCTTCAGCCTGTGGCGCTTCCTGCGCTACATCAAGGACGAGATCCTGATCGTGCTGGGCACCGCCTCCTCGGAGAGCGCGCTGCCGCGCCTGCTCGTGAAGCTCGAGCGCCTGGGCTGCGCCAAGCAGACCGTGGGCCTGGTGCTGCCCACGGGCTATGCCTTCAACCTCGACGGCACCTCGATCTTCATGGCCATGGGCGTGATGTTCATCGCGCATGCTTACGGCGTGCCGCTCACGCTCGACCACCAGATCGGCATCCTGCTGCTGATGCTGCTGACCTCGAAGGGCGCGGCCACGGTCTCGGGTGGCTCGTTCGTGGTGTTCGCGGCCACCGTCACCTCGACCGGGCTGCTGCCGGTCGAGGGCCTGGCGGTGATCTTCGGCGTCTACCGCTTCCTGTCGATGGCCATCTCGACCTGCAACGTGATCGGCAACAGCGTGGCCACCGTGGTGGTCGCCAAATGGTCGGGCACCTTCGACGCGCAGCAGGCCGAGCGCCATCTCTACCCCGAGCGCTACCCCGACACCGCACGGGCCGACCAGGACCTCGACGACGGCGTGGCGCCCGTCGACGCCCATCCCGCGCGGGCCTGACGCGATGACTGCCATGACCGCCATGCGCATCGAACGCGACGCCTTCGGCCCCGTCGAGATTCCGGCCGACCGCTACTGGGGCGCGCAGACCCAGCGCGCGCTGGGGGTCTTCGAGATCGGCGAGGAGCGTTTTCCGGCCTGCCTGATCCATGCCTTCGGCCTGCAGAAGATGGCCGCGGCGCGCGCCAACCTGCGCTGCGGCGCGCTCGACGCGGCCCAGGCGGCGCCGATCGTCGAGGCCGCGGCCGAGCTGCGCGACGGCCGCTTCGATGATCACTTTCCGCTCACGGTGTGGCAGACGGGCTCGGGCACGCAGACCAACATGAACGCGAACGAGGTCATCGCCAACCGCGCGAACGAACTGCTGGGGCAGCCGCTCGGTACCAAGTCGCCGGTGCATCCCAACGACCACGTGAACGCCTCGCAGTCGTCGAACGACAGCTTTCCGACCGTGATGCACATCGCGACCGCGCTCGAGCTGCGCGAGCGCCTGCGGCCCGCGCTGCAGCTGCTGCGCCAGCGCCTGCAGGAACGCGCCGAGGCCTTCGCGGACGTGCTCAAGATCGCGCGCACCCACCTGATGGACGCGGTGCCGATGACGCTGGGGCAGAGCTTCGATGCCTTCGCGCGCCAGGTCGGCCACGGCATCGACCGCATCGACGCCACCTTCGCGCGCCTGCAGCTGTTGGCCCAGGGCGGCACCGCGGCGGGCACCGGGCTCAATGCGCCGCCGGGCTTCGATGCCGCCTTCTGCGAGGAACTGGGCGCGCTCTGCGGCATCGCCTTCGCGCCCAATCCCAGCAAGTTCGAGGGCATGGCCTCGCACGATGCACTGGTGGAGGTGTCGGGCGCGCTCAACGTGCTCGCGGCCTCGCTCGTGAAGATGGCCAACGACCTGCGGCTCTTGGGCTCGGGCCCGCGCTGCGGCCTGGGCGAGCTGCGCATTCCGGACGACGGGCTCACGAGCTCGATCATGCCGGGCAAGCGCAACCCGACCATCGCCGAGGTGGTGGTGCAGGCCGGGCTGCAGGCCATGGGCAACCACCTCACCATCACCATGGCGGGCGCCTCGGGCAGCTTCGAGCTCAACGTGGCCAAGCCGCTGATCATCCAGAACCTGCTGCAGTCGATCCGCGTGCTGGCCGATGCCTCGCGCGTGTTCGCCGAGCGGCTGGTGAAGGACATCGAGCCCGAGCGCGAGCGGCTGGCGGCGAACGTCGACAACGCGCTGCTGGCCGTGACGGCGCTGAACCCGGTGCTGGGCTACGACCGCGTGGCGAGCATCACGCGCGAGGCGCTCGCGCGCGGCATCGCGCCGCGCGCGGCGGCCATCGCGCTGGGACTGATCGACGGCGACGCATACGACCGGCTCGTCGACCCGGCGGCGATGGCGGGAGCCGGCCTCAGGCGGCCTTCGGAATCGTCAGCCCCGCGATGACGGCGGGCCGCGCCACGAAGCGCTCGAGCACGCGCGCCACGTTCGGGAAGCTGTCGAAGCCGACCAGCTCGCGCGCCTCGTAGAAGCCGATCAGGTTGCGGATCCACGGGAAGCTCGCGATGTCGGCGATGCTGTAGTCGTCGCCCATGATCCATTCGCGGCCGGCCAGGTGCTTGTCGAGCACGCCGAGCAGGCGCTTCGATTCGGCCACGTAGCGGTCGCGCGGGCGCTTGTCCTCGAACTCCTTGCCGGCGAATTTGTGGAAGAAGCCGAGCTGGCCGAACATCGGGCCGATGCCGCCCATCTGGAACATCACCCATTGCAGGGTCTCGTAGCGCTTCGCGGGGTCGGTGCTCAGCAGCTTGCCGGTCTTCTCGGCCAGGTAGAACAGGATCGCGCCCGACTCGAACAGCGGCAGCGGCTGTCCGCCCGGGCCGTCGGGATCGATGATCGCGGGGATCTTGTTGTTGGGATTCAGCGAGAGGAAGGCTTCCGACATCTGGTCGTTGCTGCCGAAGCTCACGAGGTGCGGCTCGTAGGGCAGGCCGATCTCCTCCAGCATGATCGAGACCTTCACGCCGTTGGGCGTGGGCAGCGAGTAGAGCTGCAGCCGCTCGGGGTGCCGGGCGGGCCACTTCTGGGTGATCGGGAAGTCGGCGAGGGAGGTCATGGCGAGGGCCTTTCTTGCTTGGAATACGGGAAGAGGGCGCTTCGGCCCGGTGGCCGGCCCCTCGGGGCGAGCCGGCGATATTGCCCGATCCGCGCCTGCGCTGCCGGGCGGCAGGAATGCTTTGGTGTAGCACCGACGTCATATTCGGGCGCCACGATGGCGGGCTTCCAGAATGGCGCACCCACCTTGCCGGCCCGATTCGTCTCCTCGCAGGGTGCGCCCGCTCGCCGCCCGTGGGCGGCGCCATGCCCTGGCGCTGTCGCTGCTGTGCGGGTTCTGGCTGCCCGCGTGGGCCGCGACCGCCGATGGCGACGCGGCGCGCGTGGATGACGCGGCCGCCCTGCCCGAGGCCGCAGCGAGCGGCGTCGACTTCGACATCGCGGCGCAGCCCCTGGCCGCGGCGCTGCAGCGCTATGCCATGCAGTCGGGCCGCCCGGCGCTGTTCGACAGCGCGGCCGTGAGCGGTCGCACCTCGGCCGCCGTGCGCGGCCATCACGCCCCCGAAACCGCGCTGCGCCTGCTGCTCGAAGGCACGGGCCTGGCCGCCGAACGCACGCGCGACGGGCCGGCCGATGCCTTCGTGCTGAGGCCGGTCGATGCGCGCGCGCTGGCGGCGCGCCAGCCAGCGGAGGGCGTGGACACCGACTACGGCGCCTGGGTGCAGGCACGCGTCTGGCAGGCCCTGTGCGCCGATGCGCGCACCGCGCCTGGCGACTACCGCACCCTGCTGCGCTTCGAGGTGGATGCGGCGGGCGCGCTGCAGAAGCCGCGTCTCCTGACCTCGACCGGCAATGCGCGCCGCGACGCGGCGGTGCGCGAGGCCCTGCAGCGCGTGCGCGTGGGCCGCGCACCGCCGCCCGCGATGGCGCAGCCGCTGACCCTGGTGCTGCTGCCGCGCGACCCCGCCGACCCCGACGCGCCGCGCTGCGGGAACCGGCCATGACCGAGGATGCACGCCCGATCCTGTCGGACTACCTGTCGCGGCACTACGCCAGCCTCAAGCGGCGCGTGACGCGGCTTTTGGGCAACGGCGACCTGGCCGGCGACGCGCTGCAGGACACCTGGCTGCGGCTGCAGAGCCGCGAGGAAGAAGACGCGATCCAGAGCCCGGGCAGCTACCTGGTGCGCGTGGCCGTCAACATCGCGATGGACATCCAGCGCCGCCAGAGCCGCTCGCTGTCGATCGACGAGGTGCAGTCGCTGATGGAGCTGTCGGACCCGGCGCCGGGCCCGGCGCGCACCGCCGAACTGCGCTCCGAGGTGACGAGCCTGCTGCAGCTGATCGACCGCATGCCCGAGCGCCGCCGCACGATCCTGATGCTGGTGCGCTGGGAAGGGCTGCCGCAGAAGGAGGTGGCGGCGCGGCTGGGACTCTCGGTGCGCGTGGTCGAGCACGAACTCAAGCGCGCCCACGACTTCCTCGATGCGCGGATGAACCATGACAAAAAATAGTTGGGGGTTTGGCGTGGCGCCGTTCGTCTGGATGGGTGAAGCACTTTTCCATCGTTTCCGCGGCGCACCGGCCTTGGCCCGCATGAAGCCATGAGGGCATCGGCCGACGACCGCGACACATCGGGCGACGCGCTGCCGGCGCAGGCGCGCGTCTGGCTGCGCCTGCTCGCTTCGGGCGAGGTCAAGGCCTCGGACGCCGAGGCCTTCCAGCGCTGGCTCCATACCAGCGAGGCGCATCGCGCGGCCTTCCAGGAGGTCAAGCAGCGCTGGGCGGCGCTGCGGCCCGTGAGCGGCGAGTACCTGCGCACCCGCCCGGCGGCGGCCGCGGCGCACGAGCGCGCGCGGCAGGGCCGGAGCTTCGGGCGTCGCGCCTTTCTCGGCGCTGCCGTGAGCGCCGCCGCGGTGGCCGGCGTGGCGGTGGTGGCCTATCCGTCGGGCGGGCTCTGGCCCGCGGCGGGCGAGAGCGTGGCCGACGAGCGCACCGGTGTCGGTGAGCAGCGCACGCTGGCGCTGGCCTCGCGGGTGCAGGTGACGCTCAACACCCAGACCCGGATCCGTCGCGAGCGTGTCGCGGGACAGTTCACCGGCATCGACCTGCTGTCGGGCGAGGCCGCGATCGACCTGCTGGCCGAGGGTGGTCCGTTCGGCGTGGTGGCCGGCGCCGGGCGCAGCCTCGCGCACGCGGGGCGCTTCGAGGTGCGGCACCTCGACGGCAAGGTCTGCGTGACCTGCATCGAGGGCGCGCTGCGCATCGAGCATCCGGCCGGCGTGCGCGCGCTGCAGGCCGGCCAGCAGGCGGTGTACGACGCGCGCTCGCTCAGCGGCATCGCGCGCGTCGCGCTCGACAAGGTGTCGGCCTGGCGGCGCGGCGAGCTGGTGTTCGACCAGGCGCGGCTGGCCGAGGTGCTGGCCGAGATCGATCGCTACCGCGCGGGCCGCGTGCTGCTGGTGAACGCCGCCGCAGGCGAGAAGCGCGTCAGCGGCCGCTTCCGATTGGCCTCGCTCGATTCGGCGCTGGCGCAGCTCGAGCACACCTTCGGCCTGCGCGCGCGATCGCTGCCCGGCGGGCTGCTGCTGCTGAGCTGAAGCGGCGCACCGAAAAAAGTTGGGGGTTTGCGCGCGGCCCGTTCGTCTTAGCGCACCGGAAATTCAGCGCACCGCCCCCGGTGCGCGGAACTCCACGACCTCCACTTTCGGGCAAGCACTTCTCATGAGCACACGCGGATCCCTGGGCGCAAGCACCCCATCGACCAACCAGCCGGCCCGGAGGCGCTTTCGCATGGCACCGATCGCGCGCGCCATTGCCGTGACGCTGGTCGCCAATGGCGCGCTCGCCGATGCGCAGGCGCAGCGCGCCTTCAGCGGCGCCTGGTTCGCCAACAAGACCACCGTACAGGGCGCGGCCGCGGCCACGGGCCGGCTGCCCAACGGCATGCCCGCGTCGATGCTGACGAACCCGGCCGGACAGCAGCGCGCCAGCGACGAGCTGCGGCGCTCGATCGGCAACCTCGACATGGCGGCGCGCACCATCGCCGCCCAGCAGGCGGCGCAGGCGGCCGCGCGCCAGGCGGCGCAGAACGACGGCACAGACATCCCCGAGGGCCTCGCGCCCGGCGGGCTCGCGGTCGACACCAACAGCCTCACCGCAGGCTGGCTCAACGCCAACGCGCCGGTGCAGACGGCCGCGGGCGGACGCACCCAGGTCGACATCAAGCAGACGGCGGACAAGGCGATCCTCAACTGGGAGAGCTTCAACGTGGGCCGCAACACCACGGTGCGCTTCGACCAGGCCGGCGGTGCGTTGCCCGACGGCAGCAATGCATGGATCGCGCTGAACCGCATCAACGACCCGAGTGGCCGGCCGAGCCAGATCGCGGGCCGGATCAAGGCCGACGGCTCGGTCTACCTGATCAACCGCAACGGCATCGTCTTCAACGGCACCAGCCAGGTCAACACGCGGTCGCTGGTCGCCTCGAGCCTCGCGCTGTCGGACCAGCAGTTCAAGCTCGGCATCAACAACCCGCAGAAGTTCGACGGCCAGGGCAACGACTTCGCGATTCCGCAGTTCGGCCTGTTCACCGCGATCAAGCCCGATGTCTACGGCCCCTCGGGCTTCGTGCCCGGCGAGGGCGGCGCGCCCGACCGCATGGGCGGCGTGGACCGCTTCGATCCCGGCGCGGCGCCGGGCGAGGTGCGCGTGGACGCCGGCGCGCGGCTGGCGGTCGAGTCGGGCGGCAAGGTCATGCTGTTCGCGCCCAAGGTGCGCAACGCGGGCCACATCACGGCGCCCGACGGCCAGGTGATCCTGGCGGCCGGCGAGAACGTCTACCTCAAGACGCCCTCGACCCAGGACCCGAATGCGCCGCGCGGCCTCGACGTGGCGGTGTCGGCCGTGCCGGGCTGGGCCTTCACCGGTGGCCAGGTGCAGGGCGCGCTGAAGCTCGTGCCGGTGTATGGCGACGCGAACTTCGTCAACAGCCTGCGCGACGTGGTGATGCCCGAGATGGCGGCGCGCGCCAAGTCCGTGGGCTACGAGGTGGTGAACACCGGCACCGTGCAGTCCGACCGCGGCAACATCACGCTGCAGGCGCAGGACGTGCGGCAGTCGGGCGTGCTGGCCGCGACCACCGCGCTCAACAACCGCAGCGGCTCGATCCTGCTGCGCGCCTGGGGCCTGGGCACGCACATGTACTCGGACGGCGTCGACGACCTGGTCAACTGGTCGGCCGGCACGCTCACGCTGGGCGAGGGCAGTCTCGCGCAGGTGCTGCCCGATGCGGGCGACCGCAGCGAGATCGAGGCCTCGGCGCTCGCCACGCGCTACCAGCCGGGCCGCGTGGCCCTGTACGGCCAGCTGATCGACGTGCGGCCAAAGGCGGGCGTGCTGGTGCCCGCGGGCACCATCGCGGCCGAGTCGGCGGTCAACCCGATGTTCACGCAACTGCCGTATTTCAAGCCCGGCAGCCTCGGCGACGCCAGCCGCATCTACATCGACAGCGATGCCTTCCTGAGCGTGGCCGGGCTGCAGGGCATGCAGGTCGACATGTCGCGCAACTTCGTCGAGGCCGAGTTGCGCATCAACGAGCTGCGCGATTCGCCGCTGCTGCTCGACTCCTGGCTGCGCGGCAAGAAGGTGATCGTCGATCGGCGCGCCAACGGCATGTTCGACGCCGGCCCGATGACGGGCGTGCAATGGGTGACCGGGCCCGACGGCAAGACGCTGGTGCCGGGCGCCTGGGTCGGCACGCCGCTGGCCGACGTGTCGGGCTGGGTCGGCGTGGGCAAGACCGACCTGGCCGAGCTGTCGGCAAGCGCGGGCAGCATCAACCTGCGCGCGGGCGGCGCGGTGATCACGCGCGCGGGCTCGGTGCTCGACGTGTCGGGCGGCTCGGTGCGCTATTCCGACGGCATGAACACCACGACCAAGCTCATGGGCGCCGATGGCCGCGTGCACACGATGGACAAGGCCCTGCCCGACATCACCTACACCGGCATCGCGGGCGAGTACGCGAGCGAGCACGCGCGCTGGGGCGTGAAGGAGAGCTGGCGCTCGCCGCTGATCGGCGCCAATTACAAGGAGGCGGGCTACACCGAGGGCCGCAAGGCCGGCGACCTGCGCATCTACGCGGGCGACGCGATGGTGCTCGAGGGCGACATGCTCGGCGGCGTGGTGGCGGGCGACCGGCCGCAGGCCAAGGCCGCGGCCAGCCTCGGCGGCCGCCTCGAGCTCGGCGAGAACACGCCCGACGGCCGGCCCTGGTCGCCGGGCACCATCATCGTGAGCCACGATCCGAAGCGGCTGGCGAAGGACTTCGGCGCGCTCACCACGCTCGGCGACGATTTCTACGTGCAACTCAAGCCCGACGAGCAGGGCTCGCGCAAGCTGAGCTTCCTGTCGGACGACATGCTCAGCCGCTCGGGCATGGGCAGCATCGTGCTCAACACCATCAACGGCGACTTCGAACTCGCGGCCGGCGCGGCGCTGCAGCTCTCGCCGGGCGCCTCGCTGACGGTGGCGGGCACCGAGGGCTCGACCCGGGACATCCGCATCTTCGGCCAGATCCGCGCGCCCGGCGGGCGCATCGGGCTGTCGTCGAGCAACGGCGCGCTCGAGATCGGCGCGCAGGGCCGGCTCGATGCCAGCGGCCAGTGGCTCAACACCTGGCGCGAAGGCCCGGCCAGCGGCGCCTGGGCCATCGACGGCGGCGCGATCTCGCTCGGCGTGGCGAAGATCGCGGCCGACCCGGCGGCGGTCTTCGACGTCTCGGGCGGCGGCCGTGTCGACGTCGCGAAGAACGGCCTGCCCACGCTGCGCGTGGGCGACGCGGGGTCGGTCACGCTGGTGGGCGTGACGCCCGAGCTCGACCTGGGCGCGCTCAACCTGCGCGCCTTCGCAGCCGGTTCGGCGGGCAGCCTGGTGCTCGACGTGCTGTCGCCGGTGCAGATCGGCGGCAGCGCCGCCACCGATGCCGAGACCGGCAAGCCGCTCGTGACGCTGCTGCCGCCCACGCTCTACGGCGAGCGCGGCTTCGGCCGCGTCACGGTCGCGGTGCGTGGCGAGGGCGGCATCGCGGTGCCCGAGGGCGTGACGGTGTCGCAGCAGGCCGCGAGCCTCGATCTCTCGAACTTCGACTGGCGCCAGCTGCCCGGCGGCGCCAGCCTGGCCGAGGCCGCGCCCATCGGCGTGCTGCGGCCCGAGGAGCGCGCGGCGCGCAAGAACGCGGCGCTGTCGCTGGGCACCGCCAACGGCCCGATCTCGGTCGGGGCGGGTGCGGTGGTGCGCACCGACATCGGCGGCAGCCTGTCGCTCGGCGCCGGTGGCCAACTCGGCACGGTCGAAGTGGCCGGGCGCCTCGACGCGCCGGCCGGCGGCATCTCGCTGTCGGGCGGCCAGGTCACGCTGCGCTCCGGCGGCGAACTGCTGGCGCGCGGCGTGCCGCTGATCTCCACCGACAGCCGCGGCCGCCAGGTGGGGGAGGTGCGCGACGGCGGCACGGTCGACATCCAGGCCGGCGAGGTGCGGCTCGAGCGGGACGCGCTGATCGACGTGTCGGGCGCCACCGGCGAGATCGACGGCGTGGCCGACACCGGCCGCAACGGCACGCAGCTGCCGAAGCCGGCGCCGAAGATCCGGCTCGACAGCGACGGCGGCCTGATCCAGGTCAAGGGCCAGGGCCTGATCGAGAGCACGCTGGTGGGCCACGCGGGCGGCCCCGGCGGTATCGGCGGACGCATCCGGATCAACATGGACGTGCCCGCCGCGCCCGGCGGTTCGCCGCTGGAGCGCCTGAGCCAGACGCTGCAGGACCCGGACTGCTTCGGCTTCTTCGTCGACGGCGCCTGCAACAACTGGCGCCAGGGCCTGGACTACGACTGGGCGCCGGGCCTGCGCAGCTTCGGCTACGAGGTCGAGGGCACGATGATCATTCCGTCGAGCCTGCTGCCGCGGCTCTCGGAGAGCAAGGAGCTGGTGCTGTCCGACCGCCTGCCGGCGCCCGGCCCGGTCGGGGCGCTCGATCCGGCGCAGTTCGGGCTGACGCCGGCCGCGCTCGACCTGTTCCGCGACGCCATGTTCGGCGGCGACCTGCTGCGCGAGATCATGCAGAAGCCGGGCCAGGCCTTCGCGCTGACGCTGCGCCCGCGGTCCTTCGCGAACGGCGGCTTCGCCGACCTCGCGCTGGTGAATTCCTCGCAGGGGCCGATCCGCCTCGACGACGCGCACATCAGGATGGGCCGGGCGATCTCGCTGCAGGGCCGGATCCTCGGGCACGCCGACACCTCGTCGTCGCTGAGCGCGCCGCACCTCACGCTGCTGACCGTGCCGGGGCCGGCCTCGGCCTCGCTCGTGGCCGAGGTGCCCGAGGCCCAGGGCGAACTGAAGCTCGCGGGCCGGTTGATCGAGATCGTCTCGGGCAACGAGGCGGGCGTGTCGCCCGAAGGCACGGTGCGCATCGGCGGCTTCGGCCGTACGCGGCTCGAGGCCGGCGAGATCCGCATCGGCGGCGCGCTGCCCGAGCAGATCAACGACGACACCCGGTTGCAGCTGAACCTCGACGTCGACGGGCAGCTGGTGCTCGCGGCCGGCCAGGTCTATCCGAGCACCGGCATGACCGGCGTGATCCGCGCCACCGGTTCGATCGCCATCGAGCGGCTCGGTGAGGCTGGCGACGCGCCGCTGTCGGCCGGCGGCACCCTGCGCCTGGAGGCACCGACGATCGCGCAGAACGGCGTGCTGCGCGCGCCGCACGGCCAGATCGAACTGGCCGCGAGCGAGCGCCTCGCGCTGGGCGCCGACAGCCTGACCTCGGTGTCGGGCGCCGGCGTGGTCGTGCCCTATGGCACCCTGCTCAACGACGAGCACTGGCACGATCCCACCAAGGCGGCGGACGCGGCCAATCCCTCGGCCGGCTCGCTGGCCGCGCCGCCGGAGAAACGCATCACGCTGAAGTCGCCCGACGTGGCGCTGGCGCGCGGCGCGACCGTGGACATCGCGGGTGGCGGCGATCTCTATGCCTGGGAGTTCGTGCCCGGGCCGGGCGGCTCGTACGACGTGCTGAACCGGCCCGGCACCTACGCGATCCTGCCGGGCCAGACCGCCACCGCGCCGGCGAGCGCCGCCGAAGCGGGCCAGCGCGTGTGGCTCGCGGGCGGGCCGGGCCTGGCGGCCGGCTGGTACAACCTGCTGCCCGCGCGCTTCGCGCTCCTGCCCGGCGCCTTCGCGGTGCAGGCCACCGGCAAGGCCTGGGGCGGCGCGCTGGCGCCGGCCACGCTGGCCTCGGACGGCAGCCTGGTGATGCAGGGCCGCGGCGGCAATGCCTTGAGCGGCCAGCAGGACGCGCAGGCCTCGGCCTGGCGCGTGATGTCGGGCGGCACGCTGCGCAAGTACACCGAATACAACGAAGCCACGGCCAACGACTTCTTCTCGTCCGACGCCTTCAAGCTCACGCAGTACCGGCTGACCGGCCAGAACGTCGTCACGCCGCGGCTGCCGCGCGACGGCGGTGCCGTGGTGTTCGATGCCGGCAAGCGGCTCACGCTCGACGGCACGCTGCGCTCGGCGCCCGATGCGGGCGGCCGCGGCGGGCTGGTCGACATCGCGGGCGGCAAGATCGCGATCGTCGGCGCCGGCCTGGACGCGGCCGGCCTGCAGGCCGACGGCTACCTCGTGATCGATTCGGCGAGCCTGTCGAACTTCGGCGCCGGCAGCCTGCTGGTGGGCGGCAAGCGCCAGGGCAATGCGCTCGGCCTCGAGATCGACGTGACGGCCACCGACATCGTGGTGCGCAACGGCGAGGGCTCCGAGCTCAGCGGGCCCGAGATCATCCTCGCGGCCAGCGAGCAGGTGGCGATCGAGGGCGGCAGCCGGGTGCGCGCCAAGGGCGCGGGCGGCCGCGGCTCGGGCAACCTGGTGATGAAGCCGAAGGCGCCGGCGGTCTACACCGATCCCGACGGCAACCTCGACGACAACGGCGACGGCGTGATCGACGCCAGGGACGCGGCCGACGACGTGCTCACCTCGCCGACGAAGGACTGGGGCGCGCTGGTGCGCCTGGCCACGGGCGACGCGGTGCAGGTGCTGCGCCAGAACGTGGACACCACGCGCGGCGGCCTGGTCACGATCGGCGCGGGCGCGCTGGTCGATGGCGGCGCCGCGCTGCTGATCGACGCGACGCGCACCACCGAGCTCGCGAGCTCGGCCCGGATCGCCGGCGCCGATTTGTCGGTGGCGGCCGGCCGCATCGGCTTCGGCGGCGGCACCGAGGGCATGGTGCTCGACAGCGGCGCGCTGGCGCAGCTCGCGAACTCGCAGCGCCTGACCCTGCGCAGCTATTCGGACTTCGACTTCTACCGTTCGCTCGACCTCGGCGCGGCCGGCCTGCGTTCGCTGACCTTCGACGGCGCCGCCTTCGTCGGCCGCGGCGCGGGCGACGTGACGATCCGCGGCGATGCAGTGACGCTGATCAACAGCGGCGGCGGCACGGGCGGCAGCGGCACCGGCAACGGCGCCTTCACGCTCGATGCCGGCACGCTGGTGCTGGGCGCGGGCCGCAAGGACTTCACCGGCTTCGGCGCGGTCACGCTGGCGGGGCGCGACCAGATCGTCGGCGAGGGCGCGGGCGCGGTGGACACCGGCGCCGCGGCGCTGACCCTGGCCACGCCGCTCTTGACCGGCCGCGGCGGCGCGGCCCAGACCATCGCCACCCAGGGTGCGCTGCGCGTGACGGGCGGCGAGGCCGGCGCGGGCACGCCGACCGACCTGCAGGACAGCCTGGGCGCGCGCCTGAGCCTGAGCGGCAAGACCATCGACTTCGGCGGCCGCGCGGTCGCGCTCGGCGGCAGCATCGGCATGACGGCGACCGGCGGCAGCCTGGTGGTGGGCGAGGGCGCCCGGATCGACGTGGGCGGCTTCGCCAAGCGCTTCTTCGACCTGGCCGAATACGCCGACGCGGGCCGCATCGACCTCGCGGCCGTGGGCGGCGACGTCCGGCTCGAGGCCGGCAGCCGGCTCGGCCTGGCGGCACACGCGGGCGGCGGCAGCGCCGGCACCCTGGGCCTGGCCGCGTCGAACGGCGGCACCGTGGTGCTCGACGGCACCATCGCCGCGCAGGCCGGCGCCGGCGGCAAGGCCGGCAGCTTCTCGCTCGACATCGAGGCGCTGCCCGACTTCGCGGGCTTCAGCCAGCGCCTGAACGACGCCGGCTTCAACCGCTCGCGCCAGTTCCGCATCCGCCAGGGCGACGTGGTGCTCGGCGGGCTCACGACGGTCGAGGACTTCGGCCTCACCGCCGACCGCGGCAGCATCGACATCGCCGGCACCGTGGACGCGCGCTCGGCCTATGGCGGCACGATCCGCATCACCGGCGGCAACGGCGTGGCGATGCGCGACGGCGCCAAGCTGCTGGCCGGCGCGACCGGCGAACTCGGCAGCGGCCGCGTCACGCTCGAGGCGGCCGGCGGCCGGCTCGAGCTGCGCGGCGGCCAGATCGACGTGGCGGGCAACGAGGGCGGCAAGGTACGCCTGCGCGCGCGGCAGAACGCGGGCCACGACGAGATCGAGGTCGGCGCGCTGAACGTCGCGGTCACGGGCGCGCGCTCGGCGGTGCTCGAGGGCACGAGCAGCTACGAGGCGCAGGACGGCACGGTCGATGCGGTCAAGGCCCAGGCGATCGCCGATGCGCGCCGCTTCAGCGCCGCCGCCGGCGCGATCGCCGGCCGCCTGGGCACCGGGCTCGCGGTCATGCCGGGCATCGAGATCCGCAGCGCCGGCGACCTCGCGCTCAACGGCGACTGGAACCTGTTCGCCGATCTGCCGGGCGCGCGCGACGGCACGCTGACCCTGCGCGCCGGCGGCAACCTGCTGATCAACGGCCACCTGAGCGACGGCTTCGACAAGGCGGACCGCGGCGGCGTGCTGCAGCCCGGTGCCTCGTGGAATCTGCGGCTGGTGGCGGGCGGCGACCTCGATTCGGCCAACGTGCTCGCGCTCAAGCCGCTGGCCGCGCAGGCCGAAGGCAAGGGCTCGGTCGTGATCGGCACCGCCAACACGGCGCAGCCCAGCGACAGCGATCCCGCACCCGACAACGGCGCCGGCAAGCTGGTGCGCACCGGCACCGGCGACCTCGAGCTGCGCGCGGGGCGCGACCTCACGCTGGCGCACAAGGAGTCGGCGATCTACACCGCGGGCCGCAAGGACACGACGGCGTGGAGCGACTTCACCACCGCCAACCCGAACGCGAGCTACGGCGTCGACGGTGGCCACCTCGACATCGGCGCGCAGGGCAGCATCGATGCCGCGCCCGCGGGGCAGCGCTTCACCGAGTGGCTCAACCGGCAGGGCACGCTGAACGCGCAGCGCTACTTCGGCCCGTACACCAACGGCGAGAACGCCGTGGGCCCCGACGGCGTGTACGGGCCCGTGATCCATCCGACCGAGCAGTCGAGCTGGTGGATCGACTACGGCCGCTTCCAGCAGGGCGTGGGCGCGCTCGGCGGCGGCAACGTGACGGTGCATGCCGGCGGCGACCTGCGCAACCTGCTGGTGGCGCTGCCCACCAACATGCGCGTGCGCGGCGGGCTCTCGGCGGGCGAGGCGATGAGCGTCGAGATGCGCAACGGCGGCGCGATGCAGGTCGAGGCCGGCGGCGCGATCCGTGGCGGCCAGTACTACGTGGCGCGCGGCACCGGCGAGATCCGCGCGGGCGAGACCGCCGTCGGGCGCACCGTGACCCTGAGCCGCGACGACAGCGTCGGCGGCATCACGCGCACCAGCTACGGCGTGGCGCCGGTGCTCGCGCTCGGCGATGCCACCCTGAGCCTGCGCACCGCGGGCGACCTGGTGTTGCAGACGGTGGTCGATCCGCTGCTGGTCACCTACGGCGAGGGCCTGCGCGCCGACGGGCAGCAGCTCAACTACGGCGCCTACATGAGCGGCTACACCGACCGCAGCGCGCTGAAGCTGGTCTCCACCGGCGGCGACATCCATTTCGTCAACCGCGACGAGTTCATCTTCCGCGACGTGCTGCTGCGCAGCTTCGACCGCGACACGCTGGTCGGCTTCGGCGGCAACCGCTATCCGGCGCGGCTGTCGGCGGTGGCGCTCAATGGCGGGCTGTCGATCGAGGGGCCGCTGTACGTGCTGCCGGGCACCACCAACGACGTCTCGCTGGCCGCGAAGAACGACATCCGCTTCGCGGCGCCGCTCGCGATGGCCTATGCCACGCCGGCGATGATGCCCTCGCCGACCATGCCCGCCGGTGCCGGCTCGCCCTTCAGCCAGATGAACATGGAGGACATGCTCGACAACTGGATCAACTGGTCGGGTGCCTCCTTCATCAAGGACCCGTACCTGCGCAGCGTGAGCAATCCCTCGGTGCTGCCGCTGGCCGGCGACTACGAGCCCAGCCGCATTTATGCGGCCGAGGGCTCGATCTTCGGGCTCGACCTCAAGGCCAACGAACAGACCTGGGTGCGCGCGGGCAAGGACATCCGCGGCGTGCGCGTGGCGGGGCGCAACCTGCGCGCCTCCGACACCACCTTGCTGGAGGCGGGCAACGACATCCTGGCCACCGTGCGGGTGGCGGCGCTCGATCGCGACAACGGCACCGGCACCGGCCTGACCGGCAACATCGAGATGCAGGGCCCGGGCACGCTGACGCTGGCGGCCGGGCGCGACATCTACGCCGACAACCTGCAGGTGCGCACGCTGGCCAACCAGCGCTACGACCGCAACAACCGGCCGGTGCCCGATACCCAGGTCAACGGCCTGCCCGCGAACGGTGCGGCGATCACCGCCATGGCCGGGCTCAACGGCGCCGTGGGCTACGACGCCTTCGCCGCCGCCTACCTCGATCCGGCCCGCGTGGCCTCGATGCCCGACTACCTCAAGACCCGCGCGCCCGACGGCACGCAGGTGCCGATCTACCTGGTGGACCAGGTCGAGACGCGTCCTGGTGGGCAGGAGAAGACCGTGCGCCGCGGCCTGGTGTCGTACATGTTGGACATGACCGGCGAGACGCTCGCGCCGCTCGAGGCCTGGACCCGCTTCCAGGCGCTGCCCGAGCCGGCGCGCCAGCAGTTCCTGCGCCAGGCCTTCCTGCTCGAGCTGCGCGAGGCCGGCCGCGACCAGAACGAACCGGGCACCGGCGGCCTGCCGCGCAACGGCGGCTACAACCGCGGCTATGCGGCGATCGACACGCTGTTTCCGGGCAAGGACTGGAAGGGCGACGTGGCGGCCAACACGCTGATGCTGCGCACCATGGCCGGCGGCGACATCAACGTGCTCACGCCCGGCGGCGGACTGCAGGTGGCGGCGCTCGGTGCCACCGTGCCGGCCGGCTACGGCTTGGTCACGCTGGCCTCGGGCCACATCGACATCTTCGCCAAGGACGATGTCACGGTGAACCAGTCGCGCATCCTGTCCTTCGTGCCCGAGGTGACGAAGCAGGGCAGCGACCAGATCATCTGGTCCACGGTCGGCAACATCGACGCCGGCCGCGGCGCGAAGACCCTGCGCGTGCCCTCGGCGCCCGAGGTCGTCACCGACCTCGATGGCGTGACCGTGGTGCGCGAGAAGTCGGACATGAGCGGCAGCGGCATCGGCACCGTGGGCGACGGCGACGTCGACCTGGTCGCGCCCAGCGGCACCGTGAATGCCGGCGATGCCGGCCTGCGCGTGGCGGGCAACCTCAACATCGCCGCGCTGCAGGTGCTCAACGCCGACAACATCCAGGTCAAGGGCGAGACCAAGGGCCTGCCGGTGGTCGCGGCCGTGAATGTCGGCGCGCTGACCAATGCCAGCGCGGCCGCGGCCCAGGCCGCGGTGGCCGCCCAGGAGAGCCTGCAGCGCGACCGCGCCGCGGCGCGCCAGGCATTGCCCTCGGTGTTCACCGTGCGCGTGCTCGGCTTCGGCAACGAGCCGGCCGAAGGCGGCAGCCGCAACCCGCCGCCGCCCGCGGCCGGGCGCGCGGGTGACAGCGCGGTGCGCTACGACCCCGCGAACCCCGTGCAGCTCGTGGGCAACGGCCGGCAGTTCGATGCCCGGCAGGTGGCACGGCTGACCGACGAGGAACGCCGCGCCTTGCAGGGCCGTTAGGCCCCACGCCATCCGGCACTCGCGTCCCGTCTCCCGTGAACCGGGGGCGGGGCGGCAGCGTGCCCCTTTTCGTCAGCCGATGCACACCGAGACGGAGCCGCCATGAGCCTGAACATCCCGTGCCGCACTGCAGACCACTCCCTCGACGACGCCTCCTGTGGCGAGCCGCCCGATCCGGCGCCGCGTTGTGCCGCGCTGCAGGCCATCCTGGTCGCGAACTACGAGCATCTGCGGCGGCGGCTGCTGCGCCACCTGGGCTGCCCCGACCTCGCGAGCGAATGCCTGCACGAGGTCTGGATGCGACTGGGCGAACTGGGTCTTGCGCACGACGTGCAGAACCCGCTGGCCTATATCCATCGCATGGCCTGCAACCTTGCCGTGGACCGGCTGCGCAGCCTGCGGCCGTGGCAGTACGCGGGGGAAGAGCAGGTTGCGCTCGATGAATTGGTCGACCGTGCGCCTGGGCCCGAATCGATTGCACAGGCGCGTTCCGATGTGGCCGCGGTGGAGCGGGCGATGGAGCGGTTGCCGCGGCGCCATCGCGCGGTGCTGATCGCGTTGCGCATCGATGAGATGACGCGGGTGGAAGCGGCGGCGCGATTCGAACTGTCGTTGCGCAGCGTGGATACGGCGTTACGGCAGGCGCTGGACTATTGCGCGGAGAGTGCGGGACAGGAGGTGCTGACCGGCGTGAGCAGCTCGCGGCGCGCGCTGCGGGCAGTGGTCTAGATCAAGTTGCGCATCGCCTGCGCCGTCTCCCTCAACACCGGCAACACCCGCGCCACCGCGTCCTCCGAGCTTTCGTGCCCCATCGGCATCGTGATGTTGAGCGCGCCCACCAGCGTGCCGTGGCGGTCGCGCAGCGGCACCGCGATGCCTCGCGAGTTGAGGTCGAGCTGCTGCTCGGACAGCGCCCAGCCCTGGGCGCGGATGCGCGCGAGCTCGAGCTTCATGCGTTCCATGCTGGCGATGGTGTGCGAGGTGAAGACGGTGAGCTGGCGCGTGGCGAGCCATTCGTCGAGCTCGGTGTCGCCGCGCAGCGCAAGCATCAGCATGCCCGAGGCCGTGACCTGCGCGGGCACGCGCGCGCCGAGCACGTAGCCGGTGCTCATGCTGCGGTTGGGGCCGTTGCGCGCGATGTAGACCACCTCGTCGCCGTCCATCACGCTGAGGTAGGCGATCTCGTTGGTGCCGGCGGCCACGCGCTGCAAAAAGGGCTGCACCACGCGCGGCAGCCGCGCCGATTCGAGGTACGACTGGCCCAGCCGCAGCACGCGCGGCGTGAGCCAGAACAGCTTGCCGTCGCTCGCCACATAGCCCATGTGCTGGAGGGTCAGCAGGTAGCGGCGCGCGGCCGTGCGCGTCATGTTCGTGCGCTGGCCGGCCTGGCTCGCCGTGAGGCGCGGGTTGGCGTCGTCGAAGGCCTCGATGATGCTCACGCCGCGCTCCAGGCCGGCGATCCAGTCGCGCTTGTCGAGGCCGGGCGGTGCGGGTGGGTCGTCGTTGCTCATGACCGGGAGTGTGCCTGCGCCGCCGCCCGGCCGCAGTGCCCGATGCGTGGGCAAAAACCCTAGGTTTGAACGATTGACGATCTCGAAAGATCGATGATCGAACGAAATGGTCGTCTGACGTCAGCAGGCTCGGGACGAAAGGACTATAAAGCCGGGCATCCAGCCTCGAAACGAGCGATTGACGAACGGAAAGACGCCCATGAGCCTCCCCATCAGCGGCAGCACCCAGGCCTACCTGATTCCCGGCGACCCGGTGCGCAATGTGCGGCTGCCGCGCATGTTCAACGCCGCCTTCGAGCGCTTCGGCATCGACGCGGTGCTGCTGCCGATGCAGGTGCCGGTGCGCGACTTCGCGGTGTTCTTCAAGTCGGCCTTTCTCGCGCGCAATGTGCGCGGCATGGTGATCGCGCCGCCGCACAAGCCGCTGGTGGTCGACCTGCTCGAGGGCGCGGGCCTGTTCGGCCGCGTGGCCGGTTCGGTCAACGTGGTGCGCCGCACCGAGGCCGGCCAGCTCGAGGGCGACCTGTTCGACGGCGAAGGCCTGATCGGCGCGCTCGACCGCTTCGCGATTCCGTTTCGCGGCAAGCGCGTGCTGATCCTCGGCGCGGGCGTGAGTGCGGCGGCGATCGGCGTGGCGCTGGCCGAGGGCGGCACGGTCGATGGGGCGGAGTACATCGCCTTCTACGACAGCTCCGCGGGCAAGGCCGCGGGCGTGGCCGCCAAGCTCGATGCCTTCTTCGACGCCCGCGTGGTGGCGGTGGACAGCAACGCGCCCGAGGGCTACGACCTGGTCGTCAATGCCACGCCGCTGGGCCTGACCGACGACGATGCAGCGCCGGTCGACGTGGCGCGCATGGATGGCCACGCGGCGCTGTTCGACATCCTGCTGCGCAACCAGCCCACGCCGCTGGTGCGCGCGGCGCGTGCACGCGGCCTCAACGCGCAGGCCGGCTTCGAGATGCTGATCCAGCAGATGCCGCACTACTTCGACTACTTCGGCCATGCCGATGCGGCCGCGGCGCTGCGCGCCGACTCGGACTTCCTGCGCGAGATCGTCTATCCCGACGCGATGCGCGCCGAGATCGCCACGCCGTTGCGTTACGGCGCGGCCTGAACCTCTTTTTTTATTTGGCTTCGCGCATGATTTCCGGCAAGACCACGCTCATCGCCCACCTGGGCTATCCCACCGAGGCCTTCAAGGCCCCGATGATCTACAACCCCTGGTTCGAGCAGCAGGGCATCGACGCGGTGGTGGTACCGATGGGCGTGAAGCCCGAGGACTACGCGGCCTCCCTCGCGCAGATCTTCCGCTTCAGCAACCTGCGCGGCGCGCTGGTGACGATGCCGCACAAGGTCACGACCATGTCGCTGGTCGACGAGGTCACGCCCACCGCGCGCATCGCGGGCGCCTGCAACGCGATCCTCAAGCGGCCCGACGGCACGCTGCTGGGCGACCAGTTCGACGGCGCGGGCTTCGTGCGCGGCGTGGAGCGCAAGGGCCGGCCTTTCCGGGGCGCGCGCGTGCTGGTGTCGGGCGCGGGCGGCGTGGGCTCGGCCATCGCGGCCTCGATCGCGGCGGCCGGCGCGGCCGAGCTGATGCTGTTCGATGCGCATGCGGCCTCGGCCGAGGCGCTGGCGGGGCGGCTGCGCGAACACTATCCGCAACTGAAGGTGGCCACCGGCTCGAAGGACCCGGCGGGCTTCGACGTGATCGTCAATGCCACGCCGCTGGGCATGAAGGCCGACGATCCGCTGCCCTTCGACATCGAGCGCATCGACGCCGGCACTTTCGTCGGCGAGGTCGTGATGAAGACCGAGTACACGCCGCTGCTCGAGGCGGCGCGCGCCAGGGGCTGCGCGGTGCAGGTCGGCACCGACATGCTGTTCGAGATGATCCCGGCCTACCTCGAGTTCTTCGGCTTCGGCAGCGCGACGGCCGACGAGTTGCGCGCCAGCGCGAAGCTCCAGTACTGACATCCCCACGACAAGAACACCATGAGCATCTTCGAAGGCTTCCTCTCCACTTCCGAAACCCTGGGCGCCTTCAGCGACCGTGCCTTCGTCGATGCGATGCTGCGCTTCGAGGCCGCGCTCGCGCGCGCGCAGGCCGCCGAGGGGCTGATTCCCGAGAGCGCGGCGCACTCGATCGTCGGCAGCTGCAAGGTCGAGCTGTTCGACGTGGCCAAGATCGTGCGCGAGAGCGGCCGCGCGGGCAGCGTGGCGATTCCGCTGGTGAAGGCGCTGCGCGAAGCGGTCGGGCTCTTCAATGCCGAGGCGGCGCCCTTCGTGCACTTCGGCAGCACCAGCCAGGACGTGATCGACAGCGCGATGTCGCTGGTCACGCGCGAGGCGGTGGCGCTGATCGAGACCGACCTCGCCAAGGCGGCCGAGGCGCTGCTGCAGCTCGCGGTGCAGCATGCCGCCACGCCGATGCTCGCGCGCACGCTGATGCAGCCGGCCTCGGTCACCAGCTTCGGCTTCAAGTGCGCGGGCTGGGCCGCGCCGCTGGTACGCAGCCGGTTGCGGCTGCGCAAGGCCGCGCGCCATGCGCTGCAGTTGCAGCTCGGCGGCGCGGTCGGCACGCTGGCGCAGATGGGGCCGCAGGCGGGCGCGGTGCGCGCACGCATGGCGAAGGAGCTGGGCCTGGCCGATCCCGGCGCGACCTGGCACACGCAGCGCGACGAATGGGTGGCACTGGGCTGCGAGCTCGGCCTGCTGACGGGCAGCCTCGGCAAGATCGCGGTCGACGTCTCGCTGCTGGGCCAGTACGAGGTGGCCGAGGTGGCCGAGCCCAGCGAGCCCGGGCGCGGCGGCTCGTCGGCCATGCCGCACAAGCGCAACCCGGTGGCGTCGATGGTGGCGATCGCCGCCGCGCATCGCGCGCCGCAGCGCGTGGCGGCCTTGCTCGGCGCCATGCCGCAACAGCACGAGCGCGCGCTCGGCGCCTGGCAGGCCGAGCTCGGCGAATGGCCGCAGCTGCTGATGTCTGCGCACGGCAGCGTGCGCGCCATGGCGGCGGCGCTGCCGGGCCTGCAGGTGGATGCCGCGCGCATGCGCGCCAACATCGACCGGCTGCGCGCCGAGCTGCCGCGCGACGCGGCCGACGAATGGTTCGATCCCGCGCTGGCCGTGCGCGCCGGCGAGATCGCGCTGGCCGAGGTGAAGGCACTGCGCGCGCAACTGCTGCCCACCTGAGATTCGCAAGAACACACGAACAAGGATTCCCGGACATGACTTCCTCTTCCGACACCCCCGCCGATGGCTACGAATCGGGCCTGCTCAACCGCCGCCGCGTGCTCGGCGACGCCTGGGTCGACCGCTCGCTGGCCAACCGCAACAGCTTCAATGCCGAGTTCCAGGAACTGATCACGCGCCATGCGTGGAACGACATCTGGGGCCGCCCCGCGCTGGGCGACAAGACGCGCCGTTTCATGGTGCTGTCGATGATGCTCGGCATCCACGCCTACGAGGAATTCGCGATGCACGTGCGCGCGGCGCTCGACGGCCCGCCCGAGTCGCGGCTCACGCCCGAGGACATCAAGGAAGTGATCATGATGGCCGCCATCTACTGCGGCGTGCCGGTCGCCAACCACGCCTTCGGCATCGCCACCGGCATCCTGCGCGAGAAGGGCCTGCTGCCTGCGGCGGCGCAGTGAGCGCGCCGCAAGGACCACCAGCAAACCTGAAGGGCCGCTGGCACGCCGGCTTCGCGCTGCTGCTGCCGTTGCTGCTCGCGGCCCAGCCGGTGGCCACCGACAGCTACCTGCCGGCACTGCCCGCGATCGCCAGGGAACTCGGTTCGGCCAGCACCAGCCTCACGCTGTTCGTGCTGGCCTTCGGCTTCGCGCAACTGCTGTGCGGACCGCTGGCCGATCGCTTCGGGCGCCGGCCGGTGCTGCTGGCGGGCCTGGGCTGTTATGCGCTGGCCGCGCTCGGCGGCGCCTTCGCGGGCAGCGTGTTCATGCTGGCCGGCTGGCGCACCTTGCAGGGCTTGTCGATGGCGGCGATCCTGGTCTGCGCGCGCGCCGCAGTGCGCGATCTCTATCCGGCCCACGAGGGCCCGCACGTCATGGCGCGCGGGCTCACGGGGCTGGGCGTGGTCGGGCTGGTGGCGCCGCTGCTCGGCGCCTGGCTGGTGCAGGGCGGGGGCTGGCGCTGGGTGATGGGCGCGATGGCGCTCTATGCGCTGGTGCTGTTCGCGCTGTGCTGGCGCTCCTTCGGCGAGACCCGGCCGAGCTTCGTCGACACGTCCTCGGCACCGCGCGGCAGCACGCGCGTGGTGTTCGCGAGCCGTGCCTTCCGCGCCTGGGCCTCGGTGGCGGCCTCGACCTATGGCGGGCTGTTCTGCTTCCTGCTGCTGTCGCCGATGGTCTACATCGGCTACCTCGGCTGGTCGCCCGCCTGGTACGGCTGGATCCCGGCCGGCGGTTCGCTGGTCTATATCTTCAGCACCACCATGTGCCGCCGGCTGCTGCGCCGCCACGGGCCGGTGCGCACCGTGCAACTGGGCGCCTCGCTGAGCATGGCGGGCGCCGCGATCCAGGTGCTGGGCTGCTGGCTCGCGCCGCTGAGCGCGGTGCCGCTGCTGGCGGGCCATGCGGTCTATTGCCTGGGCCACGGCATCCACCAGCCCTGCGGCCAGGCCGGCGCGGTGGGCGACCTGCCGCAGCTCGCGGGCCGCGCCGTCTCGTGGTCGGGCTTCGGCATGATGATGGTCGCCTTCTGCGTCGGGCAGTTCGCCGCGCTGTTCGTCGATGCCGACTACTCGAACGGCGCCTGGCCGATGGTGATCCCCATGGTCGCCGCCGCCTGCTCGCTGCTGGCCATCGCCTTCTTCTGGCTTCCCCGTCTTCATCCCCTCTCGAAGGAACCCGCACCATGACCCGTCTGAACCTCGTCCGCGAAGGCAATGGCCCGATCGTCGTGCTGAGCCATGCGCTCGGCTGCGACCTCCGCATGTGGGACGGCGTGGCCGCGCAGCTCGCGCGTGCCCACACCGTGCTGCGCTACGACCACCGCAACCACGGCGCCTCCGAGCGCGTGCCGGGCGCTTTGCGCATCGAGACGCTGGCGCAGGACGCGGCCGAGCTGATCCAGCGCGAGGCCGGCGGCGAGCTGGTGCACTTCGTCGGCCTGTCGATGGGCGGCATGACGGCGCAGGCGCTGGCCGTGCGCCATCCCGAGCTGCTGCGCACCGTGACCATCGCGAACTCCTCGGCCCACTATCCCGACCAGGCACCCTGGCGCGCGCGCGCCGAGACCGTGGCCGCGCGCGGCGTGGCCGCGATCGCGCCGGGCGCGGTGTCGCGCTGGCTCACGCCGGCCTTCGCCGCCACGCCAGAGGGCCGGGTGGCCGCCGAGCAGCTGCAGGCGGTGCTGCTGGCCAACGATCCGCAGGCCTACATCGAGAGCTGCAACGCGGTGGCGGCCATCGATTTCCGCGACAGCAACCGCCGCATCGCGGTGCCCACGCTGGTGATCGGCGGCCTGCAGGACGAGGCCACGCCGTTCGCGATGTCGGAAGCCATTGCCGCCGCGATCCCCAACGCGCGGCTCGCCAGCATCGATGCCGCGCACGTGAGCGCGGTCGAGCGGCCGGTCGAATTCGCGCAGCTGCTGATCGATTACTGGCGCAGTCTCTGATTCGGTGAGGGCATCGATGGCCCGCCGGACCTAGGTGTAACCCCTGATTCGTGCGAAATTCGCACGATGGCGTTCGATGATCGATCAAAGGTCGCGCTAAATGGTTGTGGGCACGGGCCGGCGTTCCTAAAGTCGCTCCCGTGAACACGCTCCAGCCCTCCGCCGACCTTTCGCAGCGCGCCGCGCCGCGCATGCACCGCTCGATCGCCACCGTCTCGCTCAGCGGCACCTTGCGCCAGAAGCTCGAGGCGATCGCCGCAGCGGGCTTCGACGGCATCGAGCTGTTCGAGAGCGACTTCGTCAACTTCAAGGGCACGGCCGTCGAGCTGCGCGGCCTCGCGGCCGACCTGGGCCTGGCGATCGACCTCTACCAGCCGTTCCGCGATTTCGAAGGCATGCCCGAGCCGCAGTTCCGCCGCGGCCTGGAGCGCGCCGAGCGCAAGTTCGAGCTGATGGCCGCGCTGGGCGTGCCGCTGATGCTGTGCTGCTCGAACACCTCGCCGCTCGCGCTCGATGATCCCGCGCGCGCCGCCGCGCAGCTGCATGCGCTGGCCGAGCGCGCCGCGGCTCACGGCCTGCGCGTGGGCTTCGAGGCGCTGGCCTGGGGCCGCTTCACGTCGCGCTATGGCCAGGCCTGGGACATCGTGCGGCGTGCCGGCCATCCCGCGCTGGGCCTGATCCTCGACAGCTTCCACACGCTGTCGCTGCGCGACGACCCGGCCGGCATCGCCGACATCCCGGGCGAGAAGATCTTCTTCCTGCAGATGGCCGATGCGCCGCAGCTCTCGATGGACGTGCTGCAGTGGGCGCGCCACCACCGCGTGTTCCCGGGGCAGGGCGACTTCGACGTGGCGGGCTTCTACGTGCAGGTGCTGCGCGCCGGCTATACCGGGCCGCTGTCGCTGGAGATCTTCAACGACCTGTTCCGCGAGACGCCGAACCGCCGCACCGCGGTCGATGCGATGCGCTCGCTGCTGTACCTCGAGAGCCAGGTGCGCGAGTCCGTTCCCTCGGCACGGCCCTTGTTGTTCGATCCGCCGAATGCGCCGGCCTTTCGCGGACTGTCCTTCATCGAGTTCGCGGCCGACGAGTCTTCGGCCGGCGCGCTCGGCACGCTGCTGCAGCAACTGGGCTTTCGCCGCGCGGGCCGCCATCGCTCGAAGGCCGTCACGCTCTACCGCCAGGGCGACATCCACATGGTCGTGAATGCGCAGCCCGAGAGCTTTGCGCGCACGCGCTTCGAGGCGCACGGCACCTCGGTCTGCGCGCTGGGCGTGCGCACCGACGATCCCCAGGCCGCGGTGGCGCGCGCCACCGCGCTGTGCTCGCAGCGGCACGACAGCCCGGTCGGCCCCGGCGAGCAGGCCGTGCCCGCGATCGTGGTGCCCGGCGGCAACCTGCTGCATTTCATTCCGTCGTCGCTCGGCGCCACGGGGCTCTACGAGGCCGACTTCATCCTCGAGCCCGAAGCAGCGCAGGGCGATGGCGCCGGCCTGCGTGCCATCGACCACGTCGCGCTCGGCCTCGCGCTCGACCAGCTCGACACCTGGGTGCTGTTCTCGCGCGCCGTGCTCGGGCTCGAGGTCGGCGAGAGCCTTGAGCTGGCCGATCCCTTCGGCCTGATCAAGAGCCGTGGCGTGGCCGATGCCACGCGCAGCCTGCGGCTCGTGCTCAACGTCTCGCTGAGCCAGCGCACGCGCACCGCGCGCACCGTGCATGCGCAGGGCGGCGGCGCGGTGCACCACGTGGCGCTGCGCAGCGACGACATCTTCGCGTCGGTGGCGCGGCTGCGCGCCAACGGCGTGCGCTTCGTGCCGATCTCGGACAACTACTACGACGACCTCGCCACGCGCATCGAGCTCGATGCCGCGTTGCTCGAACACATGCGCGACGCGGGCGTGCTGTTCGACCGCTCGCCGGCCGGCGACTACCTGCACATCTACACCGAGAGCTTCGAGGACGGCCTGTTCTTCGAGGTGGCGCAGCGCATCGGCGGCTACGACGCCTACGGCGCGCTCAACGCGCCGGCGCGCATGGCCTCGCAGGCCCAGGACTGATTTCCCTTTCGTTCATCCATTCACCCGCTCATCCTCGTCCACACCGGAGACAACCCATGGCGAACACCAAGGCTCACGAGCCACAAGGCAAGCACCAGTCGAAGAAGGCCGCCGCCAGCGGCTGGATCGGCTCGGCGCTCGAGTACTACGACTTCTTCATCTACGCCACCGCCGCGGCGCTGATCTTTCCGCAGATCTTCTTTCCCAAGGGCGACCCGACCACGGCCATCATCGCCTCGCTCGCGACCTACGGCGTGGGCTATGTCGCGCGGCCCATCGGCGCCTTCGTGCTCGGCCACTGGGGCGACACGCACGGGCGCAAGCAGGTGCTGATCCTGTGCATGTTCCTCATGGGCTTCTCGACCGTGGCCGTGGGCCTGCTGCCCACCTACGACCAGATCGGCCTGGCGGCGCCCGCGCTGCTGGTGATCCTGCGGCTGATCCAGGGCTTCGCGGTGGCCGGCGAGATCTCGGGCGCGAGCTCGATGATCCTCGAGCACGCGCCCTTCGGCCGGCGCGGCTTCTTCGCGAGTTTCACGCTGCAGGGCGTGCAGGCCGGCCAGATCATGGCGGCCGCCGTGTTCCTGCCGCTCGCGCACTACATGCCGGAAGAGGCCTTCAACTCGTGGGGCTGGCGCATTCCCTTCCTGCTGAGCTTCGTCGTCATCATCGCGGGCTACATCATCCGCCGCGAGGTCGACGAGACCCCGGCCTTCGCCGAGGCCGACAAGAAGGGCGAGGTGCCGCGCTCGCCGATCGTGCAGGCCTTCACCGACAGCTGGGCCGACATGCTGCGCGTGGTCTGCATGGCGCTGATGAACGTGATCCCGGTGGTCGCCACCATCTTCGGCGCCGCCTACGCGGTGCAGTCGGCCTACGGCATCGGCTTCCAGAAGGACGTCTACCTGTGGATCCCGGTGCTCGGCAACATCCTCGCGGTGCTGGTGATCCCGTTCGTGGGCAACCTGTCGGACCGCATCGGCCGCAAGCCGCCGATCATCGTCGGCGCGCTGGCCTCGGGCCTGCTCTCGTTCGCCTACCTCTATGCCATCAGCGTGCGCAACGTGCCGCTCGCGATCTGCATGTCGCTATTGATGTGGGGCATCGTCTACCAGGGCTACAACGCCACCTTCCCGAGCTTCTATCCCGAGCTGTTCCGCACCCGCAACCGGGTGTCGGCCATGGCCATCTCGCAGAACATCGGCACCACCTTCACGGCCCTGCTGCCCGCGCTGTTCGCCGCGGTCGCGCCGCCCGGCTCCAGCAACATCTGGCTCACCGTGGGCAGCATCACCTTCGCCGTGACCGTGCTGGCCGCGCTGGCCGCGATCAGCGCGCGCGAAACCTACCGCGTGCACATGAACGACCTCGGCGATCCGGATGCCGTGCCGGTCGACAAGGCCGAGTACGACCGCCTGCGGGCCCAGACCCTGGGCGCGAGCCCGGTGACGGCGCGCGCCACGGCCTGACGCCGCAGGGGTGGGGCGGCGGAAGACCTTGCACCTGACAAGGCCGCCGCCGCGCGGAAGAATGGCGGCCATGACCAGCCCATCCTCCTCCCACCTCAAGATCGATTTCGTCTCGGACGTCTCCTGCCCCTGGTGCGCCGTCGGCCTGGGCTCGCTGGAGGCCGCGATCGCCCGCGTGGCGCCCGGGGTGACGGCCGAGCTGCACTTCCAGCCCTTCGAGCTCAACCCGCAGATGCCGCCCGAGGGCCAGGACACCTTCGAGCACCTGAACCAGAAATACGGTTCCACGCGCGAACAGCAGGCCCAGATGCGCGAGGCGATCCGCCAGCGCGGCGAGGCCGTCGGCTTCGTGTTCAACCCCGAGGGCCGGCCGCGCATCTACAACACCTTCGACGCGCACCGGCTGCTGCACTGGGCCGAACTCGAGGACGCGGCCAAGCAGGTCGCGTTGAAGAAGTCGCTGCTCAAGGCCTACTTCACCGATGCCGAGAATCCCTCCGACCCCGAGGTGCTGGTGCGCCTCGCGGCAGCGGCGGGTCTCGATGCGGCGCGGGCACGCGAAATCCTGGCCAGCGACGAATACGCGGCCGAGACCCGCGCGCGCGAACGCATGTACACCGACGCCGGCATCCACTCGGTGCCCGCGATCATCATCAACGACCAGCACCTGATCTCGGGCGGCCAGCCGGTGGAGGTGTTCGAGCGCGCGCTGCGGCAGATCGCGGGCGCGCAGCCCAGCGCGGTGGCGTCGGCCTGAGCCAGGGGGGCGTTTCGCCTTGAAACGAAGCTGACCGGCAGCTTTACACGGCGCTGGCATCCTGGGTCAACCGCGCACCGACGGCGCGGGTTGAACCCACCATGCACATCTCTTCGATCCGGTCGCGCCTCGCACGGGGCGCATGGATGGCAGCCGCCGCGCTGTGGCTCGCGGGCTGCGCGCTCGGCACGCGGCCCGACGCGACGCCGCTCGCTTTGCGCGGCGCACCGCCCGATGCACTGACCCAGCTGCGCTGGCTCGACCGCGTGAGCTGGGGCGCGAACGCGAGCGGCCAGGCCGAAGTCGAGAAGCAGGGCCTCGTGGTGTGGATGGGCCGGCAACTGAAGCCCGCGCCGCAGCCGCTGCCGGCAGAAGCCCAGGCGCAGATCGACACGATGGAGATCGCGCGCACGCCCGTGGACACGCTCGCGATCGCGCTCGATGCCGAGCGCAAGTCCGCCGATGCGCTGGCCGACGAGGACCAGAAGAAGGCCGCGCGCCAGGCCTACCAGCAGCACCTGAGCCGGCTCGCGCGCGAGGCGCAGCAGCGCTTCGTGTTGCGCGCGCTCTATTCGCCGAACCAGTTGCAGGAGCAGATGACCTGGTTCTGGATGAACCACTTCAACGTCAGCCAGCGCAAGGGCGGCGACATGCGCGCGCTGATCGGCGACTACGAGGAGAACGCGATACGCCCGCATGCGCTGGGGCGTTTCCGCGACCTGCTCGGCGCCACGCTGCACCATCCCGCGATGCTGCGCTATCTCGACAACGCGCAGAACGCCGCCAACCGCATCAACGAGAACTACGCGCGCGAGCTGATGGAACTGCACACGCTGGGCGTGGGCAGCGGCTATTCGCAGGCCGACGTGCAGGAGCTCGCGCGCGTGCTCACCGGCGTGGGCGTGAGCCTGCAGCCGGCCGATGCGCCGCCGCCGAAGCTCAAGGCCGCGATCGCCGCCGACTACCGGCGCCAGGGGCTGTTCGAGTTCAATCCCAACCGCCACGACTACGGCCCCAAGACGCTGCTGGGCGAGCCGATCCGCGGCCGCGGCCTGGCCGAGGTCGACGAGGCGCTCGACCGCCTCGCGCGCGCGCCGGCCACCGCGCGCTTCGTCTCGCGCAAGCTCGCCGTCTATTTCGTGGCCGACGATCCATCGAACGCGCTGGTCGAGCGCATGGCCGCGAGCTTCACGCGCAGCGACGGCGATATCGCCGCCACCCTGCGCACGCTGTTCGAGTCGCCCGAGTTCACGGCCTCGCTGGGCCGCAAGTTCCGCGATCCGGTGCACTACGCGATCGCGGGCGTGCGGCTGGCATACGACGGCCGCGTGGCGGCGAACGTCGGCCCGTTGCTCAACTGGATCGACCGCATGGGCCAGCCGCTCTACGGCCATGAGACGCCCGACGGCTATCCGCTGCACGAGGCGGCCTGGGCCAGCGCGGGGCAGATGAACACGCGCTTCGAGATCGCGCGCATCCTCGGTGCGAACGGTGCCGTGCTGTTCCGCACCGATGCCAAGGCGCCGCTCGAGAGCCCGGCCTTCCCGCCGCTGGCCGAGTCGCCCGCGGTGCGCGAGATGCAGACCGGCTTCGGTGCCGGCACGCGCGAGGTGCTCGCGCAGGCGAAGAACCCGTCCGAATGGAACACGCTGCTGCTGGCCGCGCCCGAGCTGATGCGCCGCTAGCGCCCCCTTGAAGAAGGACAAGCCGATGCAACGCCGAGAACTGCTCCGTTTCGCCGCCGCCGCGCCGCTGGCCGGCGCCGCCGCCCGCCTGATCGCCGCGCCGGCCGCCGAGGGCGCCAAGCTGCTGGTCGTGTTCCTGCGCGGTGCCTACGACAGCACCAGCCTGCTGGTGCCCACCTCGAGCGATTTCTACTACGCCTCGCGGCCCGGCATCGCGATCGGGCGACCGGGCACCAGCGGCGGCGCGCTGCCGCTCGATGCCGACTGGGGCCTGCATCCCGCGCTCGCGCAGAGCGTGATGCCCCTGTTCCAGCAGAAGCAGGCTGCGTTCATCGCCTTCGCCGGCACCGACGACCTCACGCGCAGCCACTTCGAGACGCAGGACGGCATCGAGCTGGGCCAGGCGCTCGATCGCCGGCGCGACTACCGCTCGGGCTTCCTCAACCGCCTCGCTGGCGTGCTCGGCGCGGGGCCGCTCGCCGACGTCTCGCCGATGGCCTTCACCGACCAGTTGCCGATCTCGCTGCGTGGCGATGCGAGGGCCGCCAACATGGCGCTCGCGGGCAATGCGCGGCCCACCCTCGATGCGCGCCAGAGCCAGCTCATCGCCTCGATGTACCGCGACACCCCGCTCGCGCAGACCGTGGCCGAGGGCTTCCAGGTGCGCGACGAGGTGCGGCGCGCGATGCAGGCCGAAATGGATGCAGCCAGCCGCAACGCCATGACCTCCAAGGGCTTCGAACTCGTCGCCCGCCGCATGGCCGCGCTGATGCGCGAGCGCTACGACCTCGGCTTCGTCGACGTCGGCGGCTGGGACACCCACGTGGGGCAGGGCGCGGCCACCGGCTACCTCGCGAACCGCTTCGAGGAACTGGGCCGCGGCCTTGCGGCCTTCGCGCAGGAGATGGAGCCCGAGAACTGGCGCCAGACCGTGGTGGTGGTCATCAGCGAGTTCGGCCGCACCTTCCGCGAGAACGGCAACAAGGGCACCGACCATGGCCATGGCACGGTCTACTGGGTGCTCGGCGGCGGCCTCTCGGCGCAGGCCGGCGGCCGCGTGGTCGGCGAGCAGCAGGCGCTGACGGCCGCCACGCTGTTCCAGAACCGCGACTATCCGGTGCTCAACGAATACCGCGCGGTGCTCGGCGGTCTGTTCCAGCGCATGTACGGGCTCTCGCCCGCGCAGGTCGCGAAGGTGTTCGACGGCGTAACGCCGAAGGACCTGAAGCTGGTGTGAGGCTCACCAGAACTTCCACCAGGGCCTGCGCACCGGCGCGGGCGCGGCCGAGGTTGCGGGCCGCTTCGCGCGCGCGGGCACGCCGCCCATTGCATTCGCACTGAAGCGCACGCTCGGCGAAGCCTTCGCGGCGGCGGCGGCGCGCGCGCGGCCGTAGTTCATCGTCGGCGGCGCGAAGTTCGACGGCATGCCGTCGTCGTGCACGGCCAGGGTGCCGCCCGCGCGTTCCACCAGCAGCTGGTAGTAGTGCCAGACGTTGTCCTCGGGGCCGTTGACGATGCGGTTGTAGGCGCGGCGCCAGGGCCAGAACAGCTGCTCGCGCTGGGCGCTGCGCATGCCGGGGTAGCTGTCGTCGCCGAGCGCGACCACGCCCCATTCGGCGCCATGGTTGCGGCGGAACACCTCGCCCACGTAGCTGCCCAGGCCCTTGGCGTAGTCGAAGACCTGTGCGTCGCTGGGCTTGTCGTTGCGCGCGCGCAGGTGCAGTTGCTGCAGCAGCGCCTCGACCTTGCGGATGCTGGCGTCGGTGAAGTCGAGCGCCACGTCGAAGTTGCGGCGCGCGCGCTCGATCATCTCGGCCGCGGCCTCGGTGGCCTCGGCTTCGATGCGGCGGTCGGGGATGAAGCCCATCGCTCGGCGCCCGTCTCAGAACGAGGGCACGGGATTGCGGCCCTGCACCAGCGCATAGGCGCCGTTGCGCAGGCTGTAGATTAGCTGCTCGTCGACGGTCTGCACGCGCAGGTCGTTCGCATCGCGCGTGCGCGCGCCCTTGAAGACGATCTGCAGCTCGCCCGGATCGTCCTGCGTGCCGAGCGCGAACTCGGGCTTGCCGTCGATGCGGTAGCAGGGGCCGCGCGGCGCTTCCTCGGGGCGCGTGGCCTGCAGCACCGACTCGCAGGCGCCGTCGGCACCGCCGTTGTCGGCGCCCAGCGGCACGCCCTCGATCAGTTGGCGCACCTCGGCCGCGCCGATCTCGTAGACCGAGAGCCAGCTGCCGCAGTAGCCCTGCCAGCAGCTGCCGCTCGTGACGGTCAGCACGAAGCGCTGCGGCGCGATGCGCTCCACGCGCGTGAGGCCGATGTTGCCCGAGAAGCCGAGGTAGTCGACGCCGTCGTTGCGGCCCGCGAGCTTCCAGCCCGCGTCGCCGTGCTCGAAGAAATAGGCACCGAGCCATGCGCCGGCCACATGGGCATCCATCGGCTGGCCGCGGTCGTCCACCGGCACGGTCTCGGTGAGCAGCACGGCATGCGTGTCGTCGAGCCGGACCACCTCGCGCGGCGAGACCTGCGCACGGGTCGGAGAGAAGCCCTCGGTCATCGGCTTGCCGTCGTTGCCGATCTCGGGCAGCTGCACGTCATCGGTGCGGCTCGCGGTCTCGCCGGCGGGCGGCGGCTCGAACAGCAGCGCCATCAGCGCATCGCGCTGCAGCGTGGCCGAGAATTCGGGCCGGGGCGCGGCGGGCGGCGCCGGGTCCGCGGCGGCGGGCGTGGCCTCCGCGGCGGCCGTGTCCTGTGCCGAAGTCGCACTTTCGGATTCGTTCTTCGTGCAACCCGCGAGCAGCATGAACATCACGGTACTAACGGCGAGCCCCGCGAGCGATGCAAGGGGCCGGCGGTGCGGAACAGGGCGGTTCGACGGGGTCGTTGTGCGCATGCGGGCATTGTTGCTCAAGCCGCGCCGATGACCCCGCGCGGGCGGCGCGACCGCGCTTCCCTTCAGAATCGGGCGTGCGGCGCGCGCATCGGCACGCCGCCCCTTCCGAAGAATCCCCGTTCGCACTGGAGCCTCTTTCATGACCACCACCTCGACGCTGTTGCAACTGCTGGGCACCGAACTGCCGCTGATCCAGGCTCCCATGGCGGGCGTGCAGGGCAGCGCGATGGCGATCGCCGCGAGCAATGCGGGCGCGCTGGGCTCGCTGCCCTGCGCGATGCTCTCGAACGACGCGATCCGCACCGAAGTCGCGGCGATCCGCGCGGGCACGACGAAGCCCTACAACCTCAACTTCTTCTGCCACCAGCCGCCGGTGCCGAGTGCCGAGCGCGAGGCCACCTGGCGCGCCGCGCTCGGTCCCTACTACGCCGAGTTCGGCATCGACCCCGCGGGCATCGCGGCCGGCCCGGGCCGCAATCCGTTCAGCGCCGAGATCGCCGAGCTGCTGGCCGAATTCCGTCCGCCGGTGGTGAGCTTCCATTTCGGACTGCCCTCGGCCGAGCTGCTCGCGCGCGTGAAGGGCTGGGGCGCCAAGGTGCTGGCCTCGGCCACCACGGTCGAGGAGGGCCGCTGGCTCGCGGCGAACGGCGCCGACGCGGTGATCGCGCAGGGCCTCGAGGCCGGCGGGCATCGCGGCCATTTCCTGTCGCACGATCTCACGGCGCAGCTGGGCACCTTCGCGCTGCTGCCGCAACTGGCGCAGACCTTGCGCGTGCCGGTGATCGCCGCGGGCGGTATCGCCGATGCGCAGGGCGTGGCGGCCGCGATGGCGCTGGGCGCGGCGGGCGTGCAGGTGGGCACGGCCTACCTGCTGGCCAACGAGGCCACCACCAGCGCCATGCACCGCGGGGCGCTCAAGAGCGAGGCCGCGCGCCACACGGCGCTGACCAACCTGTTCACCGGCCGGCCCGCGCGCGGCATCGTCAACCGCGTGATCCGCGAACTGGGCCCGATCGGCCCCGCGCCCGAGTTCCCGCTCGCCACCTCGGCGATCGCGCCGCTGCGTGCCAAGGCCGAGGCCCAGGGCAGCGGCGACTTCTCGCCGCTGTGGTCGGGCCAGAACGCGAGCGGCTGCCGCGAGCTGCCCACCGCCGATATCACGCGCTCGCTCGCCGAAGGCTTCAAGGCCTCGGTGCGCTGACAGGACCTTCCGCTTTCCTCTTCCATCGACATGACCACGCTCCAACTGCCGCTCCAATTCCTCGAACAACCGACCGCCGCCGGCACGCGCGATCCCTGGCTGCTGGTGCTGATGCATGGCGTGGGCAGCAACGAGCAGGACCTGTTCGGCCTCGCGCGCCTGATGCCGCCGCAGTTCCATGTGCTGAGCCTGCGCGCGCCCTACGTGCTCACGCCGGGCTCCTATGCCTGGTTCGAGTTCGAGGTGCTGCCGGACGGCCAGCGCCGCATCGACGAGGACCAGGAGCGCGAGAGCCGCTTCCTGGTCGGCGAGATGCTGGCCTCGGCCTCGGCGCAGCTGGGTATTCCACCCGAGCGCGTGGTGGTCGGCGGCTTCAGCCAGGGCGGGATCATGGCGCTGTCGCTGCTGCTGACCAGGCCCGCGTCGATGCGCGCCGCGATGGTCTGGCACAGCCGGCTGCTGCCGCAGGTGCTGCCCCAGGTGGCCGCGCCCGAGGCCTTCGAGGGCAAGTCGCTGTGGGTGAGCCATGGAAGCGCCGACAACGTGATTCCGTCCGCGGCCGCGCAGGCCACGCGCGAACTGGCGCGCGGCCTGCCGCTCGCGCTCGCGGGCAGCGATTTCCCCGGCGGCCACGAGATCCGGCCGGCCGAGCTGCAGGGCACGCTGGCCTGGCTGCAGTCGCTCACGGCGGCGCACTGAGCGCCGAGCGCGCGCCCCGGAAACCGGTGGCGCCGCAGGCGTGTCGAAGGTGGGCTGAACTTCCGTGTGGCGAGGGCGTCACACGGGGTTACGAGGACCGGCGCGTTCCGGTCCTCTTGTTCGTGCAACATGACGGTACGTCATCACGCACCGCACGCCACAGGAGAGACACGCCGCCATGCCCGAGAACGACAACAACGACTTCCGTGCCGAACGCGACATGAGCACCGCGGGCGAGACCCGCGACTACGCACCGCGCCGCGAACGCTCCATGCTGCCGTGGGCACTGCTCGTGCTGGTGCTGCTGGTGGCCGGCTACTTCGGCTGGCGCTGGTACCAGCAGCAGCAACAGCCCGTGGCGCCGCCGGTGGCCGCCACCACGCCCGAGGACGCACCGCCCGCACCCGCGCCGGCCCCCGTGGCCTCGGGGCCGCAGAATCCGGTCGACGCGCTCGCGCCGCCCGATGCCGCGCTGCCCTCGCTGGCCGATTCCGACTCGCGCGTGCTGAAGGCGCTGGCCGAACTGCTCGGCGGCAAGAACGCCAATACCTTCCTGCGCCCCGACGGCGTGGTGCGGCGCTTCGTCGCCACGGTCGACAACCTCGCGCGCGAGCAGGCGCCCGCCAGCGCCTGGCCGGTGCAGCCCACGGGCCAGCGCTTCATCACCGAAGGGCAGGGGGCCAACCAGACCATCGCGGCCAACAATGCCGCGCGCTACAACGGCTTCGTGCTGCTCGCCGAATCGGTCGATCCGGCCAAGGCCGCGAGCGTGTACGCGCGGCTCTATCCGCTGTTCCAGCAGGCCTATGAAGAGCTCGGCTATCCGGGCCGCTATTTCAACGACCGGCTGATCGCCGTCATCGACCACCTGCTGGCCGCGCCCGAGCCCAAGGGGCCGGTGCAGGTGCGCCTGGTCGAGGTCAAGGGCGACTATCCCTCGCAGCGCCCGTGGACGCGCTACGAGTACGTCGATCCCCAGCTCGAGTCGCTCAGCGCGGGCCAGAAGATCATGGTGCGCATGGGCCCGGAGAACGAGCGCAAGCTCAAAGCCAGCCTGCGCGCGCTGCGCCAGCAGATCGCCACCGGCGAGGTCGCGAAGAAGAAATCCTAGCCCGCCGCGCCGGTCTTCGGCGCCTGGATGTCGAGGCTCCACATCGCGGTGTCGCTGGTCGACACCGCCACCGCGCCGGCCGCGAGCGCGCTGCGCACGTCGTTGGTGGTGATCACGAAGCCCGAGGCGACGATCGGCGGCAGCGCGTTGCGCTCCTTGATCGAGATGTGCGGCAGCATCGGCGCGGGCATCAGCTGGACCAGGTTCGGGTCGCTCTGCTCGAGCGCCTTCACGCTGCGCGGCCAGGTCGAGCGGTCGGTCACGAACACCTTCTGCATGGTCAGCAGGCCGGCGCGGTTGGCGCGCTGGATGGTCGCCACGCGCGTGGACACCAGGCTGGTCGCGCCGATCTCGGCCAGGTACTCCACGCCGCCCTTGTCGGGCGAGATGCCCTCGCAGCTGTCGATGTTGACGATGGCGATCTTGTCCGCGCGCGTGATGGTCGCGACCACGGCCTGCAGCCGGCGCAGCTCCACGTTCGCGACGATGGCGATCTCGCTCGCGCTGTCGACGAAGCTGTCGATCTGCTCCGCGCCGTAGAGCGTCGCGATGATCGGGTGCCGCGCGAGGCGCGCGCCGAGGGAACGGTCCATTCGATGGGGCTCAGTCTGCGGAAGGGGGCAGCTCGTCGGTGAGGCCGAGCTTGCCCGGGTTCAGGATGTTCTTCGGGTCCAGCGTGCGCTTGATCGCCTGCAGCACCGGGAAGGCGCTGCCCAGCGAGTCGGCCATGTAGGGTGCACGCAGCAGCCCGACGCCATGGTGGTGGCTCAACGCGGCATTGTGGCGCACCAGCACCGCGTTGGCCGCGTCCCAGGCCGCGCGGTACCAGCGCGCGCGGTCCGCCACCTCGACCTCGCCGCGCAGCGAGAAGTAGAGGCAGGCGCCGTCCACGTAGGCGTGCGACTGGTGGGCCGAGCCGGCCAGCGTGCCGGGCACGGCGTTGATCGCGGCCACCACCTCGTCGTAGATCGCGCTCAGGTCGCTCCAGCGGCCGCTCATCTCGAGCGTGTCGGCCACGAAGCCCGGGCTGCGCTTGAAGCCCTCGGCGCTCTTGCCCGTGAGGTAGCGGGTGTCGAGCCAGCGCTCGAAGATCACGGGCCCGTCGAGCTCGCGGCCCAGCTCGCGGCAGGCGCGCTCGCTGATCGCCATGACCGCGTCGACCATCTCGGGCGCGCCCTCGTCGGCGATCAGCAGCACGTGCGTGTCGGCCAGCTCGAACTGCACCTTGCTCTCGAGCGCGTCGTACAGCCGCAGCGCGGCCGGGTTGGCGCCGCGCTGCATGATCTGGCGGCAGGCCTCGAGGCCGGTGGCGAAGCTGTCGAAGCCGAAGGCGATGGCGCGGCCGTAGTCGGGCAGGCGGTGCAGCTTGAGCCGCACGCGCACGATCACGCAGAGCGTGCCCTCGGAGCCGATGAACAGCTGCTGCAGGTCGGCGCCGACCGCGGCGCGCGAGTAGCCGCCCACGGTGACGAGGCTGCCGTCGGCCAGCACCACGTCCATGCCGAACACCATGTCCTCGATCTTGCCGTAGCGCGTCGAGAGCTGGCCCGCGCCGCGGCAGGCGACCCAGCCGCCGACCGTGCTGATGCCGAAGGACGAGGGCCAGTGGCCCATGGTCATCCGGTGGTCGCGCTGGATGGTCTCCTCGAACACGTCGCCGAACATGCCGGCCTCGACCTCGACGATCTGGCTCTCGGCATCGAAGCCGATGAAGCTGTTGAGCTCGCAGACGTCGAGCACGATGCCGCCGCGCACCGGCAGCGCCGCGCCGGTCACGTTGCTGCGGCCGGCCGACACGGTGACGGGAATCGATGCCGCATGCGCGATGCGCATCACGGCCTGGATCTGCTCGACGCTCGACACGCGCACGATCGCGGCCTGCGGCGTGGCGGGGCGGCCGCCGGTCTCGCTGACCATGGAGCCGGCCCACCAGTCGCGGGTCCAGGCCACCACGTCGGCGGTGGCGGTGAGCACCTCGTCGGCGGCCTGGCGCAGCGCTTCGAGCTGCGCGGGCGGCACCGCGATCGGCGCGCGCTGCAGGCCCGCCGGGCCGTCGGTGGCCGCGATGGTCTTCGCATAGGCCGGTGGCGTGTGCGCACCGACGATGTAGTTGCGGCGGTTGTAGCCGCGCTGGATGGCGTCCTTGCTGATCATCTGCTTTCTCCCATGAGGATGGATTTTTCGTGTGCGAGGGCGGCGCGGTAGCTGGTGACCTGCTGCGCCGTCTCGGCGGGGGACAGGCCGAGTTCGGCCTGGAGGATTTCGCCCACGCGGTCCGCGGCGCGGCCCGAGGCGTCGCGCGCCATCAGGCGCGCGCGGATGCGCCGCGACAGCACGTCGTCGACGGTGCGGGCGAGTTCGTGGCGCACCGCGTAGACGATCTCGGCCTCGCTGTAGGGCAGGCCTTCGACGATCGGCTTCTGCAGGCCGGGGTCGTCCTGCAGGATGTCGCTGACGAAGCGCGCCTCGGTGCCGTAGCGCTCGCCCAGGTGGGCCGAGAGCCCGCCCGAGGCGGTGATCGCCTGCGCGTCGTAGCCGGCCGCGCCGAGCAGGAAGGCCGACTTGGTCTTGCAGCCGGCGCGCCGGCCCAGCACCTTCTGCGCGGCATCGATGGTCTGCTCGGCCATGTGGCGCGAGGTGGTGAGCTTGCCGCCGACGATGGTCAGCAGCCCGTCGGAGGCGGTGCGGATCTCGTGGTTGCGCTTGATCTCGAGCGTCTTGCCGCCGGGCGGCGCCACCAGCGGACGGCAGCCCGCGATGCTGCCGACCACGTCCTCGGCGCGCAGGTCGGTCTTGAGCGCCGAGCGTGCGCCCTCGAGCAGGAAGTCGAGCTCCTCGCGCGTGCAGCAGACGTCGTCGAGGTTGCCCTCGTAGTCCTCGTCGGTGGTGCCGAGGTAGGAGACGTTGCCCCAGCGCGTGATGGTCGCGCGCCGGTTGCGGCCCGGCACCGGGATGGTCACGGTGCAGTCGTTGCGGATCTTGAGCCAGGGGATCGCCACGTGCACGCCCTTGGCCGGGCGCACGTTGAGCGTCTTCTCCTCGTTCTTGCGCCGACCGTCCCAGTCGCGCAGCCAGACGCCGGTGGCCATCACCACGACGCGGGCGCGCGCGCGGATCTCGCGGCCGTCGGCCTGCACGATCGCGCCGTCGACCTTGCCGTGCGCGTCGCGCGTGATCTCGATCGCTTTCGCGTGGTTGAGCACCGCGGCACCGTGGAAGGCGGCGGTGCGCGCCACGTTGAGCGTGAGGCGCGCGTCGTCCACGCGCGCGTCGAAGTACATGAAGCCGCCGGTCAGGTGCTCCTCGCGGAAGGTGGGGCAGTGCGACAGCACCTCGGCCTTGCTGAGCTTCTGGTGCAGGATGCCCTCGCGCCAGCCGCCCGCGATGTCGTAGGTCCACAGCAGGCTCTCGAAGGCCTTGGCCAGGCGCTTGTCGAACACGCCCTCGCGCTCCATCACCGGGAACAGGAAGGGCAGGCGCTGCACCAGGTGGCGCGCGTTGCGGCGCAGGCGCTGGCGCTCGAGCAGCGAGTGCCGCACCAGGCCCAGGTTGCCCTGCTCGATGTAGCGCAGGCCGCCGTGCACCATCTTCGAGGACTTCGACGAGGTGCCGAAGGCGAAGTCGTCCTTCTCGACCAGCGCGACGCGGTAGCCGCGCAGGCTGGCATCGAGCGCGGCATAGGCGCCGGTGATGCCGCCGCCGACGATCAGCATGTCGAAATGCTCGTCGCCCAGGCGCGCGAGCAGGTCGGGGCGGTGCAGGCGCAGGGGCTCGGTGGCCGTCATCTCGGCGCGGTCCCTGGCCGGTCGAAGGGATGGCAGGACCCTCATCGTGGAAGTTCTCCTGGCGTGGTGGAAAGTGGTGGGTTCTTGAAGCGCTGCGCATGCGCGAGCTCGGAGTCGACCCGTGCCTGCCATTGCGCGCGCCGGGCCTCGCGCTCGTCGGCGCCGATCGCGGGTTCGAACACCGCGTCGGTGGCCAGCGTGGCGCGGGCCTCCTGCAGCGAGGGCCACAGCAGGCCCGAGGCACCCGCGAGGAAGGCGGCGCCGCGCAGGCTCGCGCGCTCGGTCTCGGCCATGCGGCGCACCGGCATGCCGCTGAGGTCGGCCTGGATCTGCAGCAGGGTCGAGCTGCCCGACAGGCCGCCGCCGACCACGAGTTCGGACACCTGCAGGCCCGAGACCTGCTCGTTGGCCGCGATGCACGCGGCCACCGAATGCGCAATGCCCTCGAGCACCGCGCGCGCCACCTCGGCGCGCGTGGTCGCCATCGAGATGCCGGTGAGCGAGGCGCGCGCGGCCGGCTCCATCGCGGGCACGCGCAGGCCCGTGAGGGCGGGAACGAAGCTGACGCCGTTCGCGCTCGCGGCCTCGGCCGCCAGCGCGCCGATCTGCGCCGCGTTCTCGAACCACTGCAGCTTCTCGCAGACCCAGTTGAGCGCTGAGCCGGTAGTGGCCACATAGGTCTCGACCGCGAAGTGCGAGACGCCGCCCGAACGCCGCGCCGTCATGGCGAGCGTGCCCGGATGCAGGCCCGCGTCGAGGGGCGGCACGGTGCCGGTGATCACGTCGACGAAGCTGCCGGTGCCGTGCACGCACATGGCCTGCGCGCGGTCGAGACAGCCCAGGCCGACGGCGCCCGCATGCTGGTCGCCCGCGCAGGCGAGGATCGGTACCGCGATACCGAGCAGCTCGGCGCGCGTGCGGCCCAGGTCGCCGGCATCCTCGCGCAGCGCGGGCAGCAGCGCGCGCGGAAAGCCCAGGGTGTCGATCCACTCGAGCTGGTAGCGGTGCTCGGCCAGCACGTAGGCATTGCCCGAAGTCACGTTGGTCGGCGTGGTCACGCATTCGCGCCGCTCCGACAGGTGCCACAGCAGCCAGCTGTCGATGGTGCCGAAGCCGAGCCGGCCTTGCTCGAAGGCATGCGCCACGGCCGGCGTGTCGCGCAGGTGGTGCGTGGCCCAGAGGTAGGGCGAGCGCACGCCGACCGGGCGGCCGAGCTGGCGCATCAGCGGCGCGTCCCACTCGGGCGCGAGGCGCGTCAGTTCGTCGACATGGCGCGTGTCCTGCCAGACCATCACGGGCACCAGCGCGCGGCCCGTGCGGGTGTCCCACAGCACGGCCGAACAGCGCTGGGTGGCGATGGCGAGCGCTGCGATGCGCTTGCCCTCGGCCTGCGCGCGCGCCACGCTGGCGCGGCACACGGCCAGGGTCTTCGCGAGGATCGCGTCGGCGTCCTGCTCGACCACGCCGGGGCGCGGCGTGTCGACCGAAAGGGGCGCGTACTCGAGGCAGGAGACATGGCCGTCGCGGCCGACGACCGCGGCGCGCGTGCCCGAGGTGCCTTCGTCGATGGAGAGGATCACATCCTCGGTGATGGAGATCATCGGTTCATTTTTCCCACGGCGGGTTGGAGCGAATCGGAAGGGATGCCGGTGCGCGCGTCGTCCTTGAACTGCGGCGCGCCGGCTTCGTTGTCGGGATTGATTCCGGTACGGGTCGGGTCCCAGCGGATCGCGAAGCAGATCGCGCTCGCGACCAGCGGCACCGCCGAGAGGATCAGGAAGGTGTGCTCGAGCCCGTACTTCTCGCGGAACAGCGGGAACACCAGCAGGCCCAGCGCCGCGCCGATGGAGCCGAGCGCGCCGATGATGCCGTTGGCGCCCGCGCGCAGTTCGCTGCGGAAGGACAGCGAGGACAGGCTCTTGCCGTTGGCGCCCGGTCCGCCCGAATGGAACAGGATGAACAGCGAGGGCACCGCCACCGCCAGCCACAAGGGCATGCGGCCATGGAACAGGCCCAGCGTCAGCAGCATGAGGAACACCATCGCGAAGCCGAAGGCCGAGGCGCGGCGCAGGCCGAGCTTGCGGCCGATCCACGGCGAGAGGAAGCCGCCGAAGATGCCGAACACGTTGAAGGCCAGCGCGCCGATGGTGGCCTGCGCGAAGTCCTTGCCGAACAGCGTGGCGCTGATCAGCGGCAGGTACCAGCCGACCGCGAAGTACTGGATCGACTGGCCGATCTGCACCGTGGCCGCGAGGATGGTGCGCGGCAGGTAGACGCCGCGGAAGATCAGCAGCACGTTGGCCGCGCCGCGGCGGGCCTGGTTCGTGACCGGCACGCGCTCGTGGCGCGGCGCGGCGGCGAAGCGCTCGGCATAGATGCGGCTCATGGCGGCGGCGGCCTCGTCGAGCCGCTCCTTGCGCGCGAGCCAGACCGGGCTCTCGACCAGCAGCGCGAACTGCAGCAGCAGGATCGCGAGGCCGAATACCGCGGTGGCGGCCACCGAGTAGCGCCAGATCGAATCGCCCACGTTCCACGAATAGAACATCAGCGCCAGCAGCAGGTTGCTGCACACGGCCAGGTACCACATGCCCTGCCAGGTGTTGAGCCGGCTCTTGAAGCGCGCCGGCGTGAACTCGGCCAGCACCGCCATCGCGATCGCGAAGTCGATGCCGTAGGCCGCGCCCACGAAGAAGCGGCCGACCAGGATCGTCTCGAAGCCCGGCGCGAACACCACGATCACGGCGCCCGTGACGGCCAGCACCTTGGCGAGGATCAGCGGCCGGATGCGGCCCCAGCGGTCGGCCATCCAGCCGCCGATGGGATTGAAGGCGATCGCGACCCACGAGGCCATCGAGGTCATCAGCGCGACCTGCGCGGCGCTCAGCGAGAGGTTGCGCGTCATGGGCCCGAGGCCCGCGCTCAGTGCGGAATTGGAAAAGGCGTCGAGGAACAGTCCGCCGAGTGCGAGCCACCAGATGACGGCGGCCCGGCCCTTGATGCCCTGGCGTGAATCCAGGTAGGCGATGACATCGTCGATGCCGCGGATCTTGAGCGCGTTGGGTTGCACAGTTGTCTCCATTGGAATAATCCGCAAGAAGACGATGCAAACCATGCAGGCGCGACAAAGCCATCTCACAGATGGTCTTTAAATCTGAACCTGCGCCGAAATTCTAAGTGCGAAGTTTTCAATCCGTCAATGAATGTGATTCGAGGCGGTGTTAACCACTAGAACCGCCAGAAGCCACCGTGTTGCATCTGTTCCCGCGGGGACAAACAGCGGCGGCCCTCGTTCCTAGAGTCGCGTGCTTCGAAAGACACGACGAGGAACGAACGAGACATGAAGACCCTGATCCACGCCATCGCGCTGTGCGCCGCCGCCTGCATGGCCTTGCCGGCGGCGCACGCGGCCACGGTGCAACAGCACGCGCTGCAATCGACGGTGCCCGATCCGCTCGCGGGCGCCGACGCGGCCAGGGGCACGAAGGTCGCGTTCACGCTGTTCCTGCCCGATGCGAAGCCCGAGGGCGGCTATCCGCTGGTGCTGCATGCGAGCGGCTTCGGCCTCGGCCGGCTGCGCGAACTGCCGCCGCGCGACACGGACCCGGGCGCGAGCTACTGGTCGCGCGTCGACCGCCTCGTGCCCACGCTGGTCGAGCGCGGCTATGCGGTGATCAGCTTCGACCATCGCGGCCATGGCGACAGCGGCGGCGACAGCCGCATCATGGATCCGCGGGCCGAGATCGTCGACATCCGCAGCCTGATCGACTGGGCCGAGCGCGAGCTGCCGCTGCGCAAGGGCGCCGACGGCAGGCCGCGCATCGGCAGCATCGGCGGCTCGTACGGTGGCGGCTACCAGATGCAGCTCGCGCAACTCGAGCCGCGCATCGCGACCGCGATCCCGTCGATGACCTGGTACGACCTGCAGCATTCGCTGGCGCCGCAGGGCGTGCTCAAGCAGGGCTTCGTGCAGTTCGAATGCTTCATGGCGCAGCGCGGCAAGGTGCGCGACGGCGGGCTGCTGCGGCCGCTGTGCGAGACGGCACCGAAGCCCGGTGCCTGGGCCTGGAACGACATGGGCGCCGATGCGCAGCGGCTGCGCGATGCCTACCAGGCGCACGGGCCCTCGGGCCTGAGCTGGTCCGGGCAGCCGTCGCGCCGCGTCGATGCGCTGGTGGTGCAGGCCAGCGAGGACGTGCTGTTCGACATGGACGAGGGCCTGCGCAACTGGCGCCAGCTGAAGGCCGGCGGCGGCGACGTGCGGCTCATGGTGCTGCGCTCGGGCCATGTGAATCCGCGCGCGGGGCAGCGCGACAAGCCGGCGCGCTGCGGCAGCGTCGATGCCATGGACGCGATGCTCGGCTGGCTCGATGCCAAGCTGCGCGACATCGAGCCGTCCGCGCCTTCGGTGCCCCAGCTGTGCATCGCGCTCGACGACGGCACGGCCTTCGAGGGCACGGCGCCGATCGCGGCGCAGTTCGGCGCGGCACTCGCGCGGACCGAGGTGCGCGCCGGTTCGCCGGCACCGGTCTTCGTTCCCTTGCCCACCGATGCGCCACGCGGCGCGGTGCTGGCCGGCGTGCCCGAGGCCGAGCTCGACGTGCGGGCGGCCGGCGGACCCGGCGTGGCCCTGGTGGGGCTCGCGCTGCGCCGCAACGGCGAACTGATGCTGCTGTCGGACCAAGTGGTGCCCGCGCCGCCGGGGCGGCAGCGCATCGCGCTCGGCGGCGTGGCCGCGCGCCTGCGGCCCGGCGACGAGCTCGGCGTGGCGCTGTTCGCCACTCATGCGCAGTACGTCTGGGCGCCTGCTTCGGGCGCACCGGTGGCCGGCATCGCCGGCGACAACGCCTATGCGGTCTCGGGCCGCGTGTGGCTGCCGCTCGCGGCCGAGGGCGCGGCGCGGTAGGCGCGCAGCGCATCGAGGTCGCGCAAGGTCACGACCTGGTAGCCCAGCGTCAGCAGGCCCTCGGCCTCGAGCCGCCGCAGCGCCGCGTTGAGCCGCGGGCGCGACATGTTGCAGTAGAGCGCGAGCTCGGCCTGCGAGACCTGCAGCTCGAGCGAGCGCGGCGGAAAGCCCGCGGGACTGAACAGCGAGGCCAGGCTCTGCGCGACCTTGGCGACCGGGTCGAGCGTGCGGTCCGACAGCGTGACGGCCATCGACTGCGTGAGCCGCTCGCTCAGCAGCTGCAGCACGAAGCGGTTGAAGGCGCGGTTGCCGTCGAGCAGGTGGAAGAAGGCGGCCTTCGGCATCTTGATGATCACCGCGTCGGACAGCGCGACCGCGTCGCAGAAGCGCGGTTCGTTGCGGATCAGCTCGACCTCGCCGACCCAGCTGAAGGCCTGGCCCATGAAGGTCACGGGCTTGCCCGAGGCCGAGGTGGTGCACAGCTTCATGCTGCCGCGCCCCATGCCGACCCAGTGCTCGGCCGGGTCGCCGCGATGCCAGATGGCCTGGCCCGCGGCGAGTTCGACGAAGCGCAGCTGCGGCAGCAGCACTTCGGCCTCGTCGTCGCTCAGCGTGTGGGCCCAGACGCAGCCGCGCCAGCGCGACTTGAGCGAGGCGATCTCGCCGGGGTCCATGCGGCTCAGGCCGCTTCGGTTTCCTGGTATTCGCCCACGGGCACGCAGCTGCAGAACAGGTTGCGGTCGCCGTAGACGTTGTCGACGCGGCCGATCGGCGGCCAGTACTTGGCATCCTTGAGCCCGGCCAGCGGGAAGGCGCCGAGTTCGCGCGCATAGGGATGGCCCCATTCGCTGCCGAGCAGGCTCGCGGCCGTGTGCGGCGCGTGCTTGAGCGGGTTGTCGTCCTTCGGCCAGACGCCTTCCTCGATGCGGCGGATCTCGCCGCGGATGGCGATCATCGCCTCGATGAAGCGGTCGAGCTCGGCCAGCGGCTCGCTCTCGGTCGGCTCCACCATCAGCGTGCCCGGCACCGGGAAGCTCAGCGTGGGCGCATGGAAGCCGTAGTCGATCAGGCGCTTGGCGACGTCCTCGGCGGTGACGCCGCTGGTGTCCTTGAGCGGGCGCAGGTCGAGGATGCACTCGTGCGCGACGTGGCCGTTGGGGCTCGCGTACAGCGTGGGGTAGTGGTCCTTGAGCCGCGCGCTGATGTAGTTGGCGCTGAGGATCGCGGTCTCGGTCGCGGCCTGCAGGCCCTTCGCGCCCATCATGCGGCAGTACATCCAGCTGATCGGCAGCACGGCCGCATTGCCCAGCGGCGCGGCCGACACGGCACCCACGCCATGGCCCGACACGCCCGCGGTCGCATGGCCCGGCAGGTAGGGCACGAGGTCCTCGACCACGCAGACCGGGCCCACGCCCGGGCCGCCGCCGCCGTGCGGGATGCAGAAGGTCTTGTGCAGGTTCAGGTGGCTCACGTCGCCGCCGAACTCGCCCGGCGCGGCCACGCCCACCAGCGCGTTCATGTTGGCGCCGTCGACATACACGCGCCCGCCGTGCGCATGCACCAGCTCGCACAGCTCCTTCACGCGGGTCTCGAACACGCCGTGCGTGCTCGGGTAGGTGATCATCACCGCGGCCAGGTTCTTGCCGTGCTTCTCGCAGGCGCGCTTCAGGTCGTCGAGGTCGACGTTGCCCTGCGCGTCGCAGGCCGTGACCACCACCTGCAGGCCCACCATCTGCGCGCTCGCGGGATTGGTGCCGTGCGCCGACGAGGGAATCAGGCAGATGTTGCGGTGGCCCTCGCCCTTGGCCTCGTGGAAGGCGCGAATCGCCAGCAGGCCCGCGTACTCGCCCTGCGAGCCGGCATTGGGCTGCAGGCTGATGCCCGCGTAGCCGGTGGCTTCGCAGAGCCAGGCGCGCAGCTGGGCGTCGAGCTGGGCATAGCCCTGCAGCTGCTCGGCCGGCGCGAAGGGATGGATGTTCGCGAACTCGGGCCAGGTGATCGGGATCATCTCGCTGGTCGCGTTGAGCTTCATGGTGCAGCTGCCCAGCGGGATCATGCTGCGGTCGAGCGCGAGGTCCTTGTCCGACAGGCTGCGGATGTAGCGCAGCATCGCGGTCTCGCTCTTGTGGGTGTTGAACACCGGGTGCGATAGGAAGGCGCTCGCGCGGCGCAGTTCCTGCGGAATGCGCGGCGCGGTGTTGGCGGCCAGCTCCTCGAAGCGCGGCATCGGCGTGCCGGCGGGCACGAACAGCGCCCACAGGGTCTCGACGTCGGCGCGCGTGCTGGTCTCGTCGAGCGAGATGCCCAGGTGCTGCTGCAGCCGCTGGCGCAGGTTCACGTTGGCGGCCTGCGCGCGCTCGAGGATCTTCGCGGTGTCGTCGCCTGTGCGGATGGTCAGCGAATCGAAGGCGGTCTCGTTGACCGGCTCGCGGCCCATCTGGGCCAGGCCGCGCGCGAGGATCGCGGTGAGCGCGGCCACGCGTTGCGCGATGCGCGTGAGGCCGTCGGGCCCGTGGTAGACCGCGTACATGCTCGCGACCACGGCGGGCAGCACCTGCGCGGTGCAGATGTTCGAGGTCGCCTTCTCGCGCCGGATGTGCTGCTCGCGCGTCTGCAGCGCGAGGCGGTAGGCAGGGCGGCCATGGGTGTCGACGCTCACGCCGACCAGGCGGCCCGGCAGCGAGCGCTTGAAGTCGTCGCGGCAGGCCAGGTAGGCCGCGTGCGGGCCGCCGTTGCACAGCGGCATGCCGAAGCGCTGGGTGGTGCCGCAGACGATGTCGGCATCCCATTCGCCGGGCGGCGCGAGCAGGGTCAGCGCCAGCAGGTCGGCCGCGACGCAGAAGGCCGCGCCGTACTGATGCGCGTGGCCCGCGAGCGGGCGCAGGTCGTGCACGTGACCGGTGGTGGCCGGGTATTGCGCCAGCACGCCGAAGAATTCGCCGCTGGCCATCAGGTGCGGCAGGGTTTCGGAAGCGGTGCTGACCTTGACCTCGATGCCCAGCGGCGCGGCGCGGGTCTTCACCACCTCGATGGTCTGCGGATGGCAGTCGCCCGAGACCAGGAACACGTTGCTCTTGCTCTTCACGCTGCGCTTGGCCAGCGTCATCGCCTCGGCGGCCGCGGTGGCCTCGTCGAGCATCGAGGCATTGGCGATCGCCATGCCCGTGAGGTCGCACACCATGGTCTGGAAGTTGACCAGCGCCTCCATGCGGCCCTGCGAGATCTCGGCCTGGTAGGGCGTGTAGGCCGTGTACCAGGCCGGGTTCTCGAGGATGTTGCGCAGGATCACGCCCGGCGTGTGGGTGCCGTAGTAGCCCTGGCCGATGAAGTTGCGGAACACCTTGTTCTTCGCCGCGATCGCCTTGAGCTCGGCCAGCGCATCGGCCTCGGTGGCCGGTGCCGGCAGCCGCATCGGCTTGCTGCGCCGGATCGCCGCGGGCACGATGCCGTCGATGAGTTCGGCGCGCGTGGCCGACCCGATCACGGGCAGCATGCGCGCCTCGTCGTCGGCATCGATGCCGATGTGGCGGGCGATGAATTCCTCGGCGTTCTCGAGTTCTTGCAGGGTGGGCAGGGCGGCGGGGGTGGGCATGGCGGGCGGGGGAAGAGAAGGGGGAGCGGACTTCCGGACGCGAGCCTTCGCGTCCGGCCATCCGGTTTCAGGGGGTCAGGATTCCTCGGCGAACTTGCCGTAGGCGGTTTCGTCCATCAGCGCGTCGAGCTGCGCCGGTTCGGACAGCTTGACCTTGAAGAACCAGCCTTCGGCCAGCGGCGCGCTGTTGGCGAGCGAGGGATCGGCGCGCAGGGCCTCGTTGACTTCGGTGATCTCGCCCGAGACGGGCATGAACACGTCGGCCGCGGCCTTCACCGATTCGACGACGCCGGCGACATCGCCCTGGGCGAAGCTCTTGCCGACCTCGGGCAGGTCGACGAAGACCACGTCGCCCAGCGCGTCCTGCGCATGGACGGTGATGCCGACCGTGGCGTTGCCGCCCTCGGCCTGCACCCATTCGTGGTCCTTGGTGTACTTGATGCTCATGTCGAAAAACTCCTCGTGGATAAAAAGTGGCCGATGCCGGGGCGTAGGTTAGCCGCGGTAGTAGCGGGTCGGCACGAAAGGCAGCGTCGAGACCTCCATCGGCACCGGCTTGCCGCGCACGATGGCCTGCACCCGGGTGCCGGGCTCGGCGAAGGCGGTGGCCACGTAGCCCATGGCGACCGGCCGGTCGGCCGTCGGGCCCAGCAGGCCGCTGGTGACCTGGCCGATGTCCTGGCCCTCGAAGGACTGCAGCGGCGTGCCGTCGCGCACCGGGATGCGCTCGAGCGCGACCAGGCCGACGCGGCGGCGCTTGAGCGTGTCGTGGTCGAGATGGCCGGCCGCGCCGGTGGCGGCGGTGAGCTGGGCCAGGATCTTCTCGGCGCCGGGGAAGCCGCCCGCGCGCGCGCCGCCCGTGCGGCGCACCTTCTGGATCGCCCAGTTGAGCGAGGCCTCGACCGGCGTGGTACTGGTGTCGATGTCGCTGCCGTAGAGGCACAGGCCGGCCTCGAGCCGCAGCGAGTTGCGCGCGCCCAGGCCGATGGGCTTGACCTCGGGCTGGGCCAGCAGCAGTCGCGCCAGCGCCTCGGCGTCCTTCGCGGCGACCGAGATCTCGAAGCCGTCCTCGCCGGTGTAGCCGCTGCGCGTGACGAAGGCGGCTATGCCGCCGATCTGCACCGCGCCGCCGGTCATGAACACGAAGCGCTCGATGCCGGGCGAGAGCCTTGCCAGCGTGGCCGCGGCCTGCGGTCCCTGCAGCGCGAGCAGCGCCTGCTCGGGCAGCGGCTGCACCTGGCAGCGCTGGCCGATCCTCTGCTGGATGTGGGCGATGTCGGCCACCTTGCAGGCGCCGTTGACGATCACGAACAGCGAGCCGTTGCCTTCGTTGAAGAACATCAGGTCGTCGAGGATGCCGCCCTGGTCGTCGAGCAGCAGGCCGTAGCGCTGCTTGCCCGCGGGCAGGTCGATCACGTCGACCGGCATCAGGGTCTCGAAGGCGGCCGCGGCGTCGGGGCCGGACAGGCGCAGCTGGCCCATGTGGGAGATGTCGAACAGGCCCGCGGCCTCGCGCGTATGTTTGTGCTCGGCCATCAGGCCGGCGGGGTACTGGACCGGCATCGAGTAGCCGGCGAAGGGCACCATGCGGGCGCCGAGTTCCAGGTGCAATGCGTGCAGCGGGGTCTTGAGCAGTTCGGATTCGGGGGCGGAAGCAGCCACGGGGCACTCCTGGGGGCAGCAATCGAATGCCATGGCTCGCGCCATGGGGCCACCCCTGCTGTCCGCTTTACCTGAGAGATTCGCCCCACGATCGGGGTTTGCTCCTTCGGTGGGCCTGGCGCCTGCGGCACCGGCCTCTCTCCAGCAAGGAAACGCCGTCCCGCGAGGGCCGGCGCTGTGTCAGTCCTTTTGCCTGAGCGTTCGGGGGTTCCCTGCGCCTTCGGCGGCCCCGTGCGGGGCTCTCTCCTGACCCGGGCGAGTGTAGTGGATTGCGGCGCCGGTTCAGTGCATCACTTCGGCCGGCGGCAGCAGCCGCTCGATGCGCTCGCGCAATGACTCCGCGCGCTCGGCGCCGGCCGTCTTCTCGACCTCGGTCAGCATCAGCGCGGCGATGGTCAGCATGGCCTCGCGGTCGCGCGCCTCGCGCAGCGCGTCGCGCATCTGCAGCGCGAAGCGCGGATCGCGGCGCACGAACATGCGCTCGCAGATGTCGAACAGGAACATGCGCGTGGTGGCCAGCGAGCGCTTGCCGTCGAAGGCGTCGGCGGCGGTCGAGACGTGGATGGGTTCGGCGGCCGGCGCGGGCTGCGGTTCCGGCGCCGCGGCCTCCACCGCCTCCACCACGGCCACCGTGCGCGGGTCGTGCAGGTAGCCGCGCTCCACCAGCGTCATCAGGGCCTGCTCGGCATCGCCGCGGCTCGCGAACAGCGGGCTGAAGTCGGTCAGCGAGCGGCGGCCGTCGGCCATCAGCAGCAAGGCCCGTTCGCGCTGGCTCAGGGTGCGCTGTCCGCCCTGGAGTTCGTCGCGCGCCTTGTCGGTCTTGGTGGGAAACATGCGGTGCCGCCGGGTCCGGGATGGAGCCCGAGCATCGCGGATGCGCGTGACATCTTCATGAAGCGCGGAACACCAAAGGCTTAAGCATCGCCCGTGCGAGCGCTGCGGGTTTCGCGCTTCCGTTCGGCAACCCGGCAAGCCCTCGCGACAAGACCGGAACGCGCTCCGGACGGCGCGGGCTGCACCGGATGTTGCCGACCCCGATGAGCACGAGCCCGACCTTTCGCGACCTGCCGATGCGCGCGCCGGCCATTGCGGCGAACACCGCCGCGCGGGCCGAAGCCTATCGCGCCGACATCGACGGCCTGCGCGCCGTCGCGGTGCTCGCGGTGGTGTTTTTCCACGCCTTTCCGCGCGCGGTGCCCGGCGGCTTCATCGGCGTCGATGTCTTCTTCGTGATCTCGGGCTTCCTGATCACCTCGATCCTGCTGCGCGCGCAGGCCGAGGGCCGCTTCAGTTATCGCGACTTCTATGCGCGGCGCGTGCGGCGCATCTTCCCGGCGCTGCTGCTGGTGCTCGCCACGGTGCTGGCCTTCGGCTGGTGGGTGCTGCTCGACGACGAGTTCAGGGCGCTCGGGCGGCAGGCGGGCGGCGGCGCCTTCTTCGTGGCCAATCTGGTCTTCTGGCGCGAGGCCGGCTACTTCGACGCCGCGGCCGAGCTCAAGCCGCTGCTGCACCTGTGGTCACTGGGCATCGAGGAGCAGTTCTACATCCTGTGGCCGGTGCTGATCGCGCTGAGCTGGCGCCGGCGCTGGCCGCTGCTGCGCGTGCTGTGGCTGGTGGCGATCGCCTCCTTCGCGATCAACGTGCTGGGCATCCATTCGCATCGCGGGGCCTCGTTCTATTCGCCGCTGTCGCGCGCCTGGGAACTCGCGGCCGGCGGCATCGTGGCCTGCCTGCAGCTGCGGCCGGGCCACGCGCCGCCCGCGGGCTGGCGTGCCCACCTGCTGTCGCTGGCGGGCGTGGCGCTGATCGCGATCGGCCTGGCAACGGTGCGCGCCGACAAGGCCTTTCCGGGTGGGTGGGCGCTGCTGCCGGTGGCGGGCGCGGCCTGCTGCATCGCGGCCGGCGGCGGCGGCGTGCTGAACCGGCGCCTGCTGTCGAACCGCGTGCTGGTGTGGATCGGCCTGCTGAGCTATCCGCTGTACCTCTGGCACTGGCCGGTGCTGAGCTTCCTGCGCATCGTGCTGCCGCGCGAGCCGCACGAGCTCACGGGTCTGGCCGCCTCGGTGCGCGTGGCGGCGCTGGCCGCGAGCCTGCTGCTGGCCGCCGCGACCCATGGCTGGCTCGAGCGCCGGCTGCGCGCTCGCGCGGGCGGCGCCACCGTGCGCTGGCTTGGCGCCGGCATGGTGCTGGTCGCGCTCGCGGGTTGCGCGGTGCAGGCCGGGCTGCCGGCGCGGCTGGACGGGCCGGCGCTGCAGCGCATGGCCGATGCGGCGGCCGACCGCGACTACCACGACGGACCGACCACCGGCGAACTCGGACCCTTCGTCACCTACCGCATCGGCGAGGGCGCGCACAAGGTGCTGCTGATCGGCGACAGCCACGTGATGCAGTACGCGCCGCGCGCCGCGGCGCTGGCACAGCGCGCGCCCGAGCGCATGGCGAGCTCGTACTTCACGGTGTTCCTGGCCTGCCCGCCGATCCCCGGCGTGTTCGCGCGCCAGGGCATCGAGTGCGGCGCGCGGCGCGACGAAGGGCTGCGCATGGCGCTCGAGGGACCGTTCGAGACGGTGCTGGTCGGCGCCTGCTGGAACTGCTACTTCACCGAGACCCTGGGCCTGCCGATGGGCTTCGACCTGCGCGAGGGCGAGGCCGCCTATCCGATCGAGCGCAGGGAAGGGGAGGCGCGCGCGCTGGCCGCGCTCGAGGGCCTGCTGGCAGCGCTGGTGCAACGCGGCAAGAAGGTCTACCTGCTGCTCGACAACCCGGGCGGCAGTGGGTTCGACCCGGCGCGCATGCTCGAGGGCAGCCGGCTCGGTTCGTTGCGGGTGTCGCGCGAGGTCACGACGCCGCAGCCGCTGTCGCAGGCCGCGCTCAACGACCAGCTGCTGCGCATCGCGGCGGCCAGCGGCGCCAAGGCCATCGACGTCACGCGCCGGATGTGCCGCGGCGGCCGGTGCGATCGCACCCTGCCGGACGGCAGCCCGGCCTTCATCGACGAGCAGCACCTGCGGCCGGCCTTCACGCGCGCGCATGCGGACTGGCTCGACGAGGTGCTGCTGCGCGGCCCGCCGCCCTGAGTCATGCATCCCTGAAGCACATTGTTGCAATCGGGCATTGCGGGTTTTGCGGCGCCGTTCGTCAAACGGGGGATGCGACAGACACCGATGCACCGTTCTCCACCCTTTGCCCCGGGCGCCGGACCGCGCCGCGGGCTCGCCGATAATCGGGCGCCCCGCGGCCGGCGGGGCGCCTTCTTCCCGTGCCAGCCATGACGGATCTCGTCTCCACCCCCAGCGTCGAAACGCTCTACGGCGACCACCATGCGTGGCTGCAGGGCTGGCTGCGCCGCAAGCTCGGCAATGCCTGCGATGCGGCCGACCTGGCGCAGGACACCTTCATGCGCGTGCTCGGCCGGCCGCGCGAGCTCGCCGAACTGCGCGAGCCGCGCGCCTGGCTCACGACCATCGCGCACGGCCTCGCGGTCGACCACGTGCGGCGCAAGACGCTCGAGCGCGCCTGCCTCGACGCCATCGCCCACCTGCCCGAGCCGCAGGCGCCGTCGCCCGAGGCGCAACTGATGCTGGTCGAGGCGCTGGTGCGCATCGACGCCATGCTCGACGGGCTCGCGCCCAAGGCCCGCAGCGCCTTCCTGCTGTCGCGGCTCGAGGGCCTGGGCTACAACGAGATCGCGCGGCAGCTCGGCGTGAGCCTGAGCTCGGTCGAGAAATACATGGCGACTGCGATCCGCCACTGCCTGTCGCTGCGATGAGCGGCCGCGCGGCGCCGGAGGGCGGCGCTCCACCCGAGGTGCTCGACGAGGCCATCGCCTGGGCGGTGCGCCTGGGCTCGGGCAGCGCCGGCGCCGAGGTCCAGGCCGCCTGCGAGGCCTGGCGCGCGGCCGATCCTCTGCACGAGCAGGCCTGGCGGCAGGTGCAGTCGGTCGAGGAGGCCTTCCGCCAGGTGCCGTCGGGCACGGCCTCGCTGGCCCATGGCGCGCTGCAGTCGGCCGCCGGCCTGCAGGCCCGCGGCCGGCGTCGCGCGATCCGGCTGCTGGGGCTGGTCGCGGCCGGCGGCGTGTTCGGCGCCTGGCTGTGGCACGAGGCGCCCTGGCTGCAGCGCACCGAGTACCTCACGGCGATCGGCGAACGCCGCCGCGTCGTGCTGGCCGACGGTACCGAGCTGAGCCTCAACACCGGTTCCGAGGCCGAGGTGCTGTTCTCGCCGCTGCGCCGGCTGATCGTGCTGCGGCGCGGCGAGCTGTTCGTGCGCACCGGCGCCGACGCCGACTCGCTGGTCGGCCGCCGCAGCTTCTGGGTGCATGCGGCGCAGGCCCGCTTCGAGGCCATCGGCACGCGCTTCGGCGTGCGCCAGGCCGGGAGCGAGACACGGCTGTCGATGAGCGAGGGCCAGGTCGCGATCCACGCGGGCGACGCGCCACCCGTGCTCGCGCAGGCCGGCGACCGCTTCGTGGTGCGCGCGAACGGCGCGGCGCCCGAGCGCGCCGCCGAGGCCGGCTTCGAGGCCGATGCCTGGACCGATGGCGCGCTGGTCGCGCGGCAGATGCGGCTCGATGCCTTCGTGGCCGAGCTCGCGCGCTACCGCCAGGCGCCGCTGGCCTGCGATGCCGAAGCCGCGTCGCTGCGCGTGTCGGGCGTGTTCCAGCTCGGCGGCGCCGATCCGGTGGGCCGCGCGCTCGACGCGCTGGTGCGCACCCTGCCCGTGAAGGTGGAGCGCGGCGCCGGTGATGCCCTGACGGTGGTGCGGCGCTGAGCATGCGCGTGCCGATCCGTTCGCGGCGGTTGCCGGCCCGCGAGGGCGTGCTGGCGCTCTGCCTCGGGCTCGCGCTGTGCGGCCAGGCCGCCGCGCAGCCGGCCGACGGCATGGCGCGGGAACACATCGAACTGCCGGCCGGCACGCTCGAGGACGCGCTCAATGCCTTCGCGCGCCGCGCGGGCATCACGCTGTCCTTCGATCCCGCGCTGGTGCGCGGCCGCGCGAGCGCCGCGCGCTCGGTGGCGAGCGCGCCCGCCGAGGGGCTGGCCGCGCTGCTCGCGCCGCATGGCCTGCAGGCGCAGCGCAGCGAGGCCGGCGGCTACCTGGTGCGGCCCGGCACGCCGCAGCCGGCGCAGCAGGCGCAGGAAGGGCAACTCGCCCCCGTGACGGTCGAGGCCGAAGCGGAGCGCGCGGAGGGCCCGGTGAACGGCTACGCGGCCCGGCGCAGCGCCACCGCGAACCGCATCGACACCGCGCTGGCCGAGACGCCGCGCGCGGTCAGCGTGGTGTCGCGCGCGCAGATCGAGGACCAGGGCGCGCAGACCGTGGGCCAGTCGCTGCGCTACACGGCGGGCGTGCTGACCGAGGTCGCGGGCTACGACCCGAGCACCTCGGCGATCACGGTGCGCGGCTTCTCGCCGGCCGAGCTCCTCGACGGCTTCCGGCTCTTCGCCTCGGGCGACTACGCGGGCTGGCAGGTCGAGCCGCAGGGGCTGGAGCGCGTCGAGCTGCTCAAGGGGCCGGGCTCCGCGCTCTACGGTCAGGGCGCGCCCGGCGGCGTGCTCAACCTGGTGTCGAAGCGGCCCACGGCCGACGCGGTGCGCGAGGTGGGCCTGACGCTGGGCAGCCATGCGCGCAGGCAGGGCAGCGTCGACCTCGGCGGCGCGATCGACGAGGACGGGCGCTGGACCTACCGGCTCAACGGCCTGCTGCGCGACAGCGGCGGCCAGACCGACTTCTCGCGCGACGACCGCCAGTTTCTCGCGCCCGCGCTGCGCTGGAAGCCCTCGGCCGACACCAGCCTCACGCTGCTGGCCGACATCACGCGCGACCGCGTCACGCCCAAGAGCTGGTGGCCCGACTACGCGCTCGTCGTGCCCAATCCCCACGGCCGCATCCCGCCGAGCCGCTCGATCGGCGAGCCGGCCATCGACCGCTACGACCGCGACACGGCCTCGCTGGCCTACCTGCTCGAGCACCGCATCGACGCGCGCTGGAGCTTCCACCAGAAGGCCCGCTTGTCGCACTCCGCGCTCGACTATGCGCAGGTGCGCGGCACCGGCTTCGCGGCCGACAGGCGCACGGTGGAGCGCAGCACGCTGCTGTCGCGCTCGCGCGGCCGCGCCATCGCCTTCGACAACAGCATCGAGGGGCGCCTGCGGCACGGCGACTGGTCGCATGTGCTGCAGTTCGGCGCCGACCAGCAGTACTTCCGCGGCAGCGACGAGTTCGGCGCGGTCGCGGCGCCGTCCATCGATGCCTTCTCGCCGGTGTACGGCGCGCCCGTGGACCTGCCGCGCACCAGCGCGAAGACCCGGCGCCTGCGCATCAACGGCTTCTACGTGCAGGACCAGATGCGCTCTGAGCGCTGGACGCTCGACCTCGCGCTGCGCCACGACCGCGGCAGCAGCCGCTACGACGACTACAACACCACGCAGCTGAGTACCCGCAGCCACACCAGCTACAACCTCGGCGTGCTGTACCGCGGTGCCGGCGGCTGGTCGCCCTATCTCAACCAGTCGAGCTCGTTCATGCCGGTACTGGGCGCGGACTTCAACGCGGCGCCGCTGCGCATCGACACGGGCCGGCAGTTCGAGCTCGGCCTCAAGTACCAGCCGCCGGGTACGCGCTCGCTCTACACGGTCTCGGCCTTCGAGCTCACGCGGCGCAGCAGCTTCACCGGCGACCAGCGCAACTACCTCGGCCTCGAGATCGTGCCGGCGGTGGTGCGCGCGCGCGGCCTCGAGTTCGAGGCGCGCCTGGCGCTCGGCGCGCGGCTGCGCGCGCTCGCGAGCTACACCTGGCTGGATGCGCGCGTGCTCGAGAGCATCGACACCGCGCAGGTCGGCAAGCGGCCGCGCCAGTCGGCGCGCCACAGCGCCTCGCTGTGGCTGGACTACCGTTTCGCGGGGGAGGCGCTCGCGGGCTGGAGCCTGGGTGCCGGCGTGCGCTACGTGGGACGCGTGCCCGCGCGCGCGGACAACGCCTTCCACAACCCGGCCTACACGCTGGTCGACGTGGCGTTGCGCCACGACCGCGGACCCTGGAGCTATTCGCTCAATGCCACCAACCTGTTCGACCGTACGTACGTGTCGAACCTCGGCCAGGCCTTCGGGCAGCGGCGCACGCTGCAGGCGCGCGCCGTCTACCGCTGGTGATGCACGGCGGCGGCGTTCAGCCGCCCGCGCTTTCCTTGCGGATCAGCCAGCGGCCGTCGACACGCTGCAACTCGAGCGTCTTGCGGCCGCTTTCCTTGATCTTGTCGGCGGCGTAGCTCTGCTTGAACTTCGCGGTCGCCGTGTTGCCGTTGACGCTGACCACCAGGTTGTCGACCTTCACGCTGATGCTCGACTTGTTGCCGATGCGCTTGCGGCGTTGCTCTTCCCAGGCCTTGTGGCTGGCGCCCTTGGCGGGCTGGAAGTCGCTCGCGTAGCTCGCGAGGTACTTGTCCACGTCCTTCGAGGCCCAGGCGGAGGCCCAGGCGAGCACGGCGGCCTCGACCTCGGCCGGCGCGGCGCTGGCCGCGGCGGGAGCGGGTGCGGCCGGGGCTGCCGCGGGCGCCGCGGCGGAGGCGGCAGCCGCAGGTGCGGGCGCTTTCGCGGGCGCATCGGCCGCGAAGGCCGGTGCCATCGCGGCCAGCGCTGCCGCCGCGAGCACGGCACCTGCGGAGAGACGGGGGAGGAATCGATTCATGCGCGTGTCCTGGTGGTGTTGATGTCGGAACCGGTCGCCGGGGCGATTTTCGATTCTGGCAGTGAAACCCGGCCCGCATGTGTCGGATCGTCCCGTCTGTACGGTGGCCGCAACGACCGGTGCTCGCGCACTCACCGGTTCCCGTGGTTCAGGCGGCGCTCGTGGGGCGCGGCGAGATCGCGGCCGCGTCGGGCGTGCGGTTGCGCATGCGCAGCGACAGCAGCGCCGCCACGCACAGCACGCACAGCACCGCGCTCAAGGTCACGCCCAATCCGCGCGCATCGGACAGCAGGCCGAACAGCGGCGACACCAGGCCGCCCACCGAGAGCGCGAGTCCCAGCGTGATGCCGCTGGCCGTGGCCGGGTTGCGCGGCAGGTAGTCCTGCGCCAGCGTCACCTGCGCCGCGAAGGGCAGGAACATGCACAACCCCAGCAGCGCCGTGCAGGCCAGCGCCCAGGCGGGCGAGGATGCGAGCACCAGCCCGGCCATGGCCGGCACCGCGAGCAGGTAGCCCGCGCGGATCGTGCCCATGCGCCCGATGCGGTCGCCGAGCCAGCCACCCAGCAGGGTGCCCACGGCACCGGCGGCGGTGAAGCCGGTCAGCGCCACCGCGCCCTGGAAGGCCGAGCCGTGCAGGTCGCGCGTGATGCGCAGCGAGAGCATCGACAGCACCGTCACGTAGGGGATCGACCAGCCGACGATGGTGGCCACCAGCAGCGCGAAGGCGCGCCAGTCGTTCGGCGCTCGCTGCACCGCGGCCTGCGCGCGCCGGGCCGCACCGGCTCGCGCCGCGTTCGCCGCGCCCTGGCCGCGGTTGGCCAGCAGCCACACGGCGCCCATCGCCAGCGCCGGCAGACCGAGCAGGTAGCTGCGCGACAGCGCGCCGCCGCCGACCACGGTGGTGGCGAGCACCGGCGCGAACGAGGCGCCGATGGTGCCGCCGACCGAGAACACGCTCATCGCCTTCTGCGAGGCGCCGCCGGCCGCGCGCGCGGCCACGGTGGCGCTCGGGTGATAGGCCGCGATGCCGAGGCCGCACAGCACGGTCGCGAGCCAGGTCCAGAGGTAGTTCGGGCCCAGGCCCGCGAGCACCAGCCCCAGCGCCGCCACCAGGAAGCCCACCGGCACCAGCCAGGGCCGCGGATGGCGGTCGGCATAGAGGCCGAACAGCGGCTGCACCACGCTCGACAGCCCGGTGGCCGCGAGCATCAGCCCGCTCACGGCCGTGTAGCTGTAGCCGCGCTCCAGCACCATCAGCGGCAGCAGCGCGGGCACCAGGCCCTGGTAGAGATCGTTGACGGCGTGGGTGCCGGTGAGAAGCCCGAGGCGGCCCTTGTTCATCGGTGGCCTCCCGGAGTGGCGGGTGGCGGATTGCATGGCATTCGATCAGTCCTTTCGGTGGAACCTCGTGTCGAGGCCGGGCCATGCTAGGAAGCCATGCGAAGATGATCTCGCTACGAATGAACAAGGATCGTCGAGAAATGGACAAACTGCAGCCGCCCGCCGCCTTCGACCTGCGTCCCGAGCACGGCGAGTCGACGCCGCGTGCCGTCGCGGTGCTGGCCACCGATGCCGTGGGCGATTCGGAAATCCCGCCGCACAGCCACCGGCGCGGCCAGCTGATCCATGCGATCTCGGGCGTGATGATCGTGCGCGCCGAGGCCGGCAGCTGGGTGGTGCCGCCGGGGCGCGGCGCCTGGGTGCCGCCCGGCATGGTCCATGGCATCCGCATGGCGGGCGACGTGCGCATGCGCACCGTCTTCGTCGAGCCCGGCACGCGCGCCGGCCTGGGCGCCGACTGCCGCGTGATCGCGGTCGACGCGCTGCTGCGCGAGCTCATCGTGAGCGCGATCGCGCTGCCGCTGGACTACGCGCGCGGCGGGCGCGACGAGCGCGTGATGGAGCTGATCCTCGACGAGATCGAGCGCGCGCCCGCGCTCTCGCTGCACGTGCCGATGCCGCGCCATGCGCGCCTTTCGGCGCTGTGCGAGGAGCTGGTGCGCGATCCCGCGCTGCCGGCCACGCTCGAGGCCTGGGCGAAGCGGCTGCACATGAATGAGCGCACGCTGGCGCGGCTGTTCCAGCGCGAGACCGGCATGAACTTCGGCGCCTGGTGCCGGCAGGCGCGGCTGCTGCTGAGCCTGCCGCGGCTGGCGGCCGGGGCCTCGATCGTCGAGGTGGCGCTGGCGCACGGCTACGAGAGTCCGAGCGCCTACGCCGCGATGTTCCGGCGCACGCTGGGCATGCCGCCGAGCCAGTACCTGCAGGCACCCGGCCCCGCCGAGGGGGCCGGATGAGCGCGCCCGCTCAGCGCGCGTACACGAGGTCGCGCAGCGCGAGCGAGACCCAGGGCACGTAGGTGATCACCATCAGGCAGGCCAGGATCACGAGCACGAAGGGCACCAGGTGCTTCACGATCCGGTCGAGCGAGATGCGCGCCACCGTGCAGGCCGCGAACAGGTTCACGCCGAAGGGCGGGGTGATCATGCCCAGCGCCAGGTTCACCACCATGATCAGGCCGAAGTGCACCGGGTCGATGCCGAAGTGCTGCGCCACCGGCGCGAGGATGGGCGCGAGCACGATGATCGCCGCGCTGGTCTCGATGAACATGCCGATCACGAACAGCGCCGCGTTCACGCCCAGCAGGAACATCGCGGGCGACTGCAGCACTTCCTGCAGCCAGTGGCCGATGGCGTCGGGCACGCCCGCGCGCGTGATCAGGAACGCGAACAGCCCCGCGTTGGCGATGATGAACATGATCACCGCCGAGGACAGCACCGACTTGCGCAGGATCGCGAACAGGTCGGCGAACTTGATCTCGCGGTAGATCACCATGCCCACGATCAGCGCGTAGAAGACCGCCACCGCCGAGGCCTCGGTCGGCGTGAAGATGCCGCCGTAGATGCCGCCGAGGATGATGACGGGCATCAGCAGTGCCCAGCCGGCCTGCCACAGCGCGCGGCCGAAGGGCATGCGGCCCTCGCCGTCGTTCTTGCCCCAGCCCTTCCATTTGCAGTAGACCCACACGAACAGCATGAGCGCGAGGCTGATCAGGATGCCGGGGCCGAAGCCCGCGATGAACAGCTCGCCGATCGACACCTCGGCGCTCACGCCGTACAGGATCATCGGGATCGAGGGCGGGATGATCACGCCGAGCTCGGCGCTGGTGGCCTGCAGCGCGGCCGCGTAGGAGGTCGGGTAGCCGTGCTTGATGAGCGCGGGGATCAGGATGGCGCCGATCGCGAAGGTGGTGGCCACCGAGGAGCCCGAGACCGCCGCGAAGATCATGCAGGTCAGCACGCAGGTCATCGGCAGCCCGCCCTGGATGCCGCCCACGATGCTCTTGGCGAACTCCACCAGTCGGCGCGAGATGCCGCCCGTTTCCATCAGGTTGCCGGCCAGGATGAAGAAGGGGATCGCCGCGAGCGGAAACTTGTTGATCGAGTTGAACATCTCCTTGGCGGAGATCAGCATGTTGGCGTTCGTGACCTGGATGCCCAGGATCGAGGCCAGGCCGATCGAGACGGCCACCGATACCGACAGTGCGAAGCACAGCACCATCGTCGCGATCATGGTCGTGGTCATTGCGCGGTCTCCAGTTCGAGGCGCTTGGGATCGAGGTAGTTGCCCACGATGCCGAACAGCGAGAACACCGCGCCGACCGGCAGCGCCATGTAGGCCCAGATCATCGAGAGGCTCTCGAGCCCGGCCATGCTCTGCACGCGGCCGCGGATCGCGTAGTCCCAGCCCCACCACAGCACGACCAGCATGAGCGCGAGCGCGGCCACGCTCACCACCGCATCGAGGATGCGGCGCGTGCGCGGCGAGCTCCAGCGGTACAGCACGTCGACGCTGACCATGGCGCCCTGGCGGAAGGCCATCGGGATGCCGAGGAAGACCATCCAGATCAGGCTCACGCGGATCAGGATCTCGCTCCACTCTGCGGGCTGCTCGAGCACGAAGCGGGTGACGATCTGGAACATGCCGAGCGAGGCGGCCACCACCAGCATCGCGCAGGCCAGGACCATGGACACCATCGTGGTCCATCGTTCCAGGCCGAGGAACTTGTTTTTCATCAGGAATGTCCCGGGAGGGAAGTCAAAAACAGGAACGCCCGCCGGGCGTCGTGCCTGGCGGGCGCGGCTTCGGCCGGGCGCCGGTCGATGGGTTCGACGGTCACGCGGCGCGGGCCATCGCTCTCACTTGAAGTCGCGGATCTTGTCGAGGTTGGCCTTGCCGAAGTCCTTCTCGAACTGGGCGTTGACCGGCGCGATCGCCGCCACGAACCTGGCCTTGTCGACGTTGTCGATCACCGTCATGCCCTTGGCGCGCAGGTCGGCCACGCCCTTGGCGTCGTCCTCGTCCACGCGCGCGCGGTTGGCCTTGGTGCCTTCCTTGGCGGCATCGATGAAGGCCTGCTTGTCGGCGGCGCTGAGCTTGTCGAACACCGCCTTGTTCATCACGAAGATGCAGGGCGAGTAGACGTGGCCGGTCAGCGTCAGGTGCTTCTGCACCTGGTCGAACTTGGCCGAGATGATCACCGGCAGCGGATTCTCCTGGCCGTCGACCGTGCCCTGCTGGAGCGCGGTGAACACCTCAGGGAAGGCCATGGGCGTGGTGATGATGCCGAAGCCCTTGTAGGCCGCGATGTGCACCGGGTTCTCCATGGTGCGCATCTTCAGGCCCTTGAGGTCCTCGGGCGCCTTCACGTCGCGCTTGCTGTTGGTCATGTGGCGGAAGCCGTTCTCGGCCCACGCGAGCGCCTTGAAGCCCTTGGCGTCGAACTTGGTCAGCAGGTCCTGGCCGATCGGGCCGTCGAGCACCGCGCGCGCATGCGCCTTGTCGCGGAACAGGAAGGGCACGTCGAGGATCTTGGTCTCGGGAACGAAGTTGGGGATCGGGCCGGTGGAGGAGAAGGCCAGCTCCTGCGTGCCCAGCTGCACCGCCTCGATCGACTCGCGCTCGCCGCCGAGCGAGCCGTTGTAGAAGGTCTGGACCTTGTAGCGGCCGCCGGTGCGCTTCTCGACTTCCTTCGCGAAGGTGTCGATCGCCACGCCCTGGTGGGAGTTCTGCGCCACGGAGATACTGATCTTCATGGTCGTCTGCGCGAAAGCCGCGCATGCCATGCCCATGCCCAGCACCAGGCCAGCGGCCAGTCGGGTCAATTTCATTCGGAGTCTCCTGGGATTTATGGGAAGCGGGCGGCGCGGGGTGCGCCATGCCGCAAAGGCATGACTATGCAACAAGCGGTAGCTTCACCGCGTCGGGATTTTCACGGACGTACTCGCGGATCACCGCGTCGAAGCTGTCGTCCGAACCCAGCCCGAGCGCGCGGGCGCGCGGCGTGTCGAAGCGCCCGGGCCAGGACTTCACGATGCGCCGGATCGTCGGCTCGGGCGTGCGGTCGAGCAGCGCGGTCGCGGCCGGGCCGGCCACGCGCTCGAGGGCCGCGGCCATCTCGCCGACGGTCGTGGACAGCGACGGCAGGTTCACGGCGGTGCGCGGACCCCATTCGGCCTCGCTCGCCTCGGCCGCGCGGATCAGCCCCTCGATGGTGCGCGCCGGCGAGGCGACGGCCACCGGCGTCTCGTCGGGCACCGGACAGGCCGCGCGCAGCCCGGCCAGCGGTTCGCGGATCATGCCGCTGAAGAAGCCCGAGGCCGCGCCGTTGGGCTTGCCCGGGCGCACGCTCACCGTCATCAGGCGCACGCTGCGCCCGCGGATGAAGCCCTTGCGCGTGAAGTCGGCCACCAGCTGCTCGCCGATGAACTTCTGGATGCCGTAGCTGGTCTGCGGCGTGGGCAGCGTGCGGTCGTCGATCACCGGCGGCAGCGGCTGCTCGGGCGAATCGCCGAACACCGCGAGCGAGCTCGAGAACACCAGCACCGGCCGGGTGCCGAGCGCGCGCAGGCGTTCGAGCAGGGCGTGGGTGGCGGCGAAGTTGCTGCGCATGCCGAGGTCGAAGTCGGCCTCGCACTCGCCGCTGACCGCGGCCGCGAGGTGGAACACGGCTGCGGCCTCGCGCCAGGGCGTGGCGTCGGCATCGGCGCCGAGCTGGTCGTTGAGGTCGCCGGTCACGAAGGCGACACGCGGGTCGGCCGCGAGGTCGGCCGGCGGCGGCGCGCGGTCGACCAGGGTGATCCTGGCGATGGGGGCGGGGGCCGCGCCCGCGAGCGAGAGGCTGCCTTGCGCGAGCAGCGTGCGGGCGAGGCGGGCGCCCAGAAAGCCGGCGCCGCCGGTGATGACGATCTGCATGTCGGTCCTTGTCTCCTTGTCGAGGGTTCGAGGATAAGCGCGACCGGCGCGACACTCGGGGCCTTCGCCAGTCCGTCGAACCGAACGATGAACCTCCGATTCGTGGAAGCCTTCCACTGGGCCGTGGCCCTCAAGAGCGTGACGCGCGCCGCCGAGAAGCTGCACCTCACGCAGTCCGCGCTGTCCAGCCGCATCGCCGCGCTCGAGCGCGAGCTCGGCACCTTGCTGCTCGACCGCCGCGACAAGCAGTTCCGCCTCACGGTGGCGGGCCAGCGCTTCCATGCCTTCGCGCAGAAGCTGCTCGAGATGCAGATGCACATCAAGGCCGAGATGGGCTCGGGCGCGGTGCGCGAGACGGTGCTGCGCGTGGGCGCGATCGAATCGGTGGTGCACAGCTGGCTGACCGGCTGGCTCAAGCACATGCAGTCCACCTACCCGGACTTCGAGCTCGAGCTCACGGTCGAAACCACGCCGGTGCTGGTCGACCAGCTGCAGCGCGGCAAGCAGGACCTGGTGTTCGCCGCGCTGCCCGCGGTGGGCGACGGCGTGCGCACGCGCGCGGTGCCGCCGATGGCCATGTGCTTCGTCGGCCACCGCGAGCTGCACCAGCGGCGGCGCTACCGCATCGCCGACCTGCTGTCGCTCGACCTGCTGACCTTCCAGCGCGGCTCGCAGCCGCACGTGGCGCTGCTCGAGTTCTTCCGCGAGGCCGGCGGCGCGGCGCCGCGCGTGCATGCGATCTCCTCGATCTCGGCGATGGCGCAGCTGGTGGAGGCGGGCTTCGGCGTGGCCACCTTGCCGCGCGCGGTGGTCGATGGCCTGGCAAGGCGGCTGCCGCTGCGGGTGCTGCCTAGCGAAGGGACGCTGGAGCCATTGCCGATCTATGCGAGTTACCGAGACGACCCGTCTTCGCTGCTGCTGGAGGCCGCCGTGAGTTCCGCCGTGGTGCACGGCTCGCACCGCGCTGGGTCATCGAAAAAATCGATGAGCTGAGCAAGAAACTTTGCGTTGGCGTTCGGGCGCGCGGATTCCCACAATCCGCCCACCACAACGAAGAGACATGCAGCCGCTCGCCAACGCCATGCCAGCCAACGACGAATCGATCTCCCTGCCCACCGGCGCGAGCAGCGCACGCGAAGTGCGGCAAGCCGCCCGCACCGGCCGCCTGAGCGGCCACACCAGCGGCCTGGCGAGCGCCCATGTGCAGGGCAACCTCGTGATCCTGCCGCAGGCCTACGCGGGCGACTTCCTGCGCTTCTGCCAGGCCAACCCCAAGCCCTGTCCGCTGCTCGGCGTGACCGAGGCCGGCGATCCTTCGCTCCCCGCGCTCGGCGAGGACATCGACCTGCGCAGCGACCTGCCGCGCTACCGCGTCTGGCGCGAGGGCGAACTGGCCGACGAGCCCACCGACGTGCGCGCGCTGTGGCGCGACGACATGGTCGGCTTCGTCATCGGCTGCTCGTTCACCTTCGAGCATGCGCTGCTGGCCGAGGGCATCGCGCTGCGCCACGTGGCGCAGGGCCGCAACGTCGCGATGTACCGCACCGGGCTGCAGACGGTGCCGGCCGGTCCGTTCAGCGGGCCGCTGGTGGTGTCGATGCGGCCGCTGCGCGCGGCCGATGCGATCCGCGCGGTGCAGATCACCTCGCGCTTTCCGGCCGTGCACGGCGCGCCGGTGCACCTGGGCGATCCCGCGTTGATCGGCATCCGCGACATCGGCCGCCCCGAGTACGGCGATGCCGTCGAGACGATGCCCGACGAGCTGCCGGTGTTCTGGGCCTGCGGCGTGACGCCCCAGGCCGCGCTCGCGGCCGCGCGGCTGCCGCTGGCGATCACGCATGCGCCGGGCGCGATGCTGGTCACCGACCTGCCGCACCACCGGCTCGCCGCGCTGTAGCGCGCCGCCCCTGGTTCCGATCGCCGCCGGTCCCCCGGGCAGGGACCGCGCGGCGCCGTTCCCGCCCCGACCCACCCTGGAGAAGACACCATGAAAAACAGCACCCTCGAGGCCACCGCGCCGACGCCCGTCGACGGCACGGAGGACGCCGGCGACGCCAACTGGCTGCGCACCCTGAACCCGAACGAGAAGCGCACGCTCGCGGCCTCGTTCAGCGGCTACGCGGTCGATGCCTTCGACTACTACACGCTGCCGCTGGTCACGCCGATCCTGCTGTCGCTGTGGGGCATGAGCAAGACCGAGGTCGGCCTGATCGGCACCGCCACCCTCGTTGCCTCGGCGCTCGGCGGCTGGGCCGCGGGCATCCTGGCCGACCGCTACGGCCGGGTGCGCATCCTGCAGCTCACGATCCTGGTGTTCGCGATCTTCACCTTCGCCTGCGGCCTGGCCCAGACGCCCGGGCAGCTGCTGGTGGCGCGCACGCTGCAGGGCCTGGGCTTCGGCGGCGAATGGGCCGTGGGCTCGGTGCTGATCGCCGAGATGATCCGGCCGGCCTACCGCGGCAAGGCGGTCGGGCTGGTGCAGAGCAGCTGGGCCGTGGGCTGGGGCGCGGCGGTGCTGGTGTCGATGGCGCTGTTCTCGTTCCTGCCGCCCGAGGTCTCGTGGCGCGTGATGTTCCTGCTGGGCCTGCTGCCGGCGCTGCTGATCGTCTTCATCCGGCGCTCGATCAGCGATCCCGAGATCTACGTGCAGACCCGCGCCGCCGTGGCGCGCGGCGAGCGCAGCGGCAACTTCCTCGCGATCTTCAAGCCCGGCGTGCTCGGCACCACGGTGCTCGCGAGCCTGCTGTTCACCGGCATGCAGGGCGGCTACTACGCCATCGGCGTGTGGCTGCCGACTTTCCTGAAGAACGAGCGTCACCTGACGGTGCTGAGCTCGGGCGGCTACCAGTTCATGTTCATCGTCGGCGCCTTCGTCGGCTACCTCTGCGGCGCCTACCTGTCGGACCGGCTGGGCCGCCGCCGCGCCTTCATCCTGTTCGCCATCGGCGCGGGCCTGCTGGTCTATGCCTACACGCTGCTGCCGATCACCGACGGCCTGATGCTGCTGCTGGGCTTTCCGCTCGGTTTCTTCATGTCGGGCATCTTCAGCGGCGCGGGCGCCTTCCTGGCCGAGCTGTTCCCCAACGAGCTGCGCGGCTCCGGGCAAGGCTTTTGCTACAACTTCGGGCGCGGCATCGGCGCCACCTTTCCGGCGCTGGTCGGCGTGCTGAGCGACCGCATGCACCTGCCGCTGGGCACGGCCATCGGCATCTGCGCGGCGGTAGCCTATGCGATCGTGGTGGTGGTGGCGCTGTGCCTGCCCGAGACCCGCGGCCGCGACCTGCGCCAGAACTGAACCGATTCCGCTCCCTTTCCTCGCGAAGACCTATCCTTGTTCCCCATGACCACGCAAACCCTTCTCCCGTCCCGCTGGCAGTTCTGGATCGACCGCGGCGGCACCTTCACCGACCTCGTGGGCCGCGATCCCGAGGGCGGCCTGCACACGCTCAAGCTGCTGTCGGAAAACCCCGAGCAGTACCGCGACGCGGCCGTCGAGGGCATCCGCCGGCTGCTGAAGCTGGCACCGGGCGAGGCCGTGACGCCCGAGCGCGTGGAGTGCGTGAAGATGGGCACCACGGTGGCCACCAACGCGCTGCTCGAGCGCAAGGGCGAGCCCACGGTGCTGGTCACGACGAAGGGCTTCCGCGATGCGCTGCGCATCGCCACCCAGGCGCGGCCGCGCCTGTTCGACCGCCGCATCGTGCTGCCCGAGCTGCTGTACCGGCGCGTGATCGAGGCCGACGAGCGCATCGACGCGCAGGGCGGCACCGTGCAGGCGCTCGACGAGGCGCCGCTGCGCGCGCAGCTGCAGTCCGCCTTCGACGAGGGGCTGCGCGCCTGTGCGATCGTCTTCATGCACGGCTGGCGCCACACGGCGCACGAACTCGCGGCCGAAGGCATCGCGCGCGCCATCGGCTTCACGCAGGTGTCGGTGTCGCACAAGACCAGCCCGCTGATGAAGCTGGTGCCGCGCGGCGACACGACGGTGGTCGACGCCTACCTGAGCCCGATCCTGCGCCGCTATGTCGAGCAGGTGTCGCAGCAGATGCCGGGCGTGCCGCTGTTCTTCATGCAGAGCTCGGGCGGGCTCACGCAGGCGAACCGCTTCCAGGGCAAGGACGCGATCCTCTCGGGCCCGGCCGGCGGCATCGTCGGCATGGTGCGCACCGCGCTCGATGCCGGCCATGCGCGCGTGATCGGCTTCGACATGGGCGGCACCTCCACCGACGTGTCGCACTACGCGGGCGAGTTCGAGCGCTCGTTCGAGACCCAGGTGGCCGGCGTGCGCATGCGCGCGCCGATGATGAGCATCCACACGGTGGCGGCCGGCGGCGGCTCGATCGTCTCCTTCGACGGCGCGAGGCTGCGCGTCGGGCCCGAGTCGGCCGGCGCCAATCCCGGTCCCGCGAGCTACCGCCGCGGCGGCCCGCTGACCACCACCGACGCCAACGTGCTGCTCGGCAAGATCCAGCCCGCGCACTTCCCGCGGGTGTTCGGCCCGGGCGCCGACCAGCCGCTGGACCGCGACGCGGCCGAGCGCGGCTTCGCCGCGATGGCACGGCGCATGACCGAGGCCACGGGCCGCGCGGTCGGTGCCGAGGAGGTCGCGAGCGGCGCGCTGCGCATCGCGGTGGCGAGCATGGCCAATGCGATCAAGCGGATCTCGGTGGCGCGCGGCTACGACGTCACGCAATACACGCTGCAGTGCTTCGGCGGCGCGGGCGGCCAGCATGCCTGCCTGGTGGCCGATGCGCTGGGCATGCGCAGCGTCTACCTGCATCCGCTGGCGGGCGTGCTCTCGGCCTTCGGCATGGGGCTGGCCGACCAGCTGGCGCTGCGCGAGCGTGCGCTCGAGCGCCGGCTCGACGCCGCGGGCCTGGCCGAGGCGCGCGAGGCCGCCATCGGCCTGGCCGGGCAGGCCGTGGAGGAACTGCGCGGGCAGGGCGTGGCGGAGGCCGCGATCGAGGTGCTGCATCGCGTGCAACTGCGCTACGAAGGCACCGACACCGCGCTGCCCTGTGCGCTGCCGATGGACACGCCGGCCGCCGAAGCCATCGCCGCGATGCGCGACGAGTTCGAGCAGGCCTACCGCCGGCGCTTCGCGTTCCTGATGAGCGAGCGCGCGCTGGTGATCGAGGCGGTGGCGGTCGAGGCCGTCGGCGCGGGCGAGCGCACGCGCGCCGCCGCCGCGGCCGGCGCGGCCGAATCGCATGTGCCCGAGTCGCTCGCGGCCGTGCGCATGTACTGCGAGGCCGACGAAGCCGCCGCGGGCTGGCGCGATGCCGCGCTGTTCGACGAGGCCGCACTGCGCCCCGGTGCGGTGGTCGACGGCCCGGCGATCCTGGCCGGGCGCAACGCCACCACCGTGGTCGAACCCGGCTGGCAGGCACGCGCCACGGCCGACGGCGTGGAGCTGCACCGCGTGCGCGAGCGCGCCACCAGCCATGCGATCGGCACGCGCGCCGACCCGGTGATGCTCGAGGTCTTCAACAACCTCTTCATGAACATCGCCGAGCAGATGGGGCTGCGGCTGCAGAACACGGCCTACTCGGTCAACATCAAGGAGCGGCTGGACTTCTCGTGCGCGCTGTTCGACGTCGAGGGCAACCTGATCGCCAATGCACCGCACATGCCGGTGCACCTGGGCTCGATGAGCGAGTCGATCAAGACCGTGATCGCCTGCAACCCCGGCATGTTGCCCGGCGACGTGTTCGTGCTCAACGACCCCTACCACGGCGGCACGCACCTGCCCGACATCACGGTGGTGACGCCCGTCTACCTCGACGCGGCCGATGCACGGCCTTCGTTCTACGTGGCCTCGCGCGGCCACCATGCCGACGTGGGTGGCATCACGCCGGGCTCGATGCCGCCGTTCTCGAAGACCATCGGCGAGGAGGGCGTGCTGATCGACAACTTCAAGCTGGTGGAGGGCGGCCGGCTGCGCGAGGTCGAACTCCGCGCATTGCTCGGCGGCGGCGCGCATCCCTCGCGCAACATCGAACAGAACCTGGCCGACCTGCGCGCGCAGATCGCGGCCAACGAGAAGGGCGTGCAGGAGCTGCAGGCCATGGTGGCGCAGTTCGGCCGCGAGACCGTGGCGGCCTACATGGGCCATGTGCAGGACAACGCCGAGGAGTCGGTGCGTCGCGTGATCACGGCGCTCAAGGACGGCGAGTTCGTGCTGCCGCTGGACAACGGCGCGCGCATCCAGGTGCGCGTGAAGGTCGATGCGGCCGCGCGTTCGGCGACGGTGGACTTCAGCGGCACGAGCGCGCAGTTGCCGAACAACTTCAATGCGCCGCGCGCGATCACGATGGCGGCGGTGCTCTATGTGTTCCGCACGCTGGTCGACGACGACATTCCGCTCAACGCGGGCTGCCTGAAACCGATCGAGGTCATCGTGCCCAGCGGCTGCATGCTGAACCCGTTGCCGCCCGCGGCGGTGGTGGCCGGCAATGTCGAAACCTCGAGCTGCGTGACCAATGCGCTCTATGGTGCGCTGGGCGTGATGGCAGCGAGCCAGTGCACGATGAACAACTTCACCTTCGGCGATGGCGCGCACCAGTACTACGAGACCATCTCGGGCGGTTCGGGCGCGGGCGAGGGCTTCGACGGCACGAGCGTGGTCCAGACCCACATGACGAACTCGCGGCTCACCGATCCGGAGGTGCTGGAGTTCCGTTACCCGGTGCGTCTCGACAGCTACAGCCTGCGTTCGGGGTCGGGTGGTGCGGGGCGCTGGCGTGGTGGTGACGGCGGTGTGCGGCGGGTTCGGTTCCTGGCACCGATGACGGCGTCGATCCTCAGCAATGGGCGGCACCATGGTGCGTTCGGTGGTTCGGGTGGCGAAGCGGGCGCGGTGGGGATCAATCGTGTGGAGCGGGCCGATGGAACGGTCGAGCCTCTGGATCACATCGGGCAGGTGCAGATGGGGGCGGGGGATGTGTTCGTGATCGAGACGCCTGGTGGGGGTGGGTGGGGCGCTGTTCAGGGTTGAGGCCTTGAGGTCTGGGGCGGGCGCGCGCCGACGGGGTACTCCCCTCCGCGAATGTCCCCCGGCCTGCGGCCTCCTCCTTTATTTCGCTGTGGGGAGTACCCCATCGACACGCGCCTGGACGCAATGGTTGTTGGGCCGCCGGCACCACCGCAGCGCCCCCGGTAACAAGAAAGGCGTGACCAAGCACGAACGCATTGGATAGGCACAGGAGCCTGCGCTACCCTCTCGCGCATGAAAGCGTTGCCACCAGATTTTCTTGCGACCCTGCGCCTGCACGTGCAGCACGAGGACGACCTCGATGCCCAGGCGACCTTCTTCGATCGCGATGCGGTGTCCGACTTCTACCGCGCGACGGTGAAGGAGGGCACGGGCGACGAGGTGCTGGGGGCCGCGACCGCGCTGCTGCCCGACCTGCATCCGCTGCGTGCCGCGCTGTTCGCGATTCTTTGCGGCGGGCTGGTGGAGAACGGCGCCGATCCGCGGTTGCTGTTTCCGGCGGCGCTGCGACGCCTGGCCCGACTGCTCGAATCGCTCGCACCCTATTGCGCCGCGGAGCCGATGGAGGACGACGAAGAAGAAGCGTCCGAGGAGGAGCCGGCCGACGTCCTCGCCTGGCGCGCCGCCGAAGCTGCGCTCGAAGCGCTGCCGCCGGCCGAGCGCCTGCAGGTCGAAGCGAGCCGGCAGGCGGTCGACCTGCTGGTGCTGCCGCTGATGGCGATGCTGATGCGCGATGTCCGCAACCATCGCGAGCTGCTGGCCGACGAGGCACTGTGCGCGCGCATCGAGGCGTTGTCGGTCAACGGCACCTTGCCCTTCGAGGAACTGCACTTCCTGCACCGCACCGCCCAGATGGCCTACGAGGACGAGCTGGTCGTGCTGCTGCCGGCCTCGAATGCGGGGATGATCGTGCGTGCCCACGGCATCAACAACAACTTCCACGCCTTCTCGCTGCTGCAGGACCTGTTCAGCGTGCATGCGAAGACCCTGGGCATCCGGCAGCCGCTGGCCGATCGTCTCGGTGCCGACGACGAGCCGCGCGACAGCGATTCGGCGCAGTACCTCTGGCTGCAGGCCAAGGCCTATGCCGGTGGTGAACTCGTCGACCGCATGGCCTGGGCCTGGGGCGAGGGGACTTTGCGCGAGAACGCGCGCCGGCAGGGAAGGCTGGTGCTCGTCGCGCTGGAGACCGAGGACAAGCCCGCGCGCGGCTGGAACGGTTTCAACCAGGCCTTCCATTCGGAGCAGAAGCCACAGGTGACGGTAGTGCGCTTCCTCACGGCCGACGAGGTAGCCACCTACCTCGCCTGACCCCCGCAGCGAAATCAAGAAGGAGGCCGAAGGCCGGGGGACATTCGCGGAGGGAAGTACCCGCTGTCCTGTGCACGCGCCCCGAACGAAAACAAGAAGGCCCTCCGAAGAGGGCCCCAGAAGAACAGACCTTACATCCCCACGTAGTTGGGCCCGCCGCCCCCTTCAGGCGTGACCCACACGATGTTCTGCGTCGGATCCTTGATGTCGCAGGTCTTGCAGTGCACGCAGTTCTGCGCGTTGATCTGCAGCCGCTGCTTGCCCGCGCTGCCTTCGTCGGGCACGAACTCGTACACGCCCGCCGGGCAGTAGCGGCTTTCGGGGCCCGCGAACTTCGCGAGGTTGACGTTGACCGGCACCGACGCGTCCTTCAGCGTCAGGTGGGCCGGCTGCTGTTCCTCGTGGTTGGTGTTGCTGATGAACACGCTCGAGAGCCGGTCGAAGGTGAGCTTGCCGTCGGGCTTGGGGTAGGCGATCGGCTGGCATTCCGAGGCCGGCTTCAGGTACTGGTGGTCGGGCTTGGTGCGGCGCAGGGTCCAGGGGATATTGCCCTTGAGCAGCCATTGCTCGATGCCGTTCATCAGCGTCGCGACCAGCAGGCCCTTCTTGAACCAGGCCTTGAAGTTGCGCGCCTTCTTGAGTTCGGCATGCAGCCAGCTCTTCTCGAAGGCCGCCGGGTAGGCCGTGAGCTCGTCGTGCTGGCGGCCGGCCTGCACTGCGTCGAAGGCAGCCTCGGCGCACAGCATGCCGGTCTTGATCGCGGCGTGGCTGCCCTTGATGCGGCTCACGTTGAGGTAGCCGGCCTCGCAGCCGACCAGCGCGCCGCCCGGGAACACCGTCTTGGGCAGCGATTGCAGGCCGCCGGCCGTGATCGCGCGCGCGCCATAGCCGATGCGCTTGGCCGGCTTGATGCCCTTGGCCTCGTCGCCCTCGAGGTACCAGCGGATGTTGGGGTGCAGCTTCCAGCGCTGCATTTCCTCGAACGGGCTCAGGTACGGGTTGCTGTAGTCCAGGCCCGTGATGAAGCCCATCGTGACCTTGTTGTCCTCCATGTGATAGAGGAAGGCGCCGCCGTAGGTGTCGCTCTTCATCGGCCAGCCGGCCGTGTGCAGCACGAAGCCGGGTTCGTGGCGCTTGGGATCGATCTCCCACACTTCCTTGACGCCCAGGCCGTAGGTCTGCGGGTCCTTGCCCTCGTCGAGCTTGAACCTGGAGATCAGCTGGCGGCCCAGGTGGCCGCGCGCGCCCTCGGCGAACACCGTGTACTTGCCCAGCAGCTCCATGCCGAGCTGGAAGTTCTCGGTCGGCTCGCCGTCCTTGCCCACGCCCATGTTGCCGGTGGCGACGCCGCGCACGGCCCCCTTCTCGTCGTAGAGCACCTCGGCGGCCGGGAAGCCCGGGAAGATCTCGACGCCGAGGTTCTCGGCCTGCTGCGCCAGCCACTTGGTGAAGGCACCGAGGCTGATGATGTAGTTGCCGTGGTTCTGGAAGCAGTCGGGCAGAAAGGCGTTGGGCGTGCGCAGGCTGGCCTTCTCGCCGAGGAACACCATCGCGTCGTCGGTCACGGGCTGGTTCAGTGGCGCGCCGAGTTCCTTCCAGTCGGGCAGCAGCTCGTTGAGCGCGCGCGGGTCCATGATGGCGCCCGACAGGATGTGGGCGCCGGGCTCCGAGCCCTTCTCGAGCACCACGACCGAGATCTCTTTCTCGTGCTGGGCGGCGAGCTGCTTCAGGCGAATCGCGGTCGAAAGGCCGGCCGGCCCGCCACCGACGACGACGACGTCGTACTCCATGGCTTCGCGGGGACCGTACTGGGCAAGGATTTCGTCGTGGGTCATGGGGGTCTCGTCGATATGATGGGAGGCACTGGCGCTTCGTGGCTGCCGGGCATTTTATGCGGGCGCCACGGGCCGCCCCGCGGGGCGTGTCGCCCGTGTTTTCACGTCGCCTTGGCGACTCCACAGGAACAGCACTCCATGGCGTACAGCATCGATCTCTCGGGCCGCGTGGCCTTCGTCACCGGCGCCTCGAGCGGCCTCGGCGCGCAGTTCGCGAAAACGCTGGCGCGCGCGGGTGCCGCCGTGGTGCTCGCGAGCCGGCGCGTCGACAAGCTCAAGGAGCTGCGCGCGCGCATCCAGGGCGAGGGCGGCGACGCCCACGTGGTCGAGCTCGACGTGACCGACATGGCCAGCATCAAGGCCGCGGTGGCGCGCGCCGAGACCGAGGTCGGCGCCATCGACGTGCTGGTCAACAACTCGGGCGTGAGCACCACCCAGCGGCTGCAGGACGTGACGCCCGAGGACTACGACTTCATCTTCGACGCCAACCTCAAGGGCTCGTTCTTCGTCGCGCAGGAGGTCGGCAAGCGCATGCTGGCGCGCGCCAAGGGCGCGGCGCCGGGCACCTACATCGGCGGGCGCATCGTCAACATCGCCTCGGTGGCGGGGCTCAAGGTGCTGCCGCAGATCGGCGTCTACGCCATGAGCAAGGCCGCGCTGATCCAGATGACCAAGGCCATGGCGCTCGAATGGGGCCGCTTCGGCATCAACGTCAACGCGCTGTGCCCGGGCTACATCGAGACCGAGATCAACGAATCGCACTGGAGCACCGAGGGCGGCGCCAAGCTCGTGAGCATGCTGCCGCGCAAGCGCGTGGGCAAGCCCGAGGACCTCGACGGCCTGATCGTGCTGCTGGCCAGCGGCCAGAGTCATTTCGTGAACGGTGCCGTGATCGCGGCCGACGACGGGTTCGCGCTCTGAGCCCGCGCGCCTGGATCGGCATCGCGGCCGGCCTGGGCGCGGGCGCGCTCTGGGGGCTGGTGTTCGTCGTGCCGCGCATGGTCGGGCACTTCGCCATGGTCGACATCGTCTCGGCGCGCTTCGCCGTCTTCGGCGCCGTGTCGGCGCTGGCCGTGTTCGCGCGGCCAGCGGCGCGGCGCTGGCCCACGGGGCGCCAGGCGCTGGCCGCGCTCGGCCTCAGCGTGCTGGGCTTCAGCGGCTACTACCTGCTGCTGGCCTTCGGCATCGTGGCCGCGGGTACCGAGGTGCCGAGCCTCATCATCGGCACCATCCCGGTCTGGATGATGCTGCTGGGCCGCCCGCCGGGGCTGCGCATGGCCGCGCTGCTGCCCGGCCTGCTGCTCACCGGCGCCGGCATCGCGCTGATGATCTGGGGCGCATGGTCGGCCCGGCAGGGCGGTGCGCACGGCGGCGGGCATTTCGCCTGGGGCATCGTGCTCTCGCTCGGCGCGATGGCGAGCTGGACCGTCTACGGCCTGCTCAACGCGGCCTGGCTGCAGCGCCACACCGAGATCCACGCGGCCGACTGGGCCAACTGGCTCGGCATCGCCACCGGCCTGGGCGCCATCGGCCTCTGGCTCGCGGCCGGCAGCGAGCTCGCGGCGCTGCGGGCCCAGCCCGATGGCCTGCTGTTCGTCGTGCTGGCGCTCGCGGGCGGCTTCGGCTCCTCGTGGCTCGCCACCATCCTCTGGAACCTCGCGAGCCAGCGGCTGTCGGCCAGCCTCTGCGGCCAGCTCATCGTGAGCGAGACGCTGTTCGCGCTGGTCTATTCCTTCGTCTGGGACGGCCGCTGGCCGCAGGCCACCGAGCTGGTGGCGGCGCTGCTGTTCGTCCTCGGCATCCTCGCCTCGATCAAGGCCCACCGATGAGAATCGAAATCCCCGAGAAGAAGAAGCTGGTCTACGAAATGTCGATCCCGATCCGCTGGGGCGACATGGACGCGATGGGCCATCTCAACAATGCCAGCTACTTCCGCTACCTCGAGACCGCGCGCATCGACTGGATGCATTCGATCGGCTTCGAACCCGAGCCCGGCGGCGAGGGCATGGTGATCGTGAATGCCTTCTGCAACTTCTACCGCCAGATCGAGTACCCGGGCAACGTGCTGCTCAGGATGTACGTGAGCGACCCGGGCCGCACCACCTTCGAGAGCTGGGCCACGATGGCGCGCGCCGACCAGCCCGAGGTGATCTGCGCGGCCGGCGGGGCGACCACGATCTGGGTCGACTTCCCGAAGCAGAAGGCGCTGGCGCTGCCCGACTGGCTGCGCGCGCTGGTGAGCGACTGAGGGCCGGCGCCGGCCCTCAGGCCGGCCGCAGCACGATCCGCGCCTCGAAGCCGTGGGCCGCGCCCGCCGGTGGCGAAGCCAGCTCGAGCTTCGCGCCGTGCTTCTCGACGATGGTGCTCACGATCGAGATGCCCAGGCCGTAGCCGGCGCGGTCGGAGCTGTGGCGCACATGGCGTTCGCGCAAGGTCGCGAGCTGCTCGGCGTTGACGCCCGGGCCGGCATCGCGCACCGCGAGCACGCAGGGCGCCATCACCTCGATCACGACGCGGCCGTCGCCGCCGTAGCGCAGCGCGTTCTCCGCCAGGTTGCGCAGCGCGATCGCGAGCGCGTCGACGTCGCCCAGGGCCACCGGCGCCACGCTGTCGGGCACCTTGAGCGCGAGGCGCTCGGCATGCTGAGGGTCCTGCCAGAACTCCTGGGCCACCGTGCCGGCCAGTTGCACCAGGTCGACCCGCTCGCGCGCGAACGAGGCGCCCGACTCGGCGCGCGAGAGCTGCAGCAGCTTCTCGGCGCGGTGGCTCAGGGTGCGCAGCGCGTCGAGAGCGGCCTGCACGTCGTTGCGCTGCAGGTCGTGTTCGAGCGCGGTCTGCAGCCGCAGCCGCGCGGCCGCCAGCGGCGTGCGCAGCTCGTGCGCGGCATTGGCCGCCAGCGCGCGCTCGACGTCGAGCGAATGCGACAGGCGCTGCAGCAGCAGGTTGACGTGGTCGCCGACGGTGCGCAGCTCGCGCGGCAGGTTCGGCAGGGCGATCGGGCGCAGGTCGGCGCCGCTGCGCTTCTCGATCTCGCCGGTGAGCTGCTGCAGCACGCGCAGCTCGGTGCGCGCCACGTTGCGCAGCACCAGCGCCAAGAGCGGCAGCACCGCGCCGAAAGGGATGATCAGCCCGAACAGCGTGCGGTTGAGCGCGCGGCGGCGCTCGTCGAGCGGATCGGCCACCTGGAAGAACAGGCCCAGCGTGGGATGGCGCACCGTGTAGATGCGCCAGTTCGGGTTGTTCGCGAAACCGGCCGCGAGCGGCACGTCGAAGGTGTCCTCGGGGGCCTCGGCCGAGCGCAGCAGCACGTGCTCGTGCAGGTCGACGATCTGGTAGATCACCGCATCCTCCGAGAACAGCTGCTTGGGTGCGATCAGCGGCGCGCGCGGCGCCTCCTCGCCGGGGTGCTGCAGCTTCTCGAGCTCCTGCACCGCCATCGCGAACATGCGGTGCGAGACCTCGACCAGTTCGTTGTCGAAGTTGTGGTTGATCTCGCGGTCCACATACCAGACCACCGCGAACACGCACAGCAGCCAGACGCCGCCGACCCACAGGATCAGCGTGCGGGTGAGCCGGCCGGCCAGGGTGTCGCGCTCGCTGCGCGCGCGAGGCCGCGCCGCTTCGGTCATCGGCTATTCCTCCTCGTCGGCCGAGAGCCGGTAGCCGAGCCCGCGCAGGGTCTGGATGTGGCTGCGGCCGAGCTTGCGCCGCAGCCGGCTGATGAAGACCTCGAGCGTGTTGCTGTCGGCTTCGTCGCCGAAACCGTAGAGCGCATCGGCGAGGTTCTCGCGCGTGTGGATGCGCTCGGGCCGCGTGGCCATCACGCGCAGCAGTGCCCACTCCTTCTGCGTCAGCGTCACGGGCTGGCCGTCGCGGCGCACGCGGTCGTGCGCGATGTCGATCTCGAGCGTGCCCAGCTGCAGCACGGGCGAGTTGCTGGCGCTGCGCCGGCGTTCCACCGCGCGCAGCCGCGCCAGCAGCTCGGCCGGGTCGTAGGGCTTGATCAGGTAGTCGTCGGCGCCGGCATCGAGCCCGCGGATGCGGTCGGTGACCTGGTCGCGCGCGGTCAGCACGATGACGATCGGCGGCTCGCGCAGCGCGCGCACCTGCGGCAGCAGCGACAGGCCGTCGCCGTCGCCCAGGTGCAGATCGAGCAGCACGGCCGCGTACTGCACCGAGAGCAGCGCGCCGCGCGCATCGGCCAGGCTCGGCGCCACGTCGACCACGAAGGCCTTGGCCAGCAGGTAGCCGCAGACCGCGTCCGCCAGCGCCACATCGTCTTCGACCAGCAGTATGCGCACGCGGTGGCACTCCTCGGATTCGGTGGGAAAGCCGCAGTCTAGCGTCCGGGACGCGGTCAGCTGGCGCTCAGATGGCTTCAGCTTCGGTTCATGTGGCTTCAGCCCTGGTTCATTCGCGCGGCCTAGGCTGGCACCCATTTTTGCCGATGGCCGCTTTTTCCTCGATGACTCGCCGCTTTCCGAACCTCCGCCTCGGCGCCTGGACCCTGATCTCGTTCGCACTGCTGCTGCTCTGGGACGCCAGCGGCGCCGACCTGCCGCTGGCGCGCTGGATGGGCACGCCGATGGGTTTTCCGCTGCGCGAGAACCCGTTCCTGGTCCAGGTGATGCACACCGGCGCCAAGAACCTGAGCTGGGCGCTGGTGATCGGGCTGTTCCTCGCGATCCGCTGGCCCGTGGGTTTCCTGCGGCGCCTCGACCGCGCCAGCCGGGCGCAGCTCGCGCTGACGGTGCTGGCCTCGGTGCTCGCTGTCAGCCTGTTCAAGCATGCGAGCCATACGAGCTGCCCCTGGGACCTGCAGGAGTTCGGCGGCATGGCGCACTACGTCTCGCACTGGTCCTGGGGCGTGCGCGACGGCGGCCCGGGCGGCTGCTTCCCCGCCGGCCACGCCTCCACCGCCTTCGCCTACCTGGGGGGCTACTTCGTGCTGCGGCGCGTCTCCCCTCGAATCGCCTCGACATGGCTGGCCGTCGCGCTGATCGGCGGCCTGCTGCTCGGCGTGACGCAGCAGTTGCGCGGCGCCCACTACATGAGCCATACCCTCTGGAGCGGCTGGGTCTGCTGGACCGTGGGCCTCGCCATCGACACCATGGTCCGTCGCGCCCGCCGCTCCGCGGACGTTGTTGCATTGCAGCAGGCCTGAACGCCGTCTGAACTTCGAGTTCAGGCTCCTTTCAGGCCCGCTTCCTATATTTGTCGCATGTCTGTCACGCGCATAGAGCCCGCGCCGCTCCGGTCCGGCATCCCATCGATCTCCGAACCCTCGCCGGGCCCCGCGCCCGCATCCTCGTGGGAGACGGTGCGGCAATGGCTGGAGCGGCCGCGATCGGCCCGGCAACTGGTGCTGTGGCTGGCCCTGTACCTGGGCGTGGCCGCCAACTGGCCGCTGTGGAACGAGCTGGCCCGTATCGGCGGCGCACCGAGCACCTACCTTCCGACCATCGCCGCGATGAGCCTGCTGAGCTTCTGCGGCACGGTGGCCATGCTCTCGTTCACCGCTTGGTCGCGCTGGATGAAGCCCCTGTGGTTCGCGGTGGCCGTGCTGGCGGCGCTGGTGCAGCACTACATGCTCGAGTACCGCGTGGTCATGGATCCGACCATGATCGCCAACGTGCTGCAGACCGATCCCAACGAGGCGCGCGACCTGCTGAGCTGGCGCATGGGCTTCAACCTGCTGGTGGTGGTCGCGCCGGTCGGCGTCGTGCTGTGGTTCGCGCGTATCGTACCGATGCGCTGGCTGTCGCAGCTCTGGCGCAACGCCGTGCTGCTGCTGCTCATGGTGGTCGTCGCGCTGGTCGCGGCCGTCGCCATGAACCGGCAGCTGGCGCCGCTGATGCGCAACAACGTGCACCTGCGCTACATGATGAACCCGATCGCCAGCCTCTATTCGACCGGCGCGGTGTTCATCAAGCCGCTGTTCAAGCGCAGCGGCAAGCTGATCCCGATCACCGCGGGCACCACGCTGGGCGCGAGCTACGCGGCCCAGCAGAAGCCGCCGCTGTTCGTGGTGGTGGTGGGCGAGACCGCGCGCGCCGATCACTTCGGCCTCAACGGCTATGCGCGCGACACCACGCCTGAGCTCGCGAAGCGCGGCGTGCTGAGCTACCGCGAGGTCTATTCCTGCGGCACCAACACGCTGGCCTCGGTGCCCTGCATGTTCTCGCCGCTGGGCAAGCAGGGCTACGAATCGCGCAAGGACGACTACGAGAACCTGGTCGACGTGCTGCAGGCCGCCGGGCTGGCCGTGTTCTGGCTCGACAACCAGGCCGGCTGCAAGGGCGTCTGTGCCCGCATTCCCAATGCCTCGGCCTTCGACAACCTGCCGCCCGCCACCAAGAGCGCGCTGTGCGACGGCGAGGAGTGCCTCGACGACGTGATGCTCGAGGGCCTCGATGCGCGCATCGCCGCGCTGCCGGCCGAGCGCCGCGCCAAGGGCGTCGTGCTGGTGATGCACCAGATGGGCAGCCACGGGCCCGCCTACTACAAGCGCTCGGGCGCCGACATGAAGCGCTTCCAGCCCGAGTGCAAGACCAATGCGCTCGCCGAGTGCGGCCACACCGAACTGATGAACGTCTACGACAACTCGATCGCGCAGACCGATCGCTTCCTCGGCCGCACCATCGACTGGCTCAAGGGCCAGTCGAAGCAGTACGACCCGGGCCTGCTCTACGTGAGCGACCACGGCGAATCGCTGGGCGAGTTCGGCCTGTTCCTGCACGGCGTGCCCTACAGCTTCGCGCCCGAGGCGCAGAAGCATGTGCCGATGGTCACCTGGTTCAGCGCCGGACTGAGCGAGCGCCGCAAGCTGTCGCGCCCGTGCATGGAAGCCGGCCTCGATGCGCCGCTCACGCACGACAACCTCTATCACACGGTGTTGGGCCTGATGGACGTCAACACGCCGACCTACAAGCCCGCGCTCGATGCGCTGGCCACCTGCCGTAAGGGCGGCGCGGCCTGAGCGCCGGCCGCGCCGCCTACTTCTTCTCGCGCGGCAGTCGCCCCATCAGGAAGAACTCGGGATTCGGCTGCATGCCGCTGAAGCTCGCGAGCCGGTTGCTCAGGCCGAAGAAAGCGGTGATCGACGCGATGTCCCAGATGTCCTCGTCGTCGAAGCCGTGCGCGTGCAGCGGTGCGAAGTCGCTGTCGTCGATCTCGTGCGAGCGTTCGCAGACCTTCATCGCGAAGTCGAGCATCGCGCGCTGGCGCGGCGTGATGTCGGCCTTGCGGTAGTTCACGGCCACCTGGTCGGCCACCAGCGGCTTCTTCTCGTAGATGCGCAGCAGCGCGCCGTGCGCCACCACGCAGTAGAGGCACTGGTTGGCCGCGCTGGTGGTGGTCACGATCATCTCGCGGTCGCCCTTGGTCAGCGAGCCTTCCTCCTTGAGCATCAGCGCGTCGTGGTAGGCGAAGAAGGCGCGCCATTCGGCGGGCCGGCGCGCGAGCGCGAGGAACACGTTGGGCACGAAGCCGGCCTTTTCCTGCACCGCGAGGATGGCGGTGCGGATGTCTTCGGGCAGGTTCTCGAGTTCGGCCAGGGGGTAGCGGGTGGTCATGGTGTCTCCGGGTGGTTCTGCGCGCCATCATAGGCACGCCGGCCCGGTGGCTACGCGCCTGGCAGCGCCTGCGGCCCACCACCCGCCTCCAGCACCGCCAGATCGCTCTCGTCCTTGAGCCCCACGCCGCTCAATCCGCGCCGCAGCGCCTCGCGCATCAGCCAGGTCAGCTTGAAGGCGGCGAGCTCGTACGACAGGCCTTCGGGCCGCACGTTCGAGATGCAGTTGCGCTCGGCATCGTGGCGGCCCTTGCGCGGCGCGTGGGTCAGGTAGATGCCGAGGCTGTCGGGCGAGCTGAGGCCGGGCCGTTCGCCGATCAGCATCACGGAGAGCGTGGCGCCGAACAGCTCGGCTGCCTCGTCGGCGAGCGCGACGCGCGCCTGGGTCGCGATGACGACGGGGGCGAAGCGGGTATCGGGCGGCAGGTGAGGGCGCAGCGCCGCGAGCAGCGGCGCCGCGTGGCGCGCGACCGCGAGCGAGGACAGGCCGTCGCCGATCACGATGCAGACGTCGACCGGCGCATTCGCGCTGGCGCGCAGCCGGTCCGCGTCGCCGGCATCGAGCTGCCGTCCCAGGTCCGGCCGCCGCAGGTAGGTGGCGCGGTCCTCGGCGCGGCTGCGGGCACGCACGGTCCGCCAGCCGTCGTGCCGCAGCGCGGCTTCGAGCGCATCGACGTCGAGCGCCGCATGGATCGCATCGCGCGCCATCGCATGGGCCCAGCCGAAGCGCAGCGTCTCGTCGGTCGGCATGCCGGCGCCGGCGCGGCCCAGCGCGAGCCGCGCGGGCGTGGCCGAGCGCCATTGGCCCCAGGGGTTGGGCGTGACCGGATCGCTCATGAGGACAGCGCCGACAGGGCGCCCATGCCGGCCAGCAGCCGGTTGGAGGAGGGCGGCGCGATCCGTCCCGCCGCATCGGTGATCTGCATGCGCTGCAGCCAGGCCTCGAACTCGGGCGCGCGCTTCAGGCCCAGGGTCTGGCGCAGGAACAGCGCGTCGTGGAACGAGGTGCTCTGGTAGTTGAGCATCACGTCGTCGGCGCCCGGGATGCCCATGATGAAGTTGATGCCCGCGGTGCCCAGCAGCACCAGCAGGTTGTCCATGTCGTCCTGGTCGGCCTCGGCATGGTTGGTGTAGCAGATGTCGCAGCCGATCGGCAGGCCCATGAGCTTGCCGCAGAAGTGGTCCTCGAGGCCGGCGCGGATGATCTGCTTGCCGTCGTACAGGTACTCGGGGCCGATGAAGCCGACCACGGTGTTGATGAGCAGCGGCTTGTAGCGGCGCGCCAGCGCATAGGCGCGCGCCTCGCAGGTCTGCTGGTCGACGCCGAAGTTGGCATTGGCCGACAGCGCGCTGCCCTGGCCGGTCTCGAAGTACATGAGGTTGTCGCCGATGGTGCCGCGCTGGAGCGACTGCGCGGCGTCGTGGGCCTCGGCCAGCAGCTCGGGCGTGACGCCGAACGAGAGGTTGGCCTTCTCGGTGCCCGCGATCGACTGGAACACGAGGTCGACCGGCGCGCCGGCCTCGGCCAGGCGCAGCGTGTTGGTGACGTGCGTGAGCACGCAGCTCTGGGTGGGAATCTCGAAGCGCTGGATCAGCTCGTCGAGCATGTGCAGGAGGCGGCCGAGCACCGGCAGGCTGTCGGACACCGGGTTCAGGCCGATCACCGCGTCGCCCGCGCCGTAGAGCAGGCCGTCGAGCGTGGAGGCGGCCACGCCGCGCAGGTCGTCGGTGGGATGGTTGGGCTGCAGCCGCACCGCGAGGTGGCCGGGCAGGCCGATGGTGTCGCGAAAGCGCGTGACCACGTTGCACTTCTTCGCGACCGAGACCAGGTCCTGGTTGCGCATGAGCTTCGACACCGCCGCCACCATCTCGGGCGTGAGGCCCGGCGCGAGGGCCGTGAGCGCCGCGGTGTCCGCCTGCTCCGACAGCAGCCAGTTGCGGAAGTCGCCGACAGTGAGGTGCGAGACCGGCGCGAAGGCCGGCGCATCGTGCCCGTCGATGATCAGCCGCGTGATGTTGTCGCTCTCGTAGGGGATCAGCGCCTCGTTGAGGAACTGCGCGAGCGGCGTGTCGGCCAGCACGTGGCGCGCGGCCATGCGCTGCTGCGCGGTGGCCGCGCCGATGCCCGCGAGGTAGTCGCCCGAGCGCGCGGGGCTGGCCGCGGCCATGACCTGGCGCAGGTCGTCGAAGGAAAAGCCCTGGCCGGCGATGGTGGTGCGGTAGCGCATCGTTCGATCAGGCGGCGGGCGTGGAGGTGGGCGCCGACAGCATCTCGTCGGGCGCGGCCGCGCGGCGCTGCGCCGAGGTCGCGAGGAAGTAGCCGTAGGCCAGCGCCATCAGCACGAGGAACAGCAGGGTGAGCATCGGGTTGAACCACACCATCGCGCCGAGGCACACCAGGCCCAGGCCCAGCGCGATGGCGGGAAACACCGGGTAGAAAGGCGCGCGGTAGCTGCGCGGCAGCGCGGGCTCGGTGCGGCGCAGCCTGAACAGCGCGGCCATCGAGACCAGGTACATCACGATCGCGCCGAGCACGGCCATGGTCACGATGTTTGCCGTGAGCGTCTGGCCGCCGAATTGCACCCATTCGTCGCTGAAGATTGCCACCACGCCGACGACGCCGCCGGCCAGCAGCGCGCGGTGCGGCGTGTCGAAGCGCGGGCTCAGGCCGGCGAAGTAGCGCGGCAGGTAACCGGCGCGCGCCAGCGCGAAGATCTGGCGCGAGTAGCCCATGATGATCCCGTGGAAGGAGGCGATCAGCCCGAACAGGCCGATCCACACCAGCATGTGCAGCCAGCCGCTGTTGTCGCCCACCACGGCCTTCATGGCCTGCGGCAGCGGGTCGTTGATGTTGGCGAGCTTGCGCCAGTCGCCCACGCCGCCCGCGAAGATCATCACGCCGAAGGCCAGCACCACCAGCGTGACGATGCCGGTGGTGTAGGCGATCGGGATCGTGCGGTGCGGATCGCGCGCTTCCTCGGCCGCCATGGCCGCGCCCTCGATCGCGAGGAAGAACCAGATCGCGAACGGGATCGAGGCGAAGATGCCCGCGATGGCCGCGCCGTTCAGCACGCTGCCGCCGGCCCAGCCGTTGGCCACGAAGTTGGCCATCGACCAGCCCGGCGTGACCACGCCCATGAACACCAAGAGCTCGAAGATCGCGAGCACGGTGACGAACAGCTCGAAGGCCGCGGCGATGCCGATGCCGATCCAGTTGAGGCCGATGAAGATCACGTAGGCGCCGAGCGCGAACCACTTCGGGTTGATGCCCGGGAACTGCACGTTGAGGTAGGCGCCGATCGCCAGCGCGATGGCCGGCGGCGCGAACACGAACTCGATCAGCGTGGCGAAGCCGGCCACGAAGCCGCCATGCGGGCCGAAGGCACGGCGCGCGTAGGCGAAAGGACCGCCGGCATGCGGGATGGCGGTCGAGAGTTCGGTGAAGCTGAAGATGAAGGTGGTGTACATCGTCGCCACCAGCACCGTGGCGACCAGGAAGCCCAGCGTGCCGGCGGTGTTCCAGCCGTAGCTCCAACCAAAGTATTCGCCCGAGATCACGAGGCCGACCGCGATGCCCCACAGTTGCAGCGGGCCGAGCACTTTCTTCAGGTGGCCGGTGCCGCCGTGGGCGGGCATCGCCGAACTCGCTTCGGTGGAAGGCATGGGAGTTCCTCTCTCGGGGGATGTTGACAGTACCCCCGCCGCGAAGCAAGGGCCGTTCCACCGGGGGCGCGGGCGCTTCATGCGCGCTGGCCATAATCGGCCCTTTCCCACCATTCCCTCGAGGTATCCCGTGAAGTCCCTGTTCTGTGCCGCTCTCGTGTCCTTCTGCGCCGTGTCCGCCGCGTGGGCCCAGTCCGCGCCCGTCACCACGGCCAGCGGCCTGATCTACCAGTCGCTCAAGGAAGGCACGGGCGCCTCGCCGGCCGCGACCGACGTGGTCAAGGTGCACTACCGCGGCACCTTCCCCGATTCGGGCAAGGAGTTCGACAGCTCCTACAAGCGCAACGAGCCCACCGAGTTCCCGCTCAACGGCGTGATCCCGTGCTGGACCGAGGGCGTGCAGAAGATGAAGCCGGGTGGCAAGGCCAAGCTGACCTGCCCGCCGTCGATCGCCTACGGCTCGCGCGGCGCGGGCGGCGTGATTCCGCCCAACGCCACGCTGAACTTCGAGATCGAGCTGATCTCGGTGACCAAGCGCTGAGCTTCAGATCTGCGCCATGCCGCCATCGACGAACAACTCGGTGGCATTGACGAAGCTGCTGTCGTCCGAGGCCAGGAACACCACGGCCTTGGCGATCTCGTCGGGCGTGCCGACGCGGCCCAGCGGAATGGCCTGGGCCTGCGATTCGATGAAGCCCTCGACCTGCTCGGGCGTGAGGCCCAGCAGCTCGTAGGCCGGGGTCGGCACCACGCCCGGGCTGACCGCGTTGACGCGGATGCCGGCGTCCTTCAGGTCCACGGCCCAGCTGCGCGCGAAGCTGCGCACCGCGGCCTTGGTCGCGCTGTAGACGCTGAAGGCCGGCATGCCCTTGATACTGGTGATCGAGGCGTTCAGCACGATCGACGAGCCCTTGCCCATCAGCGGCAGCGCCTTCTGCACGGTGAACAGCAGGCCGCGCACGTTGATGCCGAAGGTCTTGTCGAAGTGCTCCTCGGTGATCTGGCCCAGCGGCAGCAGGCTGCCGCCGCCCGCGTTGGCGAACAGCACGTCGAGCCGGCCCTTCTGCGCGCGGATGGTGTCGTAGAGGCGGTCGAGGTCGTCGAGCTTCGAGACGTCGCCGAGCACGCCCGTGACGTTGCGGCCGATGGCTTTCACGGCCGCGTCGAGCTCGGCCTGGCGGCGGCCGGTGACGAAGACGTGGGCGCCTTCGGCCACGAGGCGTTGCGCGGTGGCCAGGCCGATGCCGCTGGTGCCGCCGGTGACGAGGGCGATCTTTCCATCGAGCTTGAGCGAAGAGGTGGACATGACTTCTTTCCTTGGGTGATGCCGCGACGCGGCGTTGACAACGCAAGGAAGTTTGGGTGCCACCCCCGCGCGGACCAAGATGCCGCGCGTCACTTGTTTATTCACGAATCGCCAACAATCGGCCGATGGCCCCGAGCGCTGCCACGCGTGCCGCCGACCGAAGGCGGATGGCTTCAGCCCGGCTGGTACTGGTACAGCCAGGTCTCGGTCAGCGTCTGGTCGCCGTTCTTCAGGTACAGCCGCATGTCGACCGGCTCGTTGCCCTCGGCCGTGAAGTCGAACTGCGCGCGCCAGTGGCCGGTGACGCCGTTGGGCACGGCCTCCGCGAAGATGTAGGAGAACTTGCCGCGCGAGGCCGTGAGCACCAGCTCGGGCTTGACGCCGAACGGGATGTTGGCGAGCGGCGCGCCGATGAACTCGACCATGAACTTGCGCACGCCCGGCGGCCGCGGCTGGCCCGGCTGGCCGCCGCGCCCGATGCGCGTCGCCACGCAGCGCGCCAGCGGCGAGGGATAGGGCTCCTGGTCGGTCCAGTGCAGGCGGTACTTGAGGTTGTAGCTGGCGCCGGCCTTGGCATCGGCCTTGGGCACCCAGAAGGCCACGATGTTGTCGTGGATCTCGTCGTCGGTCGGGATCTCGATCAGCTGCACCGAGCCCTCGCCCCAGTTGCCCAGCGGCTCGACCCACAGGCTCGGGCGCTTCTCGTAGTAGACGCCATCCTGGTAGTGATCGAAGGAACGGTCGCGCTGCAGCAGGCCGAAGCCCTTGGGCGCGGTGTCGGCGAAGGCCGAGGCGCGCGTCTGCGTCGGGTTGTTGAGCGGGCGCCAGATGCGCTCGCCCGCGCCGTTCCAGATCGCGAGGCCGTCGGAGTCGTGCACCTCGGGACGCCAGTCGATCGCGGTGGGCTTGGCGGTCTCGGAATACCAGTACATCGAGGTCAGCGGCACCAGGCCCAGGCGCGCCACGTCGCGGCGCAGGAACAGGCGCGAGTCGATGTCCATGATCACGGCCTTGCCGCGCTGCATCACGAACTTGAACACGCCGGTGACGCTCGGTCCCTCGAGCAGCGCATAGACCGTCATCGAAGTCGTGTTGCCGGGCGCGGGCGTCTCGAAATAGAAGCGCGTGAAGGCCGGGAATTCCTCGGGCCGGTCGGGCACGGCCACCTCGAGCGCGATGCCGCGCGCCGACAGGCCGTACTGGTAGAGCTCGCCGATCGCGCGGAAGTAGGAGGCGCCGAGGAAGGCGACCCAGTCGTTCTTCTGCCAGTCGAGCTTGCTCTGGTCGCCCAGGCGGCTTTCCTGCAGGCGGAAGCCCGCGAAGCCGGCGCCCTCGGGCAGCGCGCGCGCCGGGCTGTCGGCCGGCATCGAGAAGTACGACGGGCTGTAGAGCACCTCGCGCGCGAAGCCGTCGCCGTCGGAGCTCTCGAGCACGTGCATGCGCACCGGCGTCTGGAAGAAGCGGCCGAGGTGGAAGAAGGTGACCGGGAAGGCGCCGGGGCCGTCGCGGAACAAGGCGTTGGCGGGGTCGAACTTGAGCTTGCCGTGCGCGTCGTAGTCGATCTTGTCGAGCACCTGCGGCGCGAGCGGCGCCGGCGCGGCATAAGGCCGGCCGGCGAGGGATTTGGCCTCCGCGATCAGGTTGTCGAACGAGAAGGGCCGGGGCTGGCTCAGCTGCAGCCCGTTGGCGGCCAGCGCTTCGGCGGGCAGCCCGAGGGCGGCGAGGGCGGCGGCGGTGCTGCCGGCGGCAAGGAAGGATCGGCGATCAAGCATTGTTTTCTTGAGGGTTGCGATGGCTTTGGCGAGTTCGGGCGAACTCCGGGGAGTGGACGAAGGAGAGTAGGCGCCGGCGCGACGGCCGGGCGATCCTAATGCAGCGCGAAACTCCTCCGTCGTGAAGGCACCGGCCTGTGCCGGGAGGCGCAGGTTCGGTGGGCGGGACGAGACTGGAGCTTGCCCGCGCGGCGGCCCGCGGCGCGTCAGCCATTCCGCGCAAACGCCGCCGGACAAGGCCGGCGATGCGACGAAATTGTGCGTTTGTGTATCGGGTCGCGCTCAGCCCGCCGCATGCAGCGCATACACCGCGTACATCGGCACGCCGAAGACGGCGCCGATCGCACGCGACAGCATTCCGTGCGGAAAGCCATAGCCGGTCATCACCTCATGGATGCCCGCGAGCCGCAGCCGCGGATGCGCGCGCGCCAGCTCGGCCGGCCGGCGCAGGCCCCAGCGGAACTGCGCGCCCGTGAGCCGCACCGAGGGATGCCGGTGCGCGCGGCCGGTGGCGAGCCAGCACATGGCATCGAAGGCCAGCACCGACCCCGCGGGCGCGCGCTCGCCGAAGGTCGCGAACACCGCCTCGACCTGCGCGGGCTCGAGGTACATCAGCACGCCTTCCGAGAACAGGAACACCGGCGGCCCGTCGCGCGCGGGCAGGCCGAGGCCGTCCCACCAGCCGGGGGCGGTGAGGTCGAGCGGCCGCACCTCGTGGCGCGGCTCGTCGTCGGCCATCAGCGCGCGGCGCACCGCGAGCACCTCGGGCAGGTCGGCGTCGGTCATGCGCGAGCGGCCGTCGTCGAGCCATTGGAAGTAGTGGCTCAGGCCGCAACCGAGGTTGACCACATGGCCACCGGCATGCGCCTGGAGGAAGTCGCGCGCGAGCGCGCGGAAGCAGCGCGTGCGTGCCAGCACGCCGTAGACCGTGGCGCGGTCGCGCGGCAGCGGCGGAGCCTGGTCCTCGAGCGTGGCCAGCAGGCGCGCCGCGCTCGCGTCGCCGATCGCCAGGCGCGGAAACATCGCATCGCCGAAGGCGCGCGCGGCCAGCGGGATGCGCAATGTGGAGGGCACGGCCGAGAGGCCGGAAGCGGGCAGGGCGGCGTCGGAGGGCATGCGGGGACCGGAAGTGAGGGCAAGGGCGAAGTCTCTCGCCTGATGAAGGGACGGGCAAGGGCGCACGCTGTTCAGTCGCGGCGGAGATCGGCCCTTCGCCGTATCCATACATGCACAGTGATGAATCGCATACGAATAGAGCTATTGGATTCGAATGAATTCGCTATGTAAAAATAAACATATCGAAAAACATGGAGACGAGGTGGATATGAAACATTGGTCCGCGGGCGTGATGTCCGGTCTGGTGGCGGTCGTGGTCGCCGGCTGCGGCGGCGGTGGTGGCGATGGCGCGGTGTTCCTGCCGACCGTGCCGCCTCCCGCGCCGGCACCGCCATCTCCCCCTCCGCCGTCGCCGCCCGCGCCGCCGGCACCCGCGGTCAAGCTCGAGGGCGCGGTCGACCGTCCCGCCGATTACGCCGAGGCCGACCTGGCCGCTCGCGCCGCGATCACGCAGACGGTGAACTTCAACAGCGGCAGCACGCCCCAGACCCGCACCTACACCGGCACCAGCCTCTGGTCGCTGCTGTCCGACGCGGGCATCCAGACCGACGCCGCCCGCAAGAACGACGTGCTCAGCCGCTACCTGCTGGCCACCGGCGCCGACGGCTACAAGGTGGTGTTCACGCTCGGCGAGCTGAATCCCGACTTCGGCAACAAGCCCGCCATCGTGGCCTATGCCGAAACCACCGGCGCCGGCTCGGGGCCGCTGGCCGCGGCCGACGGGCCGTTCCGCGTCACCGCGCCGGGCGACATCAAGGGCGGGCGCTACGTCTCGCAACTCGTGCGGCTGCGGGTGCAGCCCTCGGCCGCCACCGCCGCCGGCACGGGCGGCGGGGTGTCCGCGAGCTTCGCGGTGTCGGGCGCGGTCACCACGCCGCTGAGCTTCGACCTCAAGGCGCTGCAGGCGATGGTGCCGGTCACCCAGACCGTGGGCGCCAACGTCTACACCGGCGTCAGCCTCTGGACGCTGCTCAACAGCCTGGGCCTGCGCCTGCCCGCGGGCAAGAACCCCAGCCTGTCGATGTATGCCGTGGCCACCGGCAGCGACGGCTACCGCGCCGCGGTCTCGCTCGGCGAGATCGATCCGGGCTTCGGCAACAAGGGCGCGCTCATCGCCTACGACATGAACGGCGCGGGGCTCGGCGCGAACGGCGTCGCGCGCCTCGTGGTGCCGGGCGAGGTCAAGCAGGGTCGCTCGGTGTCGAACCTGGTCGCGATCGAGGTGTTCGCGGCGGACACGCCCTGAGCGGCAGCCGCGCGCGCGCCAGCCTCAGCGGGGCTGGCCGCGCGCGTCGACATAGGCCCAGGCCTCGAGGCCCGAAGCGAGCCGCACCCGCTCGCGCCGGTAGTCCTCGACCTCGTAGGCATCCGACAGCGCGAGCTCGGCCGGCGTGATCGCGAACACCGCGCCGTCGACGCCGTCCTCGGCGCGGCCCGTGGGCATCACGATCGGATGATGGCTCTTGCCGCTGGTCGCGACCACGGCCGGATCGCGGATCGCGAGCCGCTCCAGGCGGTAGCCGGGCAACTGGTCGAGCCGGCCGGCCAGCAGCCGGCCGAAGGTGGCCATCTGCACCGATTGCAGCTGCAGCGTGCCGTACGAGAACAGCTGCTCCGTGGCTGCCCCGCCCGCGGCGGCCCGTGCCGCGTCGTCGGCGATCAGCAGGTCTTCGTAGAAGGCGCCGAAGGGCAGCGCGGGATGCGCGATCTGGATCTCGAGGATCCACAACCCGGTCGCGGGACAGAGGCCGAAATCGCCGAGCCGCCCGGCCTGGTAGATCGCATGCGGGAAGTCGCAGACGCGATGGCCCTTGATGTCGAGATTGAGGCGCCAGCCCATGGCCTGCGCGCGCTCGGCGGCGAAGGCATAGAGCGCCTGGCCGCTGAGCCGGTCGGCGCGCCAGCGCGCGGCGACCTCGTGCCACAGCGTGCGCGCGGCCTCGGCGCAGGCCGCCATCCGCGCGTCGTCGCCGACCACGAAGCTGTCGCCCGCGTCGCCCTCGTGGCCGTCCCAGACCGGACCGATGTCGATGAAGAAGATGTCGCGCTCGCCGAGCACGCGCGCCGGATCCGATTCCTCGCGGAAGGTCTTGAGCGTGTCCTCGCCGAAGCGCACGATGACCGGATGCCAGTTGCGCTCGATCTCCAGCTTCTGCAGGGTGGCGGTGGCGAGATGGCAGGCCTGCCGCTGCGTCATGCCCGGCCGCACGGCCGAGGCGATGCGGCGCACAGCGAGCTGCGACAGCGCGCGTGCGCGCTGCATGGCGGCCAGCGAGAACTTCGTGCCAGTGGCTTCGGTGCGGCTTGTCGGGAGGGTGCTCATCGTGACGGGTCGGAGTGGGTGAGGTCGGGGGAGGGCGTGGGCACGGTTGGCGGCGTCCAGGCCGACCAGACCTCGCCCGGCAGCGCGTGATCGCGCGCGGGCGGTGCCTCGGCCACGCTGCCGATGCTCACGAAGCCCGCGAGGAATTCCTCGGGACGCACGCCGAGTTCGGTGGCCAGCACCGGATCGAAGCAGCGCTCGCCGCTCAGCACGATCGCGCCGAAGCCCAGCTGGTGCGCGGCATTCAGCAGGTTGCCGAGCGCGGCGCCGGCGGCCAGCCACTGCTCGCGCGCCGGCACCCTGCTGCGCGCGCGCGGCACGACCACGAAGGCCAGCAGCGCGGGCGGGCGCGTCGCATGCTCGCGCGCGCGGCGCCGGTCGGAGGCCGAGGCCAGCGGATCGCGGCGCAGCTTCTCGGCCTCGAAGCGCTCGGCCAGCGCGGCGCGCTGCGCCTCGCGGAACTCGATCACGCGCCAGGGATGCAGGCCGCCATGGTCGGGCGCGCGCAATGCCGCCTGCAGCATCGCGTCGATGTGCTCGGCCGTGGGCGCGGGCGGGCGCAGCCGCTTGGGCGAGACCGAGCGGCGCTCGAGCAGCGGCGCCAGCGCGGCCTCGGTGCGCGAGGCCTGGAGTTCTTGCCGCAGGGCCTCGCTCTGCGCGAGAAAGCCGCGCGCCCAGGCCAGCACCTGCTCGCCCTGCGGCGTGAAGCCCTCGAAGCGCTGGCTGCGCTCGACGGACGGCTCGGAGGTGCGCAGCAAGGCATGGCCGTACTCGGCCTCGAGCGCCTGGAGGGCCTGCGCGAACTCGGCCGGCGACATGCGGCTGGCCTGGGCCGCGCGGCCCAGGTGGCGCTCGTCGGCGAGCGCGAGCAGGCCGTGGAGAGGGGTGGTGCTGATCATGGGGAACACGGAAGCGTGGAGGGGGCAGCGGATGGACAGCGAGCGATGCGCTATATTTTAAAAAACATAGCGAAAGGCGTGGCGCGCGCGGGGAATCTACCTGCCGCCGTTCAATCCGCCGGCCGCCGGCCGCGCTCGCGCGCCAGGTGCCGGTAGACCGTGCTGCGGTGGATGCCGAGCCGGCGCGAGGCCTCGGCCACGTCGTGCCCGCAGTCCTGCAGCGCCTGCGCGATCGCCTGGCGCGTGATGGTCACGAGCGGCGGTGGGCTGCCGAAGGCGGGGTTCGCACCGTCCCGGACGGAGGCGGCCGCCGTCGCGGGCGTCGCGGGCATCGCGCGCAGGCTCGCCGGCAGCGCATCGACCCCGACCGCGTCGCCGGGCTCGGCCAGCGCGACCATCGAGCGCAGCACGCTGCGCAGTTCGCGCACGTTGCCGGGCCAGGGGCAGGCCGCGAGCGCCTCGAGCGCCTCGTCCTCCAGCCGCAGCTCGCGCGCGGCGCCGCCCGATTCGAGGAACAGCCGCGCGATCAGCGCATGCCGGTCGGCGCGCTCGCGCAGCGGCGGCAGCGCCACGGTGAAGCCGGCCACGCGGTACATCAGGTCGGCGCGAAAGCGACCGGCCGCCACCAGCGCCGGCAGGTCGCCGTGCGTGGCGCAGGCCAGGTCGAAATCCACCGCCACGCCCTGGCCGCCGCCGAGCGGGCGCACCGTGCGCTCCTCGAGCACGCGCAACAGCCGCGTCTGCAGTGCCAGCGGCATCTCCGCGATCTCGTCGAGAAACAGCATGCCGCCATGCGCCTCGCGGATGCGGCCCGGCGCGCCGCGGCGGCGGGCGCCCGTGAAGGCGCCGTCCTCGTAGCCGAACAGCTCGGCCTCGATCAGGGTCTCCGGCAGCGAGGCGCAGTCGACCGCGACGAAGGGCCCCGCGCTGCGCCGGCTCGCGGCATGCAGCCGGCGCGCGAACACCTCCTTGCCACTGCCGGTCTCGCCGTTCACCAGCACCGGCACGCCCTGGTTCAGCACCCGTACCGCGCGCTCGAGCAGCGGCTGCACGTCGTCGGGCGGCGGCGCGGCGGCCGAATCCTCGGGCGTCCATTGGCGCCGCGCGCCGCGCGACAGCGTTTCGCCGGGCCGGGTCGAGCGTTCGAGCACGGTCGCGATCTGGCGGCCGCCCGGCAGCGTGAGCAGGCTGCGGCGGCGCTCCATGCGTGCCCAGTCGCGGCCGAGAAAGGTGGCGGCATCGAGGTCGAGCAACTCCTGCCACGAGCGCCCGAACAGCTCGAGGGCCACGTGGTTGGCCGCGACGATACGGCCGTCGGCGATCACCATCAGGCCTTCGCGCGCGGTGCCGATCAGCGAGGGCCGCGGATGGAAGCGCAGCAGGTGGCCGCTGGCCTCGCTGAGCATCATGCGGTGGCCGACCTGCTGCGCCGCCATGCGCACCAGCCCGAGCGCATGGCTGTTGACGCGCACCGTCTCGCCCGAGATGTCGAGCGCGCCCGCGACCTCGCCGCGGCCGGTGAAGATCGGCGCCGCCGCGCAGCCCAGCGTGCCGTTGCGCGCCAGGTAGTGCTCGCCGCCGAGCACCATCAGCGCCTCGCGCTCGGCCAGCGCGGTGCCGATGGCGTTGGTGCCGCGCTGGTGCTCCGACCAGCCGGCGCCCGGCCGCAGCGCGAGGCGCTCGGCCTTGGGCAGGAAGTCGGGGCTGCCGATCTCGTCGAGGATCAGGCCGCTGGCGTCCGACAGCACCACCACGCAGCCGTTGCCGGTGGCGTGCTCGGCCAGCCCGTCGAGCTCGGGCTGGGCGCAGTCGAGCAGCCGCATCGCCTGCTCGCGCCGCTCGCGCAGCAGCGCCAGCGCCAGCGGCTCGCAGTCGCCGCCGCGCGGATCGACCGGCCGGCTGCGGCGCCACGAACGCGAGATGTGCGGCGCGATCCAGGGCTCCGGATCGCGGCCCTGCACGAAGAAGAGCTCCCGGGCCTGTTCCACCTGCGACGAGGGCGATTGCGAGTCGGTCATCCACGGCTCCAGTCGGTTCGGGGTGCGCGCCGGTTCGCACCGGTTCGCCTTTCGCGACATGCTAACCGTCGTGTTCGCACGGATATGTCGCAGATTGCGAAAGAAAACCCTTGCGACAGGGCCTTGCCCCGGGCCGGCATGCTGGGGATTTCACCGAGGCCGGCGGGTACGGGCCTTGCAGACCTTCGTGCGGGACGCCGCATGTCGCGGCGCCGTCAACGCAATGGAGACACGCATGGACATGCTCGAACCGGGCAAATTCGGTACCGCGGTGCCGTTCAAAAAGCGCTATGGCAACTACATCGGCGGCGAATGGGTCGCGCCGGTGGACAACCAGTACTTCGAGAACATCACGCCGGTGACCGGCCAGGTCTTCTGCGAGGTGCCGCGCTCGAGCGCCGCCGACATCGACCGCGCGCTCGACGCGGCGCACAAGGCCAAGGCCGCCTGGGGCCGCACCTCCACCACCGAGCGCGCGAACATCCTCAACCGCATCGCCGACCGCATGCAGGAGAACCTGGCCGTGCTCGCGGCCGCCGAGACCTGGGACAACGGCAAGCCGATCCGCGAGACCACCGCGGCCGATCTGCCGCTGGCGGTCGACCACTTCCGCTACTTCGCCTCCTGCATCCGCTCGCAGGAAGGCGGCATCAGCGAGATCGACCACGAGACCTTCGCCTACCACTTCCACGAGCCGATCGGCGTGGTCGGCCAGATCATCCCGTGGAACTTCCCGATCCTGATGGCGGTGTGGAAGCTCGCGCCCGCGCTCGCGGCCGGCAACTGCGTGGTGATCAAGCCGGCCGAGCAGACGCCGGTGTCGATCCTGGTGCTGATGGAGATCGTCGGCGACCTGCTGCCGCCGGGCGTGGTCAACGTGGTCAACGGCTTCGGCGTGGAAGCCGGCAAGCCGCTGGCCTCGAGCAACCGCATCGGCAAGATCGCCTTCACCGGCGAGACCACCACGGGCCGGCTGATCTCGCAGTACGCGAGCCAGAACCTGATCCCCGTCACGCTCGAGCTCGGCGGAAAGTCGCCCAACATCTTCTTCGAGGACGTGATGGAGAAGGACGACGCCTTCTTCGACAAGGCGCTCGAGGGCTTCGCGATGTTCGCGCTCAACCAGGGCGAGGTCTGCACCTGCCCCTCGCGCGCGCTGATCCAGGAGTCGATCTACGACCGCTTCATGGAGCGCGCGTTGAAGCGCGTGGCCGCGATCCGTCAGGGCAGCCCGCTCGAGATGGAGACCATGATCGGCGCGCAGGCCTCGAGCGAGCAGCTCGAGAAGATCCTCTCGTACCTCGACATCGGCCGGCAGGAGGGCGCGCAGGTGCTGATCGGCGGCGAACGCAACGCGCTCGGGGGCGACCTCAAGGATGGCTACTACGTGAAGCCGACCGTGTTCAAGGGCCACAACAAGATGCGCATCTTCCAGGAGGAGATCTTCGGCCCGGTGGTCTCGGTCACCACCTTCAAGGACGAGGAGGAGGCACTGGCGATCGCCAACGACACGCTCTACGGCCTGGGCGCCGGCGTCTGGAGCCGCGACATGAACCGCGCCTTCCGCATGGGCCGCGGCATCCAGGCCGGTCGCGTGTGGACCAACTGCTACCACCACTACCCGGCGCATGCGGCCTTCGGCGGCTACAAGCAGTCGGGCATCGGCCGCGAGAACCACCGCATGATGCTCGACCACTACCAGCAGACCAAGAACCTGCTGGTGAGCTACAGCGAGAACAAGCTCGGCTTCTTCTGATCCCCTGCCGCAAGGCACGCCCCGCGCGGCCCGAGACGGGACGCGCGGGGCGTTCGTGCATCCCCGAAGGAAGGCTTTCCATGACACAAGAAGTCCCGCGCGTGACCGCGACCGACGCGGCGCTGGCGCTGATCGACAGGCTTGCCGCGAAGCACGGCGCGCTGATGTTCCACCAGTCGGGCGGCTGCTGCGACGGCAGCGCGCCCATGTGCTATGCCCAGGGCGAGTTCATCGTCGGCGACTACGACCGGCTGCTGGGCCACATCGGCGGCATGCCGTTCTACATCAGCGGCCCGCAGTTCGAGTATTGGCAGCACACGCAGCTGATCATCGACGTGGTGCCGGGGCGCGGCGGCATGTTCTCGCTCGAGGGGCCCGAGGGCGTGCGCTTCCTGACCCGCTCGCGGCTGTTCACCGACGAGGAATGGGCCGTGCTCGAGGCGCGCGAGCGCGACGGCGTCAAGACCTGAGCCTGCCCGCGCCGCGGCAGCCTTCCGGCGGGCGAAAAGCCCGCCGCTTGGCTTTCGTTATGTTGCGTCGTATATTGCGGTGTCGTTTTCGCCAGACCGCGCCTTCGCGCGCCCCGCCGATGCAGCAGCCGCCTTTCCGCCTTCTCGCCGCCGCCGATGCCGCGCTCACGCGCGTCGATCGCGCCGATTCGCCGCTGCGCTATGCCGCCGTGGAATGCTGCGCCACGCCCGAACCCGAGGCGCCGGAGGCCGCCGTGGCCGGCCGTGCGAGGCTGGCGGACCTCGACCACCACCTCCATTGCTCGGTGATCGGCACCTGCCTGAGCACCGCCGAGCTGCGCAAGCTGATGGCGCGCTTCGCCGACGTGAAGGGCGCCAGCGACCTCGACATCCATCACGACGCGGTGCGGCTGACCTCGCACGAGCCGCAGGTCGCGAAGGCGCTGCAGAAGGCGCTCGACCACCGGCATGCGCCGGCGCTGCAGCGCACCGCGAAGCTGGCCGATGCCGAAGCCCTGACCGCCTACTGGGACGAGTCGCTGCACCAGGGCGAGGTGCCCGGCGCCTACTGGGCCGTGCTGACGCACCGCAAGACCACGCCCGCGCTGCGCCAGCGCGTGTTCGGCGACGTCCACATGCTCTCGCACCTGGTCGGCGCGGCCAATCGCGCCGACATCCGCCGGCTGGTGGCGCTGGAGCGCGACAACGCCGAGCTGCGCGAGAAGCTCGACCGCCAGCAGCTGCGCTCGCAGGAACTGGTGGAGGAGCGGGACCGGCAGATCGCGGCGCTGCGGCGCGAGCTGATCGAGGCCACGGCCGCCGCGGCCCCCGACCGGCAGGAGCGGGTGGAGGCGACCGACCGGAGCGAGAAGGCGGCCGCGCTGATCGCGCTGCAGACCGCGCGCCGCGAACGCGCCGAACAGACCGCCGCCGCCGCGCAGGCCGAGGCGGCGCAGCTCGCCGAGACGCTCGAGCATCTGCGCCGCCACACCCAGGCGCTGGGCCGCGAGCTCGGGGCCGCCGAGCTGCAATTGCGGCTCAACGCGGGCGATGGCGGGCGCAACGACCAGTTGGCGCAGCTCGACGCGCAGCTGCAGGGTCGCCGCATCCTCTACGTGGGCGGGCGGCCCAGCACCTATCCGGCGATCCGCGACCTCGTGTTGCGCCATGGCGGGGAATTCCGGCGCCACGGCGGCGGCCTCGAGGACCGCGCAGGCCTGCTGGCCGCGGCCGTGTCCTGGGCCCACGTGGTGGTCTTTCCGGTCGACTGCATCGACCACGAATCGGTGGACAACCTCAAGCGGCTGTGCACGCGCCAGCAGGTGCGCTACCTGCCGCTGCGCAGCGCGGGCATCGGCTGCTTCGCCGCGGCCTTCTCGGGGCCGGCGGAAGGCACGCAGGCACAGGGCGAGGGCAGGGAGGACGGACCGTCCGGCACGTCGCCGATCTGCCCGCGGCACGGCTGAGCCGGGCGCGCGCCTCGCCCCGATGTTCATCCGCCAGCTGAACTACGTCGTCGCGCTCGCGCGCGAACAGCACTTCGGCCGCGCCGCCGCCGCCTGCAACGTCTCGCAGCCCGCGCTCTCGGGCGCCATCCGCAGCATCGAGGAAGAGCTGGGCGTGGTCATCGTGCAGCGCGGCCGGCGCTTCGAGGGCTTCACGGCCGACGGCGAGCGCGTGCTGGCCTGGGCGCGCCGCGTGCTCGCCGACTGCGAGGGCCTGCGGCAGGAGGCGCGCGCCGGCGGCAACGATCCCGTGGGCGTGCTGCGCATGGGCGCGATCCCGGCCGCGCTGCCGCTGGTGCCGCGGCTCACGCAGGACTGCCTGCGCCGGCATCCGCGGCTCAAGCACGAGGTCTACACGCTGTCGGCCGCCGAGATCCTGCGCAAGATCGCCGACTTCGAGCTCGACATCGGCCTGAGCTACCTCGACGACGACCGGCTCGGTGCCTTCCAGACCCTGCCCGTGTTCCGCGAGCGCTATGTGCTGGTGGCGGCCGACGAAGCCATGTTCGAGGGCGCGGCCTCGATGTCGTGGTCGGATGCCGCGAGCCTGCCGCTGTGCCTGTTCACCACCAACATGCAGTGCCGCCGCGGCATGGACGCGGCCTTCGCCGCCGCCGGCGTGAAGGCCGTGCCGCAGGTCGAGACCGATTCGATGACGGTGCTCTACGCGCATGTGCGCCAGGCCGGCCTCTACGGCATCCTGCCGCACAGCGTGCTGTGCCTGGCCGAGGGCGCCGAGCAGCTGCGCTGGCGGCCGATGTCGCCGCAACTGCAGCGCGACATCGGCCTGGTGGTGCTGGCGCAGCAGCCGCATGGAGCGGTGCTCGATGCCGCGCTGCGCAGCTTTCGCGACCTCGACCTGCAGGGGTGGGTCGACGGGTTGCTCGGCGCGCTGCCGGCCTCCTGAAGCGCGCGGCGTACCGGTCCGTGCCGGGCCGAGGGCGGGCACGCTACCATGCCTCGCGCCCCGGCGACGCGCATCGCGGCCGCCCGGGGGCTTTCACACCCAACCAGGAGCATTCATGAAGATCAGCGCACGCAACGTCCTTTCGGGCAAGGTCATTTCCATCGTCCGCGGCCCCGTCAGCACCGAGGTCACGCTCGAGATCGCGCCGGGCATCCAGATCGTCTCGACGATCACCAGCAATTCGGCCGATTCGCTCAAGCTGGCCGAAGGGCAGACGGCCTATGCGGTGATCAAGGCCTCGAGCGTGATGGTCGGCACCGACTGAGGTGCCGCGGCGCACGGCGCGCATCGCTCAGTCGCGCCAGACCATCTCGAAGGTCTCGCACAGCACCGGCATGCGCATGTCTGGCGTGCGGCCGATGCGCTCGCACTCGCCGCTGAAGTACTGCCAGTGGCCTTCGCGCCAGTAGCGCAGCGAACCGTCGCCCTCGGCCTCGACCGCCGCGAAGTCCGCGCCGACCTCCTCGAAGGGCATCACCACCACCGCGCGCGTCTCGATCACGCACAGCGGCCGGCCGTGCCAGTCGGTCACCACACTGAGATCGCCGGGACGCGGCCGCGGGCGGCCCGTGGCGGCGAAGGACCATTCGAGGCTCGCGGTGCCGCGCTTGCGGCCCTCGAGCACGAGTTGCGCGAGCTCGGTGGCGCCGGCCTCGTTGTCGTCGAAGTGGAAGGCCTCGATGAAACGCCCGGATGCCTCGGCGCCGAGGGCCGCCTCGAAGCGTTGCCAGAAGGGAAGGATCTCGTCGGGAATCGCCATGCGCGTGCCTGCCAAAGGGCGCAGAGCATAGCGAAGAATGAGCGCTGAATGAGGGACGCCGTGGGCGCATCGTGCGATGCGTGGGGCGCGGCGCCCCTCGTTCAGCCCTGGCAAGGTGCCAGGGTCAGGCGCGCACGCCGAGCACCGACAGGATGACGGCGGCCAGCGTCAGCGCGACCGGTGCCTTGTGCACGGCGAGCACATGGGCATGCGCGGCCAGGCGCGATTGCAGAAGGGTCTTTTCGGAATGAAGGGCTGTGGTCATGAGACGACTCCTTGAACAGTGACGCGGACACCGTGTCCGCATGACTGCAACGATAGTCCTGCGACAGCGCCGTGGTTCGTGCCTTTCATCGACACGGCGTTTCCGTTTCGGCAACGATCGAAGGGAACCTCCGCGGTCACGGCGCGATCTGCGCGGCGCGCCGGTCAGCCAGCGATCAGCTTCTGCACCAGCTCCGCCGTGGTAGCGGCCGCGTACTTGCGCATCAGCCGCGCTCGGTGCAGTTCCACCGTGCGGTGGCTGATGCCCAGTGCCTTGCCGATCTCCTTCGAGGTCAGGCCGCGCATCACCTGGGCCGCCACCTCGCGCTCGCGCGGCGTGAGCTGGGCCTTGGTCGCGCGGCGCGAGCCCAGGTCCTCGAAGGTCCAGATGCCCGACTCGTGCGGGATGGCGCGGTTCATCGCATGGCCGGTGACATGGCACCAGAAGGTCTCGCCCGCGATCGCGCCGTGCAGGCTGCCGAGGCGGCGCATCATGCGGTTGTCGGCGTAGTGCCCGCTGGCATTCATGATCGGCTCCATGCGCTTGCCGATGCGCTCGAACTCGGCGAGGCTGGGGTAGAGGATGCTGAACGAATGCCCCACCAGCGCGGAGGGCGTTGCGCCGAAGATCTCGCACACGCGCCGGTTGCAGGCCACGATGGCGCGGTGGCGCGACACCACCATCCCGACCGGGGCGTGCTCGAAGGCCAGCCGGTAGTCGATGTCGGGCGTTGCCGCCTCAGCCTTGCGATCGGTCGTCTCCTGCATCGGGGGTCACCATTACGAAATACTACGTATGCGGGTACGTAGTATCGTTCAGGGCTTTCCCACCCACTCTCGACACAGCCAATCAAGGAGCACGAGTGAACAAGATCTATCCCTCCGCCGAGGCGGCGCTCAAGGGGGTCGTGGCCGACGGGCAGATGCTCGCGGTCGGCGGCTTCGGCCTGTGCGGCATTCCCGAGGCGCTCATCGACGCGCTCAAGGATTCCGGCGCGCAGAACCTCACCGTGATCTCGAACAACGCGGGCGTCGACGGCTTCGGCCTCGGCAAGCTGCTCGAGACGCGCCAGATCAAGAAGATGATCGCCTCCTACGTGGGCGAGAACAAGGAATTCGAACGCCAGTACCTGGCGGGCGAGCTCGCGCTGGAATTCACGCCGCAGGGCACGCTGGCCGAGAAGCTGCGCGCCGGCGGCGCCGGCATCCCGGCCTTCTTCACCAAGACCGGCGTGGGCACGCAGGTCGCCGAGGGCAAGGAACTGCGCGAGTTCGACGGCGAGACCTACGTGATGGAGCATTCGCTGGTGCCGGACGTGGCGCTGGTCAAGGCCGACGTGGCCGACAAGTCTGGCAACCTGCGCTTCCGCCTGACGGCGCGCAACTTCAATCCCGCGGCCGCGATGGCCGGCAAGATCTGCATCGTCGAGGTCGAGAAGATCGTCGAGGTGGGCGAGCTGGCCCCCGACGACATCCACCTGCCGGGCATCTACGTGCACCGCCTGGTGCTCAACGCCACGCCCGAGAAGCGCATCGAGAAGCGCACCGTGAGCGCCGGCGTGGATGCCGCGGCCGCCAAGGTCGAGGCCCAGACGGCCATCGCCCAGGCCGCCGCCGGCAGCGAAGTGCCGGCCAAGGTCGTCAACAAGAAAGAAGGAGCCTGAGATGCCCTGGACCCAAGACCAGATGGCGGCGCGCGCCGCGCAAGAGCTGGAAGACGGCTTCTACGTCAACCTCGGCATCGGCATCCCGACGCTGGTGGCCAACCACACGGGCACCAAGGAAGTCTGGCTGCAGAGCGAGAACGGCATGCTGGGCATCGGCCCGTTCCCGACCGAGGACCAGGTCGACGCCGACCTGATCAACGCCGGCAAGCAGACCGTCACCACGCTGCCGGGCTCGGCCATCTTCGGCAGCCACGACAGCTTCGCGATGATCCGCGGCGGCAAGATCAACCTCTCGATCCTCGGCGCGATGCAGGTGAGCACCCAGGGCGACCTCGCCAACTGGATGATCCCCGGCAAGATGGTCAAGGGCATGGGCGGCGCGATGGACCTGGTGGCCGGCGTGAAGCGCGTGATCGTGCTGATGGAGCACGTGGCCAAGAAGAAGGACGGTACCGAGGACTTCAAGATCCTCGAGAAGTGCACCCTGCCGCTGACCGGCGTGGGCGTCGTCGACCGCATCATCACCGACCTCGCCGTGATGGACGTGGTGCCCGAGGGCCTCAAGGTGATCGAACTCGCGCCCGGCGTGAGCTTCGATGCGCTGCAGGCCAAGACCGGCGCCAAGCTGATCCAGTAAGGCGAAGGCCGCAACGACGAACGAAGGGCAGGGCCGCGCGAGCGGGCCCTGCCTTTTTTCATTGGAGAGAACGAAAGATGAGCGCGAGCGACATCCTCCACGACCTCTGGCGCCAGGCCGGCCTGCCGGCCGACGCACTGCCGCTGGCGCGGCTCACGGGCGCCGACCCGGTGCTGCCGTCGTCCTTCGCGGTCGGCGCGGCGGCGCAGGGCAGCATCGCCGCGGCCGCGCTGGCGGCCTGCGAACTCGGCCATGCGCGCGGCGTGCCGCGCCAGGCGGTCGCGGTCGACATGCGCCATGCCGCGCTCGAATGCACCGGCTGGTTCAGCCTCGACGGCCGCGTGCCCGAGCTCTGGGACGCGTTCTCGGGCCTCTACCGCACCTCCGACGGCTGGGTGCGCATCCACGCCAACTTCGCGCACCACCGCGAAGGCGCGCTGCGCCTGCTGGGCCTCGATCCCGCGACGGCCGTGCGCGCCGATGCCGAGGCCGCGATGGCCGGCTGGCGTGCGCTCGACTTCGAGGAAGCCGCCGCCGCGCGCGGGCTGGTGGCCACCGCGCTGCGCCGCTTCGACGAATGGGATGCCACGCCGCAGGGCCAAGCGATCGCCGCGCAGCCGCTGTTCACCATCGAGCGCATCGGCGACGCGGCACCGCTTGCATTGCCGCCGCTGCGCGAGGACCAGCGGCCGCTCGCGGGCCTGCGCGTGCTCGACCTCACGCGCATCCTGGCCGGCCCGGTCGGCGGGCGCGCGCTCGCGGCCTACGGGGCCGACGTGCTGCTGGTCAACTCGCCGCGGCTGCCCAACATCGAGGCCATCGCCGACACCAGCCGCGGCAAGCTGTCGACGCACGTGGACCTGCGCACCGACGAAGGACAGGCGGCACTGCGCCGGCTGGCCGGCCAGGCGCATGTGTTCGTGCAGGGCTACCGGCCCGGCGGCCTCGAGGCGCTGGGCTTCGGGCCGGCGCAGCTCGCGGCGCTGCGGCCCGGCATCGTCTGCGTCTCGCTCACGGCCTATGGCACGCAGGGCCCGTGGGCCGGCCGCCGCGGCTTCGATTCGCTGGTGCAGACCGCTATGGGCTTCAACCAGGCCGAGGGCGAGGCGGCCGGCGACGGCAAGCCGAAGCCGCTGCCGATGCAGATCCTCGACGAGGCCACGGGCTACCTGATCGCCTTCGGCGCGGCCGCCGCGCTGCATCGACAGCAGCGCGAGGGCGGCAGCTGGCTGGTGCGGGTGTCGCTCGCGCAGACCGGCCACTGGCTGCGCGGACTCGGCCGCGTGCCCGGCGGGCTCGCCACGCCCAGGCCCGACATCGCGCCCTATGTGGAAACCGAGCCCTCGGGCTTCGGCGAACTCGCGGGCCTGCGGCACAGCGCGCTGCTCGCGCGCACGCCGGCTGCCTGGCCGCGGCCCTCGATGCCGCCGGGCAGCCACCCCGCGGAGTGGCCCTAGGCCCCGAGCGCCGCGCGGACCTTGTCGCCTAGGCCGCGCAGCCGCTCCACCGGCTCGTTCGAGAACACGAAGCGCAGGTACTGCGCGCCATGCGTCTCGCCCCAGCCCTGCATGGCGGTGGCGCAGACGCGCGCCTTCAGCAGCCGCTCGGAGAGAGTCTGGCCGTCGATGCCGAAATCGCTGGCGCGCAGCAGCATCGACCAGCCGCCGGCCGGCACGCCCACGGGCAGGCCGCGCAGTTCGTCGAGCAGCGTGTCGCGTCGCCGTTCCAGCTCGGCCACATAGGGCGCCAGCGTGCGCGGCGACTGCGCGAGCGCGGTGGCGACCGCGTCCTGCGCGATGCCCACCGGCACCACCACGTTGGCCAGCGACACCGCCACCAGGTCGGGCATGTAGCGCTCGGGCGCCACGGTCCAGCCCACGCGCCAGCCGATCATGCGCAGCTCCTTGGCCGACGAGCCCACGGTGATGGTGCGCTCGGCCATGCCGGGCAGCCCGGCCGGATGGATGAGCGCGCGGCCGTCGAACAGCAGCCGCTCCATCGCGGCATCGAGGATCAGCGTCAGGTCGTGCTGCACGCACAGCGCGGCGATCGCGCACCAGTCGTCGGCGTCGAAGAAGCCGCCCGAGGGCATCGAGGGCGACATCAGCAGCATCGTGCGCACGCGCGGGCCCACGGCGGCGCGCAGCGCCTCGCGGTCGAGCTTCCATTCGCCGCCGGGCGTGAAGCGAAACGGCACGTACTTCGGCGTGCCGCCCGCGAGCCGGATGCGGTTGAGCAGGCCGGCATAGGTCGGGTCGGTCACCAGCACCTCGTCGCCGACCTCCACCGTGGCCAGCAGGGCATTGAGGATGCCCGAGAGTCCGCCGGCCGAGATCACGCAATGGCGCGCCTCGTAGGCCACGCCCGAGAGCTCGGACACATGGCGCGCCGCGACCTCGCGCAGCCGCGCCTGGCCGACGAAGGGCAGGTAGCTGTTGTCCGCGTCCTCGGTGGCGGCGCGCACGGTGCGCGCCACGGCCTCGGCATCGGGCGGGATGTCGACGTCGAGGTTCTCGAGCCGCAGGAAGGGCGGGCCCTCGGCGTCGTCGGCGATGGCGCCCATGCGGTCGACGCCGATGCCGGCGATGTGGGTCAGGCGGGCGGGGCGGTGGCGTGGCATGCGGGCGTCTCCTGGCAGGCGTTGTCCGCGCATTCTGCGGCCGGCGCGCGCGCGTTCACACCCCCAGGCCGGCCGCGAGTTCGCGGAAGATGCGGTAGAGCGCGGGCTGTTCCTCGAAGCCGATGCCCGGCGCCTCGGGCAGGGTGGCGTGCCCGTTCTCGATCCGGACCTCGCGGCTGAAGCCGCCGAAGGGGCCGAACAGGCCCGGATAGGACTCCGCGCTGCCGAGCCCCAGCCCCGCGGTCGCATGCAGCGACATCAGGTTGCCGCCGTGCGGCACGATGTTCTCGCGCGCCACGCCGTGGGCCCGTGCCAGCGCCACGATGCGCTGCAGCTCGAGCAGGCCGTAGGCCAGCGGCGGATCGGGCTGCAGCACGACGCGGCCTTCGAAGCCGCCGTAGCGCAGGAAGTTGGCGACCTCCTCGCGCGAGAACAGGTTCTCGCCGCCGGCGACGGTGCCCGCATAGGCCTCGCTGACCGCGCGGTAGGTCTCGAAGTCGGCCGGGTCGCAGGGCTCCTCGAGCCAGCGCAGGCCGTAGGGCGCGATGGCGCGCGCGAAGGCCAGCGCCTCGTCGCGCCCGAAGGCGCAGCTCGCGTCGAGCGCCAGCCGCGCGCCCGAGCCCACCAGTGCCAGCACCGACTCGATGCGCCGCAGCTCGGCGGCCAGCGGCAGGCCGCCGGCCTTGATCTTGAGCTCGGTGTAGCCGGCATCGAGATGGCCGCGCACCTCGTCGCCGAGCCGGGCCAGGTCGTCGTGGTCGCGGTAGAAGCCGCCGCCCACGTAGCAGCGCACCGAGCGCGCGGGTTCGATGCCGGGCTCGCCCATGCGCTGGGCCAGCACCCGGTACAGCGGCAGGCCGCGCATCTTGCCGACGATGTCCCAGAGCGCGAGTTCCAGCGTGCCGACCGCCATCGAGCGCTCGGCATGGGCGCCGGCCTTCTCGCGCCGCAGCATCAGGTCGAGCGCGCGTTGCGGGTCGACGATGCCGCTGTCGGGGTCGTTGAGTTCCGCGGGCGTGGCGCGCAGCAGGCGCGGGATGAAGCGCTCGCGCAGCGGCCCGCCGCAGCCGTAGCGGCCGAAGGAGTTGAAGGCATGGCCGACGACGCGGCGGCCGTCGCGGAACTGGTCGGTGACGACGGCCACCACGCTGGCGGTGATCTCGCTGAAATCGATGCGCGCGTTGCGCAGCGAGGAGGCGATGGGAACGGTGCGTTCCGCGATGCTGACGATCTTCATGGGCGGTGCGGCCTCAATCGACCACGGCGCCGGTGCTCTTCACGATCGGCCCCCACTTGTCGTGCTCGGCCTGGATGAAGGCGCCGAAGCGCTCGGGCGTGCCGTGCACGGGCGCGCTGCCGAGCCGCGCGATCTGCTCGCGCACGGCGGGCGTGTCGAGCGCCTGGCGCGCGGCCTCGTTGAGCCGCTCGACGATGGCGCGCGGCGTGCCCGCCGGCGCCATCAGGCCGTACCAGGCGAGCGCCTCGTAGCCGGGCACGCCGGCCTCTTCCAGCGTCGGCACCTCGGGCAGCAGCGGCGAGCGCTGGCGGCCGGTGACGGCCAGCGCGCGCAGCCGCCCGGTCGCGAGGTTGGGCATGGCCGAGACCATGCTGTCGATCGCGAAGTCGATCTGCCCGCCCATCAGGTCGGTGGCCATCGGCGCCTGGCCCTTGTAGGGCACGTGCGTGAGCGTCACGCCGGTCATCGAACCGAGCAGCACCGCCGACAGGTGCTGCGGCGTGCCGTTGCCGGACGAGCCGAAGCTGTACTTGCCGGGGTTGGCCTTCAGCAGGCGCAGGAACTCCGCCGCGCTGCGCGCCGGATGCGCGTCGTTGACCTCGAGCACCAGCGGCACCGCCGCGAGCTGCACCACCGGCACCAGGTCCTTCAGCGGGCGATAGGGCAGCTTCGGATAGAGCCAGGGGCTGATCGCCAGCGGCCCGCTCGAGGACAGCAGCAGCGTGTAGCCATCGGGCTTGGCCTTGGCCACGACGTCGGTGCCGATGTTGCCGCCGGCGCCGACCCGGGCCTCGATCACCAGCGGCTGCCCGAGCGCGGCCTGCAGGCGCGGCGCGAGCAGGCGCGCGAGAGCGTCCGAGGGACCGCCGACCGGGTACTGGATGACGACGGTGATGGGCTTCGAGGGATAGGCCTGCGCGGCGGCCGGCGGGCTCGCGGCGACGGCGGCGAACAGCGCGAGCGCGGTGGCCAGGCGGGCGAGGGGATGGGTCTTCATGCGTGTCTCCTTGTTCTTCGTCGATGGAACGCGTCAGCGATGGACGCGGGAATTCGTGGTCTCGATCGCCTGCACGAGGCGCGCGATCTCGTCGTCGTCCGTGAGGTAGTGCGGCGTGAGCCGCAGCACGCCCGGCAGGCCCGCGGCCTCGAGCGCCCAGCGCGCGTGCTGCGGGCCGACGAAGGAGGCGTGGACGCCCGCGTCGGCGAGGCGGCGGACGAAGGCCGCGCCATCGCCGAAGGCCTCGGGCAGGCGGTAGGTCAGCAGCGCGCTGCGATCGGGCTGGCCGGCCTCGAGCGGCTGCCAGCCGAAGCGTTCCTGCAGTGCATGCGCGAGGCGCTGGCGAATCAGCGCGTTCCGTCGCGCGATGCGCGCCGGGTCGACCGCGAGCGCGTAGTCGCAGGCCGCGCCCAGTGCCAGCCGCAGGCCCGGATGGAACTCGTGGCGCTCGAAGCGCCGCGCATCGGACCAGGGCTGCAGGCGCTCGGCCTCCAGCCACTGCGCGCCGGCCACGTCGATAGCTTCGGGCGTGCCCAGCGCCTCGAGCGCGCGCTGCGACAGGCACAGCACGCCCGCGCCGCGCGGGCCGCGCAGCCATTTGCGCGCGGGGAACACCAGCACGTCGCAGCCGAGGGCCTGCATGTCGACCGGCCCCTGGCCCACCGCATGGCTGGCATCGAGGAACAGCAGGCCGCCATGCGCGTGCACGCAGCGCGCCACGCCGTCCATGGGCGTGGCCGCGCCCCAGGCGGTCGGTACGGCGGCGAGCGAGACCACGGGGCGGCGGCCGGCGGGTGCGTGGCGCAGCGCATGGTCCAGGCGCTGCGTCAGCGGCGTCGCACCGGGCCGCGTGCCGATCACCGAGAAGCCGAGCCGCCGCTGTTGCGCCGCGTTCAGCAGGTGGAGCGCGTTGGCGCCGTATTCGTCGTGGGTCGTGATTACGTGAGGGGCATGGGCGGCGCTCATCGCGGCGGCCCAGGCCTGGCTCGCGGAGCCCAGCAGCGCGACCTGGTGCGGTTGCGCATTGACGAGCCGCGCCACGCTGGCGCGCACCGCATGCAGCGCGTCCGCATGCCGCTCGGCGGCGCGGTGCGTGCCCAGCGCGCGCTCGGCCTCGAGCCAGGCCTGCCATTGCGCGTAGACGGGCTCGGGCGGCAGGCTCGCCGAGCCGTGCGCGAAGTGCGCGCCGGCGCCCCAGGCGGGCGTGTCGCGGCGCAGGCGCGTGAGCTCGGCTTCGGTGAAGGGCGCGGCCGCGACCGGTTCAGTGGCGATCGCCGGCATCGACGTCGAGTGCGGCGAGATCGAAAGCCTGGTCGCGCAGCGCCTGCCGCAGGGCCTCCTGCCGCTGCGCATCGAGCGCTTCGAGCGGCGGCCGCACGCGCGCCCATTGCGCATCGCCCGTGGCCATCGCGATGGCCGACTTCATGGCGGGAATCAGCGGATGGGCCGCGAACTTCGCGCGCACCGCGTTGAGCGCCGCCTGCCGCGCATCGGCATCCGCGTCCTGCCACGTCTCGAACAGGCGCACGATGGCGCGGGGATTGACGTTCGCGGTGGCCGAGATGCAGCCCGCGCCGCCGTGGCGCAGGGTGTCGAGCAGGAGGGTCTCGGTGCCCGCGAAGACGTCGAAGCCCGCGGGGCCGAACTGCGCGATGGTGCGCGCGGTGTAGTCCCAGTCGCCGCCGGTGTCCTTCATGCCGGCGACCGTGCCGGGGTAGCGTTTGAGCAGGCGCTCGACTAGCGCGTGGGAGAAGCCCACCTGCGCCACCGGCGGGATGTGATAGAGGTACAGCCGCAGGCCGCTGTCGCCGACCCGCTCGATCACCTCGCTGAAGAAGGCGAACAGGCCGTCGTCGGTGACGCTCTTGTAATAGAAGGGCGGCAGCGCCAGCACGCCGGCGCAGCCGTGGTCGGCCGCGCAGCGCGTGAGCCGCACCGCGTCGGCCAGCGAGCAGCTGCCGGTGCCCGGCAGCATGCGCGCGGCGGGCACGCCCGCGGCCACGGCCTGCCGCAGCAGCTCGATGCGCTCGTCGACCGAGAGCGAGTTGCCCTCGGAGTTGGTGCCGAACATCGCGAGCCCGCAGTCCTGCGCCACCAGCCAGCGGCACAGCCGCAGGAAGCGCGCGGCGTCGGGCTTCAGCGCGGCGTCGAAGGGGGTGAGGACCGGGGCGAGCACGCCGCGAAGGCGTTGGGGGGTCGAGGGCGGCATCTGGATTCCAGCAAGGGCTCGGGGTGCCGGAATTCTTGGGGCGCGAGGCCTTCAGCGGGTTGCCGATCGGGCGCCGGGTTTTGCGAAAGCCGCAAAGGATCCGGATGCCGGAGTGTCCAGGCTGCCGCCGAGCGAAAGTAGACTGGGGTGGCCGCCAACTTTTGAGAAAACCGCAAATGATCGACCTGGTCAGCCTGAAGGATTTCCTGGTCCTGTGCCACACGCGCAGCTTCAGCCGCGCCGCCGAGCGCTGCCATGTGTCGGTGTCGGGGCTGAGCCGGCGCATCCAGGGCCTCGAGCAGTGGATCGGTGCGCCGCTGTTCGACCGGCGCACCGCGGCGCTCGAGCTCACGCAGCCCGGCGAACGGCTGCAGGCGATCTCCTCCGAGGTGGTCTATGCGCTGGAGGGGTTGCGCAAGTCGATCAAGGCCGATGGCGAGGACCGCCAGCTGCGCATCCGCTTCGCGGCGCCCCACATCATGTCGGCCGTGTTCTTCCCCGACTGGGTGCCGCGGCTGCACAACGACTTCCGGACCGCCAAGTTCAGCGTCAGCTCCGACAACCTGCCCGAATGCTTCGAGATGCTGGCCGAGGGCTCGGCCGACTACGCGGTCGCGTTGTTCGACGAAGCCGGCGCGGTGGCCGCGCGCGCGGGCTCGGCCTGCGAGGCGGGCGACTGCCTGTCGCTGGAGCTGGGGCGCGAACGGCTGGTGCCGGTGAGCGCGCCGAATGCCGCGGGCGGGCCGCTGTTCGACCTGCGCGATCCCGGCGGTGCGCCCGTTTCCTTCCTCGGCTATGCCGAGGAATGCCACCTCGGCTGGTCGCTGGCGCCGCTGCTCGAGCGCCATGCCGAACTGCGGCTGCAGCGCCACCACGAGGCCAGCCTGACCGACGGACTGCGCTTCATGGCGCTGTCGCGGCTGGGCGTGGCCTGGCTGCCGCAGGCGCTGGTGCGCGAGGACCTCGATGCCGGGCGCCTCGTGCGGGCCGGCGGCACTTCGCTCGAGGTGCCGCTGCGCTTCATGCTGATGCGCCGGCGCGCGCCGCTGGCCGAGCAGGCCGAGCGGCTGTGGCGCCATCTGGGCGAGCTGGTGCGCGCCGACGCGCCCGCGCAGGGCGAGCCGGTCCTCGAGGGCGTGGCTTAGGCGCCCGCATCGGGCAGCAGCAGGTCGCGCTGCGCCTGCGCGGTCTGCTGCAAAAACTCCCAGGTCGCTTTCATGCGCGCGAGGTGCTTGGTCTCGGCCGGCATCGACATCCAGAAGGTGCGCGTGAAGTTCGCCTGGCCCGCGAGCACCGGCTGCAGGCTGCCGTCGCCCTCGGCCAGGAAGGCCGGCAGCACCGCGATGCCCGCGCCCGCGGCCACCGCGCGGTGCTGCGCCAGCACGCTGGTGCTGCGCAGCGCGAAGCTGTCGGGGCGGTGCAGTTCGTCGAGGTACTGCAGCTCCTTGCTGAACAGCAGGTCGTCGACATAGCTGATGAAGGTGTGGCCGCGCAGGTCCTCGCGCGTGGCGATCGGCCTGTGCGCCGCGAGGTAGGGCTTCGAGGCGTAGAGGCGCAGCGTGTAGTCGCTGAGCTTGGTGACCAGCACCGGTCCGCGCGCCGGCCGCTCGAGCGAGATCACGATGTCGGCCTCGCGCCGCGACAGGTGCACCAGCCGCGGCATCGCCAGCAGGTCGATGGTCAGCCGCGGATGCTGGCGCGCGAACAGCGCGAGCTGCGGCGCCAGCACCGCGGTGCCGAAGCCCTCGGTGGCGCCGATGCGCACCAGCCCCGACAGCCCTTCCTGCGAGGCCGGCGCCGTGCTCTCGACCGCGAGGAAGGCGCTCTCCATCGCCTCCACCTGCGGCTGCAGCCGCCGCCCGGCCTCGGTGAGCCGGTGCCCGCCGGCCTCGCGTGCGAACAGCGGCGCGCCGACCTCCTTCTCGAGCGCCTGGATGCGGCGCGCCACCGTCGTGTGGTCGACCTCGAGCCGGCGCGCGGCGCTCATCAGCGTGCCGGAGCGCGCGAGTTCGAGGAAATAGCGGAGGTTGTCCCAGTCCATCAGTTCTTTCTGAATGCGGGAACCGGACGCAGAGGACGCGAAGGTTCCGCGAAGGACGCGAAAGAAATCAAAAAAGTGAATTCGTTTTTTTTGCGCTCTTCGCGGAACCTTCGCGTCCTCTGCGTCCTTGTTCCTGTGTTCTGCGTTTTTGCAAAACCCCAGCGCAATTTTGTCTATTGTCATAGCAAAACTGCAAAGCTACGATGCCCGCTGTTCCGCCGCCTTCGGCACCGCATTCACAGGAGACAAGCACATGGACGCCAGCACCCAGCCCTCGACCCAGATCGCCACCGTCAAGCTCTTGATCGGCGGCAAGTTCGTCGAGTCGAAGACCACCGAATGGCGCGACATCGTCAACCCGGCCACGCAGCAGGTGCTGGCCCGCGTGCCCTTCGCCACCCAGGATGAACTCGACGCCGCCGTGGCGTCGGCCAAGGACGCCTTCAAGACCTGGCGCAAGACCCCGATCGGCGCGCGCGCGCGCATCTTCCTCAAGTACCAGCAACTGATCCGCGAGAACATGGCCGAGCTGGCCGCGATCCTCACGGCCGAGCAGGGCAAGACCCTGCCCGATGCCGAGGGCGACGTGTTCCGCGGCCTCGAGGTGGTCGAGCACGCCTCGAACATCGGCAACCTGCAACTCGGCGAGCTGGCCAACAACGTGGCCAACGGCGTCGACACCTACACGCTGCTGCAGCCGCTGGGCGTGTGCGCGGGCATCACGCCGTTCAACTTCCCGGCCATGATCCCGCTGTGGATGTTCCCGATGGCCATCGTCACCGGCAACACCTTCGTGCTCAAGCCCTCCGAGCAGGACCCGATGGTCACGATGCGCCTGTGCGAGCTCGCGCTCGAGGCCGGCATCCCGGCCGGCGTGCTCAACGTGGTCCACGGCGGCGAGGCCGTGGTCAACGGCATCTGCGACCACAAGGACATCAAGGCGATCAGCTTCGTCGGCTCGACCAAGGTCGGCACCCACGTCTACAACCGCGCCACCCTGGCCGGCAAGCGCGTGCAATGCATGATGGGCGCGAAGAACCACGCCATCGTGATGCCCGACGCCAACAAGGAACAGACGCTCAACGCGCTGGCCGGCGCGAGCTTCGGCGCCGCGGGCCAACGCTGCATGGCGGTGTCGGTGGCGGTGCTGGTGGGCGACGCGCGTAAGTGGGTGCCCGAGCTGATCGAGAAGGCCAGGACCCTGAAGATCGGTGCCGGCACCGAGAAGGGCGTGGACGTGGGCCCGCTGGTCTCGTGCGCGGCGCACGACCGCGTCAGCAGCCTGATCGAACGCGGCCTGGCCGATGGCGCCGAGCTCGTGCTCGACGGCCGCAAGCCCAGCGTGCCCGGCTACGAGAAGGGCAACTTCGTCGGCCCGACGATCTTCACCGGCGTGAAGCCCGGCATGACCATCTATGACCAGGAGATCTTCGGACCGGTGCTGTGCGTGGCCGATGCCGAGACCATCGACGAGGCCATCGAGCTGATCAACAGCAACCCGAACGGCAACGGCACCGCGATCTTCACGCAGTCGGGCGCCGCGGCGCGCCGCTTCCAGGAAGACATCGACGTGGGCCAGGTCGGCATCAACGTGCCGATCCCGGTGCCGGTCCCGATGTTCTCGTTCACCGGTTCGCGCGCCTCCAAGCTCGGCGACCTGGGCCCGTACGGCAAGCAGGTCATCATGTTCTACACGCAGACCAAGACCGTGACGGCACGCTGGTTCGACGACAGCACCGTCTCGCACGGCGTCAACACCACCATCAGCCTCAAGTGAGGAAGCGCCTTCGCGTCGCGGCCTGGGGCGCGGTGGCGACGCTCGCGCTGCTCGCCGGCGGCGCGCGGGCGGCCGCCGACGCCGGCGCGGACGACTGCGATCCCAACGGGAACCAGCAGCAGATGAACGCCTGCGCGGCGCGCGATTTCCGCGCCGCCGATGCGGCGCTCAACATCCGCTATGGCGAGGTGATGAAGACGCTGTCGCCGTCGATGCGCACCGCGCTGCGCAACGAGCAACGCGCCTGGCTCAAGGGCCGCGACCCGGCCTGCAAGCGCGCGTCGAAGGCCAACGAGGGCGGCTCCATGTGGCCGCTGGTATTCAATTCATGCCTGGAGAAATCGACCCGGAAACGGACCGCCGAACTGGATCGCTGGAAGGGTCGCGAACAATGAACTTCGAACTGTCCGAAGAGCAGAACGCCTTTGCGCAGACCGCGCGCGATTTCGCGCAGGCCGAATTCGCGCCCCATGCGGCGCAGTGGGACGCCGAGGCCTTCTTTCCGAAGGAGGCCATCGCCAAGGCCGGCGAGCTGGGCTTCTGCGGCCTCTACGCGCCCGAGCGCATCGGCGGCCTCGGCCTGCCGCGGCTCGATGCGGCGCTGGTGTTCGAGGAGATGGCCGCGGTCGACCCCTCGACCACGGCCTTCATCACCATCCACAACATGGCGACCTGGATGCTCGGCACCTGGGCCACCGATGCGGTGGCGCAGCAGTGGGGCGAGGAGCTCACGAGCGGGCGCAAGCTGGCCTCTTACTGCCTCACCGAGCCGGGCGCCGGCTCGGACGCGGGCTCGCTCAAGACGCGCGCCGAGCTGCAGGGCGCCGAATACGTGATCAACGGCGGCAAGGCCTTCATCTCGGGCGCCGGTTCCACCGACGTGCTGGTGCTGATGGCGCGCACCGGCGGCGCGGGCGCCAGCGGCATCTCGGCCTTCGCGGTGCCGGCCGACGCGCCCGGCGTGAGCTACGGCAAGAAGGAACACAAGATGGGCTGGAACAGCCAGCCCACGCGCACCATCAATTTCGACAACGTGCGCATCCCCGCCGCAAACCTGCTGGGCAAGGAAGGCGAGGGCTTTCGCATCGCGATGAAGGGGCTCGATGGCGGGCGCATCAACATCGCGACCTGCTCGGTGGGCGCGGCGCAGGGCGCGCTCGACGCGGCGCGCCGCTACCTGCACGAGCGCCAGCAGTTCGGCAAGCCGATCGCGAGCTTCCAGGCGCTGCAGTTCAAGCTGGCCGACATGGCGACCGAGCTGGTGGCCGCGCGCCAGATGGTGCGGCTGGCAGCGAGCAAGCTCGACGCCGGCCACGCCGACGCCAGCACCTATTGCGCGATGGCCAAGCGCTTCGCGACCGATGCCGGCTTCAATGTCTGCAACGACGCGCTGCAGCTGCACGGCGGCTACGGCTACCTCAGCGAGTTCCCGCTCGAGCGGCTGGTGCGCGACACCCGCGTGCACCAGATCCTCGAGGGCACCAACGAGATCATGCGCGTGATCGTTGCGCGAAAATTGCTGGAAGGGGACAGCGATATCCGCTGACGCCCCACATCCGGAACCCCTCAAGACAATGACCGACTCCGTAGTTCTCTTCGACGAAATCAAGACCGCCGGCGGCCAGCGCTTCGGCGTCGCCACGCTCAACGCACCCGCTTCGCTCAACGCGCTGTCGGTGGACATGGTGCGCCTGCTCACGCCCAGGTTGCGCGAATGGGCGAAGGACGACGGCATCGTTGGCGTGCTGCTGCAGGCCGCGGGCGAGAAGGCCTTCTGCGCGGGCGGCGACCTGCGCCAGCTCTACCAGACGCTGCTCGAATGCGGCCCCGAACGCAACACCTACGCCGAGGACTTCTTCCGCGAGGAGTACGAGCTCGACCACCTGATCCACACCTTCCCGAAGCCCTTCCTCTGCTGGGGCCACGGCATCGTGATGGGCGGCGGCGTGGGCCTGATGTCGGGCTGCTCGCACCGCGTGGTGACGGCGCAGAGCCGCATCGCCATGCCCGAGATCAGCATCGGCCTGTACCCCGACGTGGGCGGCAGCTGGTTCCTGCGCCGCACGCCGGGCCGCACCGGCCTGTTCCTCGCGCTGACGGCCGCGAACCTCAATGCCGCCGACGCGATCTTCTGCGGCCTGGCCGACGTGCTGGTGCCGCAGGAGCACAAGGGCCAGGTGCTCGAGGCCATCGCCGCCGCGAGCTGGGCCGGCGAAGGCAAGGCCGACCGCGCCACGCTGTCGCGCATCCTGGCCAAGGCCGGCGAGGGCGCCGAACTGCCGGCCTCGAAGGTGCGCGAGCACTACGACACCATCAATGCGCTGATGGCCGGCGACGACCTGCTCGACATCGCGCAGCGCCTGCGCGGGCTGCAGAGCGACGACGCCTGGCTGCAGGGCGCCGCCAAGACCTTCACCAAGGGCGCGCCGAGCTCGGCCGCGTTGAGCTTCGAGCTCTGGCAGCGCGTGCACCGCATGTCGCTGGCCGAGGTGTTCCGCCTCGAGTACTGGGCCTCGCTGGGCTTCTGCGCGCACAAGGACTTCGCCGAGGGCATCCGCGCGGTGCTGATCGACAAGGACCGCAATCCCAAGTGGTCGCCCGCGAGCATCGAGGAGATCACCCAGGCTTTCATCGACGACCACCTGCGCCCGCGCGGCGAGATGCCGGCGGAGCTGGCCACGCTGAAATAAAGACACTCAATCCTTCGGAGACAACACATGAAGATCGCATTCATCGGCCTCGGCAACATGGGCGGCCCGATGGCCCTCAACCTGCTCAAGGCCGGCCACACGCTCAGCGCCTTCGACCTCTCGGCCGACGCCTGCAAGAAGTTCGCGGGCGAGGGCCTGCCGATCGCGAAGTCGGCGGCCGACAGCGTGGCCGATGCCGAGGTCGTGATCAGCATGCTGCCGGCCAGCGCGCACGTCGAGGGCCTGTTCCTCGGCGGCGCGGGCAAGCCCGGGCTGCTCGAGAGCATCCAGGCCGGCGCGCTCGTGATCGACAGCAGCACCATCGCCGCCGCCACCTCGCGCAAGGTGGCCGAGGCGGCCGCCGCCAAGGGCATCGCGATGATCGATGCGCCGGTGTCGGGCGGCACGGGCGGTGCGATCGCGGGCACGCTGACCTTCATGGTCGGCGGCGAGACGAAGGACCTCGAGCGCGCGCGGCCGGTGCTCGAGAAGATGGGCGCCAACATCTTCCACGCCGGCGCCGCGGGCGCGGGCCAGACCGCCAAGATCTGCAACAACATGCTGCTCGGGATCCTGATGATCGGCACCTCGGAGGCGCTCGCGCTCGGCGTGGCCAACGGGCTCGATCCCAAGGTGCTGTCGGAGATCATGCGCCGCAGCTCGGGCGGCAACTGGGCGCTCGAGAAGTACAACCCGATGCCCGGCGTGATGGAAACCGCGCCGGCCTCGAAGAACTACGCGGGCGGCTTCGGCACCGACCTGATGCTCAAGGACCTGGGCCTGGCGCAGGAGAACGCGACCGCCGTGCGCGCCTCGACGCCGCTGGGCGGCATCGCGCGCAACCTCTATGCTGCACACAGCCTCGCGGGGCATGGCGCGCTCGATTTCTCGAGCGTGCTGAAGCTGTTCCAGAAGCCCTGAGCGGGCACGGCTCGATGACGGACAGCGGCCTCAGTGCCGCTGTTTGCGCTTGTGGGCGGTCTTCTCGGCTTTCTCGAAGGCTTCGTCGCTGGGCGCGCCCTCGCTGCCCGGCTTGCGCATGTGCTCGCCGCTGCCGTGCTTGATGCGCTCCTGCTTGGCGTGGATGTTGGCGTAGAGGCCCTTGGTCTTTCGGGTCGGCATCGCTGGCTCCTTGCTTCGGAATCACCAGCGTGGCCACCGCGCATCGGCCGCCCGGCGCGCGCAGGCCGCGTCGCGGCGTAGGACATCTCGCGCGGCACGTCGTTGCCGCAGCCGGGCGCGGGGCCTTTGCGCGCATCGTCAGAATGGGGGCATGCCTCATGCCATTTCACGTCCACCGCATCGCCTGTCGTACCGCGCATCGGCGAGCCTGCTGCTCGCCGCCTTCATCGCGGGCTGCGCCGCGCCGCCGCCCGCGCGCACGCAGACCCAGCCCGCGCCTATCGCGCCGCGCACCGCCGCGCCTGCGCCCGTTGCGCCGGTTGCACCCGTCGCCGACGATGCCCGCATCCAGCAGGACTTCGAGCGCTGGGTCGCGCAGTTCCGCACCCAGGCGCGCGCCGCCGGCATCGACGAGGCCACCTTGCACAGCGCCTTCGACGGCGCGAGCTACCTGCCGCAGGTGGTGGAGCGCGACCGCAGCCAGGCCGAGTTCGTGCGCGCGGTCTGGGACTACCTCGACACGGCCGTCTCGCCCCAGCGCGTGACGCGCGGCCAGGAGCGGCTGCAGGCGCTGCGGCCCCAGCTCGATGCGGTGGCCGCGCGCTACGGCGTGCCGGGCGAGATCGTGGTCGCGATCTGGGGCATGGAGAGCAACTACGGCGCCAACTACGGCGACATCTCGACCATCGACGCGCTCGCCACGCTGGGCTTCGAGGGCCGGCGCGCCGGCTGGGCACGCGAGCAGCTGATGGCGGCGCTCAGGATCCTGCAGCGCGGCGACATCCCGCGCGACCGCATGATCGGCTCCTGGGCCGGTGCGATGGGCCAGACGCAGTTCCTGCCGACCGTGTTCCTCGCGCATGCGGTCGATGCCGACGGCGACGGCCGGCGCGACATCTGGGACAGCATGGCCGACGTCACGGCCTCGACCGCGAACTTCCTCCAGCATTCGGGCTGGCAGGCCGGCCAGCCCTGGGGCGTGGAGGTGCGGCTGCCGCCGGGCTTCGACCTCGCGCGCGCCGATGGGCAACTGCGCCAGTCCGCGAGCCAATGGGCGGCCGAAGGCGTGCGTGCGATGGACGACGCCACGCCGCTGCCCGCGCTGGCCGATGCCTCGATCCTGCTGCCGGCCGGCGCGCGCGGGCCGGCCTTTCTGGTCGGACCGAACTTCCGCACCATCCTGCGCTACAACAACGCGACCAGCTATGCGCTGGGCGTGGGCCTGCTGGCGCAGCGCCTCGCGGGCGGGCCCGGCGTGCGCGCCGACTGGCCGCGCGACCTGCAGCCGCTGTCGCGCGCCGAGACGATCACGCTGCAGCAGGCGCTCAATGCGCGCGGCTTCGGCGCGGGCACGGCCGACGGGCTGCTCGGTCCGGCCACGCGCGATGCGATCCGGCGCTGGCAGCGCAGCGTGGGCGAGCCGGCCGACGGCTATCCGACCGTGCAGCTGCTGCAGCGCCTCGCCACGCCCTAGCGCTCATTCGCGCTCATTCGCGCTCATTCGTCGGAGGTCGCCAGCGTGGCCTTCTGGCGCCGCGTCGCGCCCGCGCGCCACAGCGTGAGCTCGACCGCGTCGCCGGGCTGCAGGCGCTCGAGCACGGTCAGCACGTCGTCGGCGCTGCTGACGGCCGCGCCGTCGATCGCGGTGATCACGTCGCCCGGCACGATGCCGCGCTCGCCGCGCGCGAAGGCGCGCAGGCCCGCGCGCGCGGCCGGGCTGTCGGGCTGCACGCGCAGGATCGCCACGCCGCGCGGCAGGTCGAGCGCGCTGTTGAGTTCCTTGGGCGCGTAGGTCAGGCCCAGCGCGGGCCGCACGAAGCGGCCGTCGCGGATCAGCCGCGGCACGATGCGGTTGACCTCGTCCACGGGGATCGAGAAGCCGATGCCCGCGCTCGCGCCCGAGGGGCTGAAGATGGCGGTGTTGACCCCGATCAGCCGGCCCGCCGAATCGAGCAGCGGGCCGCCCGAGTTGCCGGGGTTGATCGCGGCATCGGTCTGGATCGCGCCGCGGATGGTGCGCCGGTTGACCGAATCGATCTCGCGGTTGAGCGCGCTCACGATGCCGGTGGTCAGCGTCTGGTCGAGCCCGAAGGGATTGCCGATGGCGTAGACCTTCTGGCCCACCTGCAGGTCGGCGCTGGTGCCCAGCGGCAGCGGCCGCAGCTTGGCCGCGGGCGCATCGATGCGCAGCACCGCGAGGTCGCGGTCGGGGAACACGCCCACCAGCTGCGCGCGGTGGCTGCTCTGGTCGGCCAGCGTCACGCGCGCGGCGGCCGCGTTCTGGATCACGTGGTAGTTGGTGACGACGTGGCCCTGCGTGTCCCAGACGAAGCCGGTGCCCGTGCCCTGCGGCACCTGCTGCACGTTGAGCGAGAACAGGCCGCGTTCCAGCCCGATCGAGGTGATGTTGACCACCGCGGGCGAGGCGGCCTTGAACACGGCGATGTTGTTCTGCTCGTCGGCCCCGAGCGCGCCGCGCGCGGCGATCGGGCGCGGCGCGGCCTCGGCGCGTGGCTGGGCATGGCCGGGGAGGGCGAGCAGTGTGGTCAGCAGGAGCGGGAGGAGGAAGAGGGTTCGCATGGCGCGGTGGGCATTGAACGGGAGCGGGGCGGACTTTAGCGGGCCGCGGTGACCGGCGATGGATTGCGATCCTCGCGGCGGCGTTCGGTTCTGCGCGCGGCGCGATTTTTCCGGCGCGCCCGGCTGGCGCTCGTCCGACGCGGCCCGACCGGGTGGGCGCCAATAATCGCGCCATGCTGTCGTTCCTTCGCTCCCGTTGCCTGGCCGCCCTGGCCCTCGGCCTTTCGCTCTCGCTGCTGCTGGCCGCCGCGCCCGCCGCGGCCCAGGACCGCGCGCAGGCGCTGCTGCAGTTCGAGGGCGTGCCGGCGCGCTACCAGGCCGCCTACGCGCCCGGCGCCGTGGCGCGCGGCGCCAGGCAGCAGCTCGATCCGGCCGACGAGGCCATCGCGGGCGGCGCGCTCAAGGCGCTCGATGCCGCCTCGGCCCATGCCTTCGACGCGCATGCCGCGCTGGCCGCGGTGCAGGCGGCCGTGGCGGCGGCCGGGCAGGGTGGCGCGGCGCCGTCGCCCGCGGTGCTGGGCGCGGTCGCGCACCTCGCGAAGGTCCGCGCCGACTATGGCGCGATGGACGACGCGGCGCGCGCCGACTTCATCAAGCGCCAGCAGGCCAACCCGCCCGGGCCGGCGCGCACCGGGCTGCTCGATCGCATGGCGGTGGCCGAGCTGCGCGAGGTCGACTTCTCGAGCGAGCTGCTGATGAGCGCCGTGGTCAAGCAACTGGCGCGCGGCAACGCGGCCCAGTTCACCTCGCTGCCCGAGGCCACGCTCGAGGGCGCCATCGACTCGCTGTGGTCGCGCGGCGTGACCTCGACGCGCCAGCGCAACCTGCTGACCGTCGCGCGCGAGCTCGAGCGGCAGCTCACGCTGGTCTGGCTGTCGGCGCTCGGCGACGAGGAGATCGCCGCGCTGGCCGCCTGGCGCGGCGATGCGCAGGCCGATGGCGAGCGCGAGGCGCTGGTCGGCAGCTACCGCGCCGAGGTCAAGGCCGGCGATACGCGCGCGATCCGCGCGGTGCTGCGCGCCTGGCCGCGCTAGGCGGAAGGTATTCGGCCCGTGGGCGGAAAGCCCGTCGATTCGGCATCGAATGTAGCTATTTGGGCGTCGTCGTAGGAAAGTTCCCTGCCATTGTTTCAATTTCGTGAACACCGTGATTCATTGGAGCAAGGGTTTTCCCTGGTTTGATGAGGCAAACTCCGTCTCACCCAAAAGAAGACCATCCAAAGGAAAGACACTCATGAAGACCTCGAACATCCTCGCTGCCGCCGCCCTGTCGCTGATCGCCGTTGCCGGCGCCCACGCGGAAACCTATGAAGGCGTGCATTCGGTGACCTCCGGCTACAGCCGCGCCGACGTGGCGCCCCAGGCCGCCGCCGCTGCCCGCGAAGGCAACATCTACGCCGACGGCGCGACCGCCAACCTGGCACCCGTCGTGGCCGGCAACACCGACCGCGCCGTGGTCCATGGCGAAGCCGTGGCAGCCGCCCACGCTCCCGGCCAGAACCTGCGCCGCGAATCGTTCCCGGGCAGCGTGATCCCCGCGCAAGCCCGCACGCTGACGCGTCAAGCCGGCCTGTGATGCCGGGCGGCGCAAGCCGCTTCTGTTGAAGAGAATTGGTTAGGGAAACCGGGCCACGCGACGAGCGTGGCCCGGTTTTTCTTTGGCGACGCGGTTCGTGCCGCAGGCTGGGCTATCGTCGGCGGATGTATCCGCCACGAGGGAGCTCATTCATGCCATCGCGACTTTCGCTGCCCGCCCTGTCCCTCGGCTGCGCCGTGCTCGCCCTCGGCGGCCCGGCCCTCGCCGACACGCTCAAGAAGCCCGCCCTCGACCAGCTCGCCGCGCGCTGGCAGGCCGGCCAGACCGCGAAGGACTTCAATGCCTTCCTGGCCCAGGCCGTCGCCGCGAACCCGGCCCACAAGGAACTGGCCACCGCCGTGTCCGCGTATGGCCGGCGCCAGCCGCTCGCGGGCGATGCGCTGGTCGACATCGCGCGCCTGCTCGGCCTATACAACCGGCTGCGGAACCAGCAGGCGGCGATCGCGACCATCGGCGCCATGGTCGCGATTCCGACCGTGCGCAACGTGCAGGTGCCGCCGCACGAGAGTCCCGCGATCCTCGATTTCGGCCGGCTGGTCGAGAAGATGGCGAAGGACTTCGGCCTGAACTGGCGCAACGTCGACAACCGCATCTTCGAGGTCAGCCTCGAGGGCCGCGGCAGCGAGGAGTTCGGCATCCTCACGCATGCCGACGTGGTGCCCGCCGTGCTGTCCGAATGGGTGCTCGACGACGGCACCCGACTCGATCCCTTCACCATGACCCGCGTGGGCGACTTCCTCTACGGCCGCGGCACCATCGACGACAAGGGCTCGATCGCCGCCGTGCTCTACGCGATGAAGGCGGTCAAGGACAGCGGTCTGCCGATCGAGCGCGGCATCCGGTTGATGATCGAGACCACCGAGGAGACCGGCGGCGACGCGATGCTCTACTACCGCAACAAGACTGTGCTGCCGGCCTACAACATCGTGCTCGACAGCAAGTACCCGGCCGTGGTGGCCGAGAAGGGCTCGGGCGCGCTCAAGGTGTTCTTCCCCGCGCAGCCCGCCGACCCCGCGGCCACCGCCATCGTCGCGATGGCCGGCGCCGCCTCGGCCAACGCGATCGCGCAGACCGCCACCGCCACGCTCAAGGGCGGCGACCTCGGCGCCGCGGCCGCGACCCTCGAGGCCGCGAAGGCCGGCTTCCTGCGCAAGTACGAGGCCCAGGGCGGCAAGTTCGCCATCGACATCGCGCGCGGCGCCGACAGCATCGAACTCAAGGTGACCGGCGTCTCGGCCCACGGCTCGCGGCCCGAGGAGGGCGTGAACCCGGTGCCGCGCCTCGCGCTGTTCCTCAAGGAATCGGGCCTGGCGCTCGCGCCCAACGGCTTTCGCCAGGCGGTCGACTACCTCGATGCGCTCTACGGCACCGGCTACCTCGGCGAGAAGCTGGGCCTGGGCTATGCCGACGACTTCATGGGCCCGCTGACCTTCTCGCCGAACCTCGTGCGCGCGGGGGCCGACGGCCGCGTCGAGGTCACGGTCAACGTGCGCATGCCGCGCGGCCGCACGCCCGACGAACTCAAGGCCCAGGTGGCCGCGAAGGTGCAGGCCTGGGCCGATGCGGCCAAGGTCAAGCCCGAGATCCAGTACGACCAGGGCAACTGGATGGCGCGCGATCCCAAGGGCGCGTGGCTCTCGACGCTGCTGAACATCTACGGCGACACCACCGGGCTGGAGGCCAAGCCCGTGCCCACGGCCGGCAGCACCACCGCCAAGCTGATGCCCAACGCGATCAACTTCGGCCCCGCGATGCCCGGCAAGAAGTACACCGCGCACAACGCCAAGGAATACAAGGAAGTGCCCGACCTCGACGCGGACATGCAGATGTTCACGGAGATGCTGGTGCGGATCGGGAACCTGCCGCAGATGCAGTAGCGGCAAAGCCCCGCATCTCGACCAGCTCGTCGAGGATCGGACACGCAGGCCGGTGGTCGCCCCGGCACAGGTCCGCGAGCCGTTCGAGCACGCGCTTCGTCGCCTGCAGTTCCTCGATGCGCGAATCGAGCGCTTCGGCGCGGCACAGCGCGAGGCGCTTGACCTCGGCGCTCGTGCGTTCCTCGTCGCGCCACAGCGCCACCAGCCGTTCGATCTCGTCCATGGCGAAGCCCAGCGCCAGCGCACGGCGCGCGAAGCGCAGCACGGCGACGTGGGCGTGCGTGTAGCGGGGCTCGGTCGCGGCGATCAGGCCGCGCGCCTCGCACTGGCGCAGCAGCCGTTGCGAAACGCCGGCGCGCGCGAGCGCGGCCTCGAGGTCGAACCGCGGCGCGGTGTCGGCGTGGACGGGCGATGGAAGGGTGCGAGGGGTCATGCGGCCTCCTGTGGAAGAGGCCCGAAGTCTTCGGTCTCGCACGGTGTCAAGGTCAAGCCGCGGCGTGGCTTTTCCTTGCGGCGCGTGGGCCTATCGCAGGCCGTGCGCCTGCAGCACCGTCTTGAGCCTGCGCACTTCGTGCTGCAGATCGAGGATCAGCGCCGCGGCATCGAGGCCGACGCCGAAGTCGCGCTCGAGCCGCCGTGCCTCCAGCGCATGCTGCAGGTCGGCGCTCGAGAAGCGCCAGCGCTCGGGCTGCGCCTCCTCGGTCTCGATGCGCACGATGCCGACCTCGACCAGTTGCACGACCCAGGCGGTGTCGGCGCCGCAGGCATGCGCGAGTTCGCTCGCGGCCAGCGGATGCAGTTGGCCGACGGCGGTGGTGGTGATGGAAACGGTCGCCATCTCAGACTCCCAGGTGCTGGCGTGGGTTGAACGAGGCCGAGGCCTGCGCGAGCGCCTCGTAGGCGTTGCGCGCGGCCTCGCTGTCGGCGGGCGGCAGCGCGATGTCGAGCAGCAGGTAGAGGTCGCCGGGCGTCTTGCCCGCGAGGCCGCGGCCCTTGAGGCGCAGCTTGAGGCCGCTCTTGGCCTGCTTCGGCACCGTGACCTCGACCGCGCCGCCGCCGGGCAGCGGCACCTCGACCTGCGCGCCGAGCGCGGCCTCGGTGGGCGTGACCGGCAGGGTCATGTAGAGGTCGCGCGCCTCGACGCGGTAGAGCTTGTGCGGCGCGATGCGCACCTCGAGGTAGAGATCGCCGGCCGGCTCGCCGCCATGGCCCGGCAGGCCCTGGCCCGCGAGGCGGATGAACTGGCCCGGGTGCACGCCGGGCGGGATCTTCACGCTCAGGGTGCGCGTTTCCCAGCGCGGCTGGCCCTGCGCGTCGAGCACCTGCGAGCGCAGGCTGATCTCGCGCTCGGCACCGCCGATGGCGTCCTCGAGCGCGATCTCGATCGCGGCGTGGTGGTCCTCGCCGCGCGCGCGGAAGTTCTGCCGCGCGGCGCCGCGGCGCTCGGCCTCGCCGAACATCGAGGAGAAGAACTCGCTGAAGTCGGCATGGTCGGCCGGGCCCTGGCGCGGTCCGCGGTGGAACTCGAAGCCGGTGTCCCAGCCCGGCGGCGGCTGGAAGTCGCCGTCGGGGCGGCCGCCGCGCGCCACGCGGTCGGCCAGGGCGTCGTAGGCGGCGCGCTTCTCCTTGTCGCCGAGCACGTCCTTGGCTTCGTTGATGTCGCGCATGCGCTGCTCGGCGTCAGGCTCCTTGCTGACGTCGGGGTGGTACTTGCGCGCGAGCTTGCGGTAGGCCTTGCGCACCTCGTCGTCCGACGCGGTGCGCTCGATGCCCAGGGCGCTGTAGTAGTCCTTGAATTCCATGGTCTTGGTGTGGGAGGTGAGGACGGCGCGCGCGGGTGGCAGGGGTCCTAGGCCAGCGCGGCGTCGCCGTCGGCATGCCGCAAGAGCGGCGTCACGGCCCATGTGGGGCCGCTGCGGTCGAAACGCAATGGCTGCGCGTTGCCCAGCAGCCCCAGGTCGACCGGCACGCCCAGCAGCGCGGCCAGCGCATAGAGCGTGCCGCCGTGCGCCACCACCAGCACCGGCGCGGGCTGGGCCAGGGCCTCGGCCAGCGCGGCGCGCTTGCGCGCGACGAACTGGGCCAGGGTCTCGCCGCCCTCGGGCTCGCAGGCCCAGTCGATGTTGGCCGAGGAGGTGCCGATCAGCGCGCCGAAGTTGCGCTCGCGCAGCACGGCCTGCGCGGTGGGCACCAGCTTGAGCGCGCTGCCCACGGCGTGCGCGGTGTCGAAGGCGCGCCGCGCATCGGAGCAGACGATGGTGCGGATCGGCTCGCCCGCCAGCAGTTCGGCCGCGCGCGCGGCCTGCTGCAGGCCGAGCTCGCTCAGCTGCTCGTCGGTGGCCTGGAAGATGCGCTGCGCGTTGCGGCCGGTCTGGCCGTGGCGCAGGAAGTAGAAGTGGTCGCAGGCCGGCGCCAGCGGCTGCGCGGCGGCGAGGGCGATCAGCTGGTCGAGGCCCGAGGGCCGGTGGCTGGAGGCGAAAGGAGCGGCAGTGGTTTGGGACATGGCGTCGATTCTGCGCAATCGATGTGTCGCAGCGGCGGGCTCGGGTTTGCTCGATCTCAGTAGGCGAACTGCAGCGGCCGTCCCTCACGCTGCGCCTCGATATCGGCGCGGTGGAAGGGCAGCGCGTGCCACTGCTTGGCCGCGAACAGCGGCAACTGGTCGTAGGCGCGCGGCGAGGCGAGGTCGCTGCTCTGGCCGTAGGTCAGCAGGCCCTGCGCCACCGGCCCGCGCTCGTCGAAGCCCACCACCTGGATGTAGCTGCTGCCGTAGTTGACCTGGTAGCCCTTCGGGTCGATCAGCGACTGGCCCTGCGACTCGAGCTTGTTGAGCACGCCCTCGAACTCGTCGCCGCCATGCAGCGCGATGCGCTGGCCGCGCACCTCGCGCGACTGCGGCACGCCCAGCGGCACGTCGGCCGCGAAGCCCGCGGTGCGCAGGATGCCGACCGCGTCGCCCAGGGCCTTGAAGACCGCGGCACGGGTGGCGGGCGCGGCCATGTCGAGGCCGGCCGGCGTTGTCACCGGCTGCGCGGGATCGAAGGGCAGGCGCCAGACCTTCGGGATGTCCTTGGCCTTGCGCCAGAACTCGCGGAACAGCGCCGCGCCCTTCGCGTCCGCGTTGCTGGTGCGGTCCCAGGCCGCGAGCACGCGGCAGCCCAGCGCCTGGTCGGCATCGAGCGCGCCGCCGGCGGCCGCGCAGGCGGCCTGCAGGTCGTCCATCACCAGCAGGCCCGCGAGGTTGCGGTCGCGGAAGATCACGCTGCGCAGCTCGGCCGCGCCCATGCGGTTGCCGGGCAGGCCGTCGGCGCCCGCGAGCCGGCCCTCGATCTCGAGGATGCCGCTGCGCGTGCGCAGCCGCTGCGGCACGCCCACCGGCCCGACCAGCGGCGACACGCCGGCCATCGGCGCGATGCGCGGATTGCTGAGCCAGTAGCTGTCGTTGCTGTTCTGCACCCAGTCGGGCGTGACCACGACCGGCATGCGCACGGGCGCGATGATGCCGGGCGACGCGACGGTGGCATCGCGCTGCCAGGCGCAGGCGGCACGCGAGCCGTCGAGCACCGCGAGGCCGGCCGCGTTGAGCAGCGCCGCGGCGCCCGGCGAGGGCGCGCAGGCGCGCAGCTGCTCGGCCGAGACGTCGGGCACCACCGAGAGGTCGGCGTACATCGCGTTGCCGTCGCGGTCGGCCGCGATGGTATTGATCCACGGCATGCCCTGGTTGCCCATCGCGGCGCGCAGCTCGGCCACGTTGCGCGCCTGCGCCATGCGCATCCAGGACTCGGCCGAGCGCACGTTGAGCGTGTTGGCGTCGCGGATCGCATAGGCGCGCTGCGCGGTCCAGCCCAGGCCGGCCTTGGGCAGCGCGATCAGCGGGCCCCATTCGCTCTCGTAGAAGGTGTGCTGCAGCGCGGGCGCGCCCTCGCTCGCCGGCAGGGTCACGGTGCGCGCCGTCATGCGGCGGCGCTGGCCGTCGACGATGTAGACGGTCGGGTCGGCCGGATCGAGCTGCAGCTCGTAGAGCGTGAAGCGCTTGCCGGTCGACACGGTGTGGGTCCAGGCCACGTCCTTGTTGAAGCCGATCGCCACCACCGGGCTCAGGCCGCCGGTGGCGCCCATCACGTCGACGCGGCCGGGGATCGTCAGGTGCAGCTGCCAGAAGCGGTTGGTGCCGGTCCACGGGAAGTGCGGGTTGCCCAGCAGCAGGCCGCGGCCGTCGGGCGTGGCGTTGCGCCCGAAGGCCCAGCCGTTGGAGCCGAGCTCGCCGCCCTCGGGGTTGGCGTTGAAGCTGTGGCGGCCGATCTCGGCCACGGCTTGGTCGAGCGGCACCGGCGCCGCGCCGGTGCGCGCGCCCGGCGCGGGCGGCTTCGCCTCGAGCACCGCGCCCGCGAGCGCGCCCAGGCCGCCCTGGATCATCGACTGCTCGGTGGCGCGCGCCAGGTCGGCCGCGGTCATCGGCCGCACCCAGGGTTTGCCGCGGCAGGCCGCGGGCAGTCCGTTGGGGCCGGCGTCCTGCAGGTAGCGGTTGTAGCCGGCCACGTAGCCGCGCATCATGGTCTGCACCTCGGCGCCGGTGGTGGCGCCGGCGCGCGCGAGCGCGGCGTCGTCCATGTGGTAGCGCACGAAAAGGTCGATCTGCGCGTTGGGCATCAGGCCCAGGCCGAAGGCGCCGCGCTCCTGCGCGCCGAAGAAGCGCGAGCGCTCGCCGCGCATCGTCACCAGGTGCTCGGCGGTCTGGCAGACGTTGTCCTGCGCATGCGCGTAGGCGGCGCCGAAGGCCAGGCCTTCGTAGTCGGGCGCGGTGACGTGGGCGATGCCGTAGGTGGTGCGCTCGATCGTGACCGCGCGCCCCGAGGGCGGCGGAGCGCTGGCGCAGCCCGCGAGCAGCAGCGCGGCGGCGAGCAGGGAAAGGGGAAGGGTGGCTGCCTGTCTCTTGGTGTTGTGCATGGTGGTGCGGCGCGAAGCCTTCGTTGGAAAACAGCGGGGGACCGAGCGTAGGCCCGCCTCTGCCGCGCCACCTGTCGCCGGCGCGGCAGCCGGCGCCGGAACGTCTCGTTCGTTCAGCCGAAGCGCATGGCCTTCGGGCGTGCCTGCAGCCGCTCGACGTAGGCGTCGATCCGGGGCCGGTTCGAGCGGCCGCCGAAGGCGCGCAGGTAGATGAACATCGAGCCGATCATCACGTCGGCCGCGGTGAACTGCGCGCCGAACAGGTAGGGGCCGTCGCCGAGCTCGCGCTCGACCGCGTCCTTGGCCTCCTCGAAGTCGGTCCAGCCGCGCGCGCTGTTGTTGCTGCGCAGCCTGAGCAGGCTGTCGCCCATCGCGGGCTCGAGCTGCGCGGTCGAATAGACCATCAGCGACAGGAAGCGGCCGCGCTCGGGCGTGCCCACGGGCGGTGCCAGCTTCTTCGCGGGGTACTTCTCTGCGATGTAGAGGCAGATGGCCGCGTTCTCGAACAGCCGCGTGGGGCCGTCGACCAGCGCCGGCAGCTTGCCGGCCGGGTTGATCCGGCGGAACTCGGGCGTCTTGTGCGCCTTCTCGCGGATCAGCGTGGGCACGATCTCGTAGTCCACGCCGGCCTCGTCGAGCATCCACTTGGCGACCTGCGCGCGGCTGTGCGGGTCGAAATACAGCTTCATCGTCATGAGGGTGTCTTCCTTGGGTGGTGCTGGCTCAGAACTTCGGGATGCGCAGCGTCTTGCTGATCATCAGCGTGCCCGAGAGCGCGAACAGCAGCGCCATCGGATGCAGCTGCCACGGGCCCACGCTCCAGGCGCCGCCCCACAGCGCGTCGCCGATGCGGCCCTGCGAGGCGGCCCACGCGAGCACGCCGACCAGCACCACGCTGGTCGGGATGGGCGTGCCCTCGAAGTACTTGACCTTGTCGCCGCCGGCCGAGAGCGATTCGGCCGTGACGTTGAAGCGCGCGAGCCGGCTCACGCCGCAGCAGACGAAATAGACCAGCGCCACGCAGTCCCAGCCGCCGTCGAGCCCGGCCGCGAAGCCCAGCGCGGCCGGCGCCACGCCGAAGGAGATCACGTCGGCCAGCGAGTCGAGCTCGCGTCCGAGCGCCGAATGAGTCTGGCGCCAGCGCGCGATGCGGCCGTCGAACACGTCGAACACGAAGGCCGCGGGCGCGAGCGCGGCGGCCCAGTAGAAGTGGGTGAGCGACTGGCTCGCCATATAGGCCATCGCGAGGAACACGCCGCCCACGCCGCAGGCCGCGTTGCCGAGCGTGAAGACGTCGGCGAGGTGGAAGCCGCGGATCATCGAGAAGTGCTTGCGCACGGGGACGGGGCGGTTCATGGGACCTTCTGGAACTGCGGAAATGCGCCGAACCTTAACCGAAGCGCCGGGGCCCCGATGTAGTCGCGCTCCGACGCCGGGGCGCGGACGTCGTCAGCGGCGTTCGCGCCCGCTCGGCGCCACGCCGAAGCGTTTTCGGAAGGCGGTCGCGAAGTTGGTCGCGTGGCGGTAGCCGACGAGCCGCGCCGCCTCCTGCACGCTCAGGCCCTGCGCCAGTCGCTCGCGCGCGAGCACCATGCGGCGCTCGTGCAGCCACTCGAAGACCGAGCATTGGTAGGTGGCACGGAACTTGGTGCGCAGCGTGCTCTGGCTCATGCAGGCGAGGCGGGCCAGCGCCTCGAGCGTGTGGTGTTCTTCGGGCGCGTCGTGCAGGCGTTCGCGCACGCGCTCGAGCAACTGGCGGTCGCGCGCCGAGGGCTGCGGTGGGGTTGCAGGCGCCGCATCGGCCAGTGCGTGCGCGAGCAGTTGCAGGGCCACGCCCTGGCACAGCAGCGCCTGCAGCGGGCCCTGCCACCGGCCGCCGAGCACCTGCTCGATGGCCTGCACGAGGTGCGGCGGCACCGCCCAGTGGCGCGGGTGCCCGGCCGGCGAGCGCAGCGCGGCGGCGATCAGTTCGTCGAGTTGCGCGTCGCCCGTGCCGAGCGGTGCGGCCGACACGTTGATGCTGCGCAGCCGCTGGCGGGCCGGGTGGATGCCGGTCATCGACAGCCCGTCGCCATAGGCGGCGCTGAGGCCGCCGTGCGTGCGCATCGGCACGCTGTCGCCGCGGCCGAGCGCGGCCCGTGCCTGGCCCTGCAGCACCACGATGGCCGAGAACCGCGGGCTCGCCTGCGAGGTGGCCTCGTAGTGGTGGTGCACCACGATGTCGGAGGCGGCCAGCGTCAGGCCCGCGCCCAGCGCATGCGTCTCGACGCGGCCCTCGGCAATGCACAGCGCCTCGGGGTCGCGCGGCGCGCCCGAGAGATAGGGCAGGCGATAGCGGAAGCCCGCGTCGCGGCCGAGCCGGTCGAACTCGGCGGCGCTGAACGCGCGCGTCGACGCGGCGGGGGCGGGGAAAGCCGTGCTTTCGGCGTACTGCATAGCTTTGCCGCGCTCCGGCATAGGTCGGTCCATCGTCAGATAGTAACAATTCTCATTTGTCGTTAAACCCTTTGTCCTCACTGCCGCCATGCCGACTGCCTTCCGTTCCCTCGCGCCATTCCGGCGCCATTCCCTGAGCCTGCTGTTCGGCGCGGCGCTGCCTTCGATGTCCGCGCTGGCGCAGGCACCCGATGCCGGATCGAGCGCCGCGCTGCCCGCGATCGAGGTCACCGGCACAGCGGTCACGCCCACCACCGAGGGCACGAATTCGTACACCACGAAGGCCGCGCGCACCGCGACCGGCCTGCAGCTCTCGCCGCGCGAGACGCCGCAATCGGTCAGCGTGGTCACGCGCCAGATCGTCGAGGACCAGGGCCTGCAGACCACGGGCGACATGCTGAACAGCGCCACGGGCATCTCGATCACGCGCAGCGACGCCAACCGGCTCTCGGTGTCGGCGCGCGGCTTCGCGATCGACACCTACCAGTTCGACGGCCTCGTGAGCCCGGTGCTGTCGCCCTGGGCCTTCGGCGAGAGCAACCTCGACACCGCGATCTACGACCGGCTCGAGGTGGTGCGCGGCGCCACCGGCCTGATGACCGGCGCGGGCAATCCGTCGGCCGCCATCAACTTCGTGCGCAAGCGGCCGCTGCGCGAGTTCGCGGCCTCGGCCGGCGTGTCGGTGGGCAGCTGGAATTTCCGGCGCGCCGAGGCCGACATCTCGGTCCCGCTCACGCAGGACGGGCGCATCCGCTCGCGCCTGGTGGCGGCCCATTCGGACGGCGACAGCTACACCACTTTCCTCGGCAACCGCTCGAACACCTTCTACGGCGTGCTCAGTGCCGACCTGACGTCGGCCACCGAGCTCACGCTGGGCTTGAGCAGGCAGGACACCGTGACGCGCGGCTTCGGCGCCGGCTTCCCGCTGTTCTACACCGATGGCCGGCGCACCGACTTCGACCGCTCCGTGGCCAGCAACACGACATGGACCCGGGCCGAGACCGACACCACCACCGCCTTCCTCGACCTCACGCACCGCTTCGCCAACCGCTGGACCGCGCGCCTTGCCTACAGCCATGCCAGCACCGACATGATGATGAAGCACCTCTACCGCGGCGGTGCGGTCAACGCCTTCACCGGCGCGATGAGCGTGGCGCCGTCGTATATCTATTACGACGGCGAACTGAAGCGCCGCGCGGCCCATGCCACGCTCGGCGGCCCGTTCCGGCTGCTGGGCCGCGACCACGAGTTCTCGCTCGGCTGGATGCGCTTCGACGACCGGCTCGACCTGCCACAGTACCGCGCGCTGAACCAGCCGCCGATCGGCAGCTTCTTCGACTGGCGCGTCGACCGCATCGCCGAGCCGTTGTGGTCGAGCGTTCCTTCGCAGGCCGACACCATGCGCGCGCGCCAGGACGGCGCCTATGCCGTGGGGCGCTTCTCGCTGGCCGACCCGCTGCACCTGATCGTGGGCGCGCGCGTGAGCAACTGGAAGACCGACCAGAACTACTTCGGCGCCATCCGCAAGTACGAGCACCGCGACCGCATCACGCCCTACGCGGGCCTGCTCTACGACATCGACGAAACCTACACGGCCTACGCCAGCTACACCAGCATCTTCAAGCCGCAGAACAACCGCGACGCGGCCGGCGAGATCCTCGACCCGGTGACCGGCAAGAGCTTCGAGCTAGGCCTCAAGGCCGCGTATGCGGACGGCCGGCTCAACGGCGCCTTCGCGCTGTTCCAGACGCGCCAGGACAACCTGGCCGAGGCCATCGCCGGCCAGACCGCGGGCGGCGTGCCCAACACCCAGGCCTACCGCGCGGTGGCCGGCGCGAAGGTGGAGGGCGTGGACCTCGAGCTCAGCGGCGAGATCGCGCGCGGCTGGAACCTCTCCGCGGGCTACACCCACTTCCGCGCCCGCGCCGCGAACGGCACGCCGATCAACACCGGGCATCCGCGCAGCCAGCTCAAGATCTTCAGCAGCTACCGGCTGCCGGGCGCCTGGAGCGCGCTGACCGTGGGCGCGGGCGTGAACTGGCAGGGCCGCGCCTACGAGACCGTCATGGCGCCGCCGGCCAACCGCTCGACCGTGGTCGCGCAGTCGGGCTATGCGCTGGTGAGCCTGATGGCGCGCTACGAGATCCGCAAGAACGTCTCGGCGACCCTCAACATCAACAACCTGACCGACCGCAAGTACTACTCGCAGGTGGCGTTCTTCAACCAGGGCTGGTACGGGTCGCCGCGCAACGCGACGCTGTCGCTGCGCGTGCAGTACTGAGGCGCGGCCAGGCTCAGAGGCCCTGTCGCGCCTCGGCGATGCGCGCGAAGCGACCGAGCAGTTGCGCGGAATCGCCGGTCGCCTGCACGCGCTCGCGCAGCGCCTCGGGGTCGAGCCCGGCCGTCTTCAACGGGCCGGCCAGGCGATCGATGTAGTCGCGCATCGCGTGGTCGTCGAACTCGGGATGGAACTGCACGCCCCAGGCGCTGTCGCCGACGCGGAAGGCATGCACCGGGTCGTGCGCGCTGCCGGCCAGCCGCACCGCGCCCTCGGGCAGGCGCAGCGCGCTCTGCCAGTGCACCGCGTGGGCCGCGAAGCGCGCCGGCAGGCCGCCCAGCAGCGGGTCGGTGGCGGCGGCCTCCTCGAGTACCACGCTGACCGTGCCGATCTCCGGGCCGCGCGGATGGTCGCCGGCCTCGCCGCCGAGCGCATGCGCGAGCAGCTGGTGGCCATAGCAGATGCCGAGCACCGGCGTGCCCTGCGCCACGGCGCGCGCGAGCCAGCCGGCGGTGCGTTCGCTCCAGTCCTCGCGGTGCGACACCATCGCATGCGAGCCGGTGAGCACCGCGCCCGCGATGGCGGCGGGATCGGGCAGCGTGTCGCCGCGGCGCGGATCGATCACGGCGATGGGCAGCGTGTCGCTGGCCAGGCCGTCGGCGATCCAGTGCTCGAAGTCGCCGTGCGTCTCGCGCAGGGCGTCGAAGGTGTCGCCGAGCTTGACGATGACCAGGGGACGGGAGTGGATTTCCATCCCGCGATGATGCCAAAGCCTCAGGCCAGCACCACGCGCTCGCAGGCCCGGCGCAGGGCCGGCAGCGCCGGCATGTCGCGCGAGGCGGCATCGGTGACGACCACGTCGATGTCGGCGCTGCGCGCATAGGTGACGCGGCTGGCCTGGCCGATCTTGGCGTGGTCGGCCAGGATCACGAGCTGCTGCGCCTGCTCGGCCATGGCGCGCGCGATCGCGGCCTCGTGGTGCTCGAAGCTCATCGCGCCGTGCTTGGGATGCATCGCCACCGGCGACAGCAGCGCCACGTCGGCGCGGTAGCGGCGGATCTCCTCGACCGTGCCGGCGCCGCAGGTGGCCTGGGTCTTGACGTCGATCTCGCCGCCGAGCAGCACGGTGCGCCCGCCGGTGTCACGGCCTTCGGCCGCGCCCGCGAGCTTGAGCGCGATGCTCAGCGAGTTGGTGATGACCGTCATGCCGCTGAGCGTGGCCAGGGCCTCGGCCAGGATCGCGGTGGTGCTGCCGGTGTCGAGGAACACGGTCTGGCCCGGCTCGAGCAGCGCGATCGCGGCCCTGGCGATGGCGCGCTTCTCGCGCTGCCGCGCCACCAGCCGCACCGCCAGCGGCGGCTCGGGCTCCGCGCCCGTGGCCACGGCGCCGCCATGCACCCGCCGCAGCTCGCCCAGGCCCTCGAGCTCGAGCAGGTCGCGGCGCACGGTTTCGCGCGAGACCGCGAGGTCCTGCATGATCCGCTCGACGCTCAGGCGCGAGAAGGTGGCCAGCAGGCTGCGGATGCGCAGGAATCGTTCTTCTTGGAGCATGGGGATGCCGAAGGGGAGGAAGGAATGGCGCCGGCGGCGGACCGGCGCCATTGTGGGGGAGGCGCGTGACGCTCAGGCCGCCTGGCCCATCGCCGGATCGCTGATGCCGTGGCTGCCGTTCTCCACGCGGCCCGCGAAGCGGCGCAGGTAGCTGGTGCCGTCGTCCACGTTGGCCGTCACGCTGAAGTCGTACCAGTGCTTCGCCGGTGCCAGGTCCCACTTCTGCACCACCACCTGGCCCGGCGCGAGCGCGAAGGACCACGGGCCGTCGGTGCGGTAGGCATTCGGCGCCACCGCGACGGTGCAGCTGATGTTGCCGAGGTTGTGCATTTCCAGGTGCACGTCGCCGTTGGCGGCGTCGTAGCAGACGCGCACCTCGGGCAGTGCCGTGCCGCCCGCGAGCGCGGCCGGCAGCTTGCCGCCGAAGCGCCGGAAGTAGCCGTTGGGGCCGAACACCGAGAGGTCGTAGCGCCCGCCGGCCGCCACCGCCCAGGCGTCGTTGAGCAGCTTGCCGGGCTCCACCGTGTAGCGGCGCGGCACCTTGTCGAGCGCGAGATGGTCGTAGACATGGAACACCGCGCCCGCGCCGCCGGTGTTGCCGAACACCAGCCAGAACTTCTGCTGCGCCACGTCGGGCCGGCCGCTGGTGTGCAGCTCGTAGGGCAGGGCGCGCGAGTAGCGCACGCCGGTGGCCTGCTGGGGCAGGGTGCCGGTGCCGGGCGCGGGCGCGACCGGCGTGGGCAGCAGCAGCTGCTTCGCGATGGCATCGTCGGCCGCCTTGCCGTCGATGTGCGGCAGCGCGGGCAACGCGGCATTGGGCGTGGCGAAGTCGAAGCAGGTGCTGAGATCGCCCGCGACCGCGCGCCGCCAGGGGCTGATGTTGGGTTCCATCACGCCGAAGCGCGTCTCGAGGAAGCGCACCACCGAGGTGTGGTCGGCCACCTGCGAGTTGACCCAGCCGCCGCGGCTCCAGGGCGACACCACGTACATCGGCACGCGCCAGCCCATGCCGAAGGGCGAGCCGCGGTAGGGCGCCTTGAGGTCGTTGCGCTCGCCCAGCGTCGACACCGTGCTCATGCCGGCCTCGCTGCCGTCGGTATCGAGCGAGGGAATCGCGGGCGGCGGCATGTGGTCGAAGTAGCCGTCGTTCTCGTCGAACATGATGAACAGCACGGTCTGGCTCCAGACCGCGGGATCGGCCGTGAGGGCGTTCAGCACGCGCTCGGTGTATTCGGCGCCCCACAGCGGCGACGAGGGGCCGGGATGCTCCGAGTACTTGGCCGGTGCCACGATCCAGCTCACCTGCGGCAGCCGGCCGGCCTTCACGTCCTCGGCCAGGTCGTCGAGGGAGCGCGTGGACAGGCCGCGCGCCTTGAGCGAGCGCTGCGCCTCGGTCGGCTCGGCCGCGTAGTAGGCCTTGCGGAAGCTGGTGAAGCCCTCGAGCGGGTTGTCGGTGTAGTTGTCGGCCATGTCCTGGTAGATCTGCCAGCTCACGCCGGCCTGTTCCAGGCGCTCGGGGTAGGTGGTCCAGTCGTAGCCGGGCGCGTTCGCGAGATCGTCGTTCGAGTTGTCGATCGCGGGACCGCCGCCCTGTCCCAGCGGGTCGTTGGTGCCGCTCCAGAGGAACAGGCGGTTCGAGTTGGTGCCGGTGAGTTCGCTGCAGTGGTAGGCGTCGCACAGCGTGAAGGCATCGGCCAGCGCGAACTGGTAGGCGATGTCGCTCTGCGTGTAGTAGCCGAGCGCGCGCGCCGTCTTGGCCGCCACCCACTGGTTCATGCGCCCGCCGTTCCAGGCCTGCTGGCCGTCGGACCAGCTGTGGGCCATGCCGGTGGTGCGCTGCGCGCTGGTGGCGGTGGTGTCGTAGCGGAAGGGCACGCAGGCGCCGCTGCCCGAGGTCGGCGGCTGCTGCCACACCGGCTTGCCGTTGGACAGCGGCACCGGGAAGCGGTCGCCGAAGCCGCGCACGCCGCGCAGGGTGCCGAAGTAGTGGTCGAAGGAGCGGTTCTCCTGCATGAAGATCACGACGTGCTTGACGTCGCTGATGGTGCCGGTCTCCTGCGTGGCGGGAATCGCCAGCGCGCGGCGGATGCCGGGCGGCAGCAGGCCGAGCGCGGCGGCCGCGCCCGCGGTGGTGGCGGCGCCGCGCAGGAAGCCGCGGCGGGAGGGGGATGCTTGCTTGTCGCTCATGGTGTTCGGGCTCAGGGCGCGCAGCGCACCGACTCGGGACGGCGCGGCGGCAGTTGGGAATCGGGCGTGCCGCCCGGCGGGGTCAGCGCCTCGGCCGGCGGGCCGGCGGTGGCCGGGTCGTTGGGCACGAGGCCCGTGGCCGGGGGCAGCGCGCCGCCGCCTCCGCTGCCGCCGCCGCAGGCCGCGAGCACGGTGGCGGCGAGCAGCGCCAGGGCGCACGCCGCGCGTTGCATCGTTGGGTTGCGCATGCGTGTCTCTCCTCAGGGCACCAGCGTGGTCAGCGAGCCGCGCGAGCGCGCGATCGACTCGATCTCGGCCGCGCTCAGCACGCGGTTCCAGGTCGCGAACTCGGCGAAGTCGAAGCGCCCGGCGATGGTGTTGCTCGCATTGCCGTTGCGGTAGTTCGGGCCGTAGCCGCCGTCGCCGTCCTCGTTGAGCGAGAAGCCCTTGTTGAGGCCGTTGAGCGCGGCCGTGAAGGCGCTGGTCAGCGTCACGGAAATGCTCTGCAGGCCCAGCGCAGGATCGAATACGTAGTAGGTCGCCTTCAGCGCCGGCACGTCCACCGTCATCACGACATAAGCCCAGGTGTTGGCGCTGAAGCCCAGGTCCTTGTCGCCGACGCGGTCGCCGCCGCGGCCGATGTTGAAGCGCAGGGCGCTGCCGTACTGGCCGATCGCGATGCCCGGGTTGGCGCCGCTGGCCCAGTTCTTGTTCGAGATCACCGGCATGCCCGAGCGGGTCGCGTCGGAGCGGAACCAGAAGCCGAAGCTGAAGGGCGCGGTGGTGCTGGTCACGCCGGCGGTCGGGATCGAATAGCCACCGTCGCAGGCCGCGCAGACCGTGGCGCCGGTGTAGTCGGTCGACAGCAGCGCGCGCGTGCCGCTGCCCAGCGGTCCGTCGCCGGCCGCCGCGTAGACCGCGGTGGCGCCCTTGACCCAGGGCGCGAAGACCTGGCCGCCCGCGAGGCGGTCGCCGAGCGCGCCATTCAGCGGGAACAGGTGCGTGAGGCCGTTGGCCACGCTGGGCAGCAGCACGATCGGCTTCACGTAGTCGAGCGAGGCGCGCAGCGAGACCGGCGTCTTGTCGGCCACCACGGTGTAGTCGTAGGCGTAGGTGCCGCTGGCGTCGAAGGGCATGGTGGTGTCCTCGAAGCCGAGGGCCGTGCCGGGCAGCGTGGCCACGGCCGTGCCGTCGCGCAGCACCGTGATCGATGCCACGGGGGCCGGCAGTGTCCAGCTCAGGCGGATGCCGTTGCGCTTGTCGTTGGCCACCGCGGCGAGCTGGCGCACGCCGGGCGCGCCCAGCAGCGGCGCGCCGTCGATCGCGTACGTGTCGGCCGCGGGCAGCGCCGACAGGTGGGTCAGCAGGGTGGGCGCGATGTCGGCCGTGGAGGCGTAGCCGTACCAGTCCGCGATGTTCGCGGGCAGCCCGGCGGGCGCTACCGCGTCGAGGTTGGCGCGGCGGTCGAGCACCAGCGCGGTCGCGAGGTTCGACGGCACCGGAATGCCGTCGGCCACGCCGGTGGCGCCCAGGCCGTGGGTGGTGGCGACGACCACCAGCCAGTCTTCCTGCGGCTGGGCCGCGCGGCGCCGCGCCAGCGCGGCGCGCAGCGTGGCGATCTGCTTGTCGACCTGCGCGAGCGCATTCTGGTAGTCGGTGCCGTAGCCCGCCACGTCGGCGACCTGCGCCGGGCCCTGGTAGTCGGCCACCACGAGGTCGTAGCCGCCGCTCTCGAGCGCGCCCGCGGCCTCGGTCGAGACGCAGTCGTCGCTGCCGTCGCAGTCCTTCGCGAGCTCGAGGTAGCCCGCGGCCTTGTCGGCGCGCAGCAGTTGCGGCAGGCCGCTCCAGCTCGCGACCACCGCGCTGCGGGTGTCGGCGCGATGTTGCTTGAGCAGTTTGAAGACGGTGTCGGCGCCGAAGGCCTGGCCTTCGTAGTTGGAGCGGATCTCGTGCCGGTCGGCCCAGCCGCCGGTCAGCAGCGTGGCCCACGACGGTCCGTCGGTGGCCTGCTGCTGCGTGCGCCGGCCGAGCACGCCGCCGGTGTAGGAAGGCAGCAAGGTGCCCAGGCCTTGCAGCGCGGGCATGCGCGCGTCGCCGAGCGCCTGCTGCAGGGCCGCGTATTGCACGCCGTCGACGCCGATGACCAGCGCCTTGGGGCGGGGTGCCGGCGCGGGGGAGGGCGCCGGAGCGGGCGCCGGCGCGGGCGCGGGCGGCGCAACGGGAAGGAAGGGGGTCGAACCACCGCCACCGCCGCCGCAGGCGGCCAGCAGAAGCACGGGGGTCAGGCACAGGGCGGCGCGCGCGAGGCGGCCTCTCGGCGTTGTCATCGGGGAACTCCGGCAGGTCAAGAACGCCGGGGCGGGCACTGGCACCCGCCCCGGCACGAAGGCATTCGTGGTCGCGCGTGGCCTGCCGTCGATCGATGCATTCATGTGCACTTGGGCAGATGAATGTGATTTACAACAAATTCCACAAATACAACCAATGCCTCGGATGCTGCGCGATGCGCATGACAGCGCCGCGACAGTGCCGGCCGAAAAAGAAAAGGGGCCCGAAGGCCCCCGTGGTGGTCGAGCGCGTGCGCCTCAGCCGATCTGCGCCTCGTAGTGCCGTTCGATCGCCGCCAGCGAGGTCCAGAAGCCCGCGGGCGCGCGGCCCTCGAGCAACGCCTCGAGCACCTCGAGGTGCGCATGCCAGCCGCTGGCCACGCTGACGGTCTCCTTGCGGTCGGGCAGCCGGCGGTGCGTGAGCACGAGCCGGGTCGCATCGCCCTGCGGCGCGAGTTCGAACGTGACCTCGGAGGCGTCGTCCGCCTCGCTGCCCCAGCTGATGACCAGCAGCCTCGGCGCCTCGATGCGCAGCAGCCGCGACTTCTGCAGGTGCGGCTCGCGGTAGGCCGCGTAGCGCTCGGGCGCGGCCTCGCCCGAGAGCGTGGTGTGCTCGAAGCGCAGCTCGAACACCGCGCCGGGCTGCGGCGCCATGGTGCCACCCGCGAGCCAGCGCGCGCGCTTCTCGGGATCGACCAGGTAGGACCAGACGCGCTCCACGGGCGCGGCCAGCAGGCGCTCGATGCGCAGGGTGCCGGGCTCGACGAGCCGGCCGAATCGTTCGTTGGTGGTCATGGGTGTTGCTCCTTGTGTCGGGTGGGGGAAAGAAATCAGCCGGCGTCTTCGCGCAGCGCCTGCTCGAGCGCATCGAGGCGACCGCCCCAGAAGCCCTCGTAGTAGCGCAGCCAGGCGTCGGCCGTGGCCAGCGCGGCGGGCTCGAGCCGGCACACGTGGGCGCGGCCGTGCACCGTGCGCGACACCAGCCCCGCGCGCTCCAGCGTCTTCACGTGCTTGGAGGCGCCCGCGAAGCTCATGCGGAACGGCGCGCCGAGCTCGCCCACGCTGCAGTCGCCCTGGGCCAGCAGCTGCAGCATGGTGCGCCGCGTGCTGTCGGCCAGCGCGTGGAAGATGGCGTCGAGGCGCTGGTCCTGGCGCTCGGCAGGCAGTTCAAATTCAACCATGAGGTTGAATATAGATCGGTTCCGGATTTTGTTCAACCCTTCGGTTGAATTTTCATGCCGGCCGTGCCGTTACACCCGATACAGCCGGGACGCCCGCCGCCCCGCTCGCGCTGGCGGCGCGGGGTGCCCGTTCCTACGATGCGGTCTCGTCCAACCACTCTCTCGCAATCCCACACCCATGAACACACCGATCCGACGCCGTACGCTCCTCGCCGCCGCCAGCGCGGTTCCGCTCGCGAGCGCCTGCGCCGCCTGGTCCGCCGCCGGCCCGGACGCCGAGGCCCGGCTCGCGGCGCTCGAGCGCGACTGCGGCGGCCGCCTGGGCGTGCACGCGCTCGACACCGCCAGCGGCGCGCGCATCGCGCACCGCGGCAACGAGCTGTTTCCGATGTGCAGCACCTTCAAGCTGATGCTCGCGGCCGCGATCCTGCAGCGCGGCACCGCGCAGGAACCGGCGCTGCTCGAGCGCCGCCTGAGCTACACCCGCGCCCACCTGTTGCCGAACTCGCCGATCACCGAGAAGCACCTGGCCGACGGCATGACCGTGGCCGAGCTGTGCGCCGCCACGCTGCAGTACAGCGACAACGCCGCGGCCAACCTGCTGCTGCACCAGCTCGGCGGGCCGGCCGGCGTCACGGCCTATGCGCGCTCCATCGGCGACACGGTGTTCCGCCTCGACCGCTGGGAGACCGAGCTCAACAGCGCCATCCCCGGCGATCCGCGCGACACCACCAGCCCGGCCGCGATGGCCGCCAGCGTGCAGCGGCTGGTGCTCGGCGATGCGCTGGCCGCGCCGCAGCGCGCGCGGCTCGAGGCCTGGTTGCGCGGCAACACCACCAGCAAGGAGCGCTTCCTGGCCGGCGTGCCGGCCGGCTGGGCCGTGGGCGACAAGACCGGCGCGGGCGACTACGGCACCAACAACGACGTCGGCGTGCTGTGGCCGGCTTCGGGCGCGCCGCTGGTGCTCGCGGTGTACCTGACCTTCCCGGGCGACAAGGGCGCGAAGACGCGCAACGACGTGGTGGCCTCGGCGGTGCGCATCGTGGCGAACGCGATGCGGGGCTGAGCGTTCGCGCTGCCCCGGGCCGCAATGCCGTACCCGCCCCATCGGGCACTGCGCGGCGCGCCTGCGCCCGCGCGCCATCGGCGGGACAATGCCGGCGCCTTGCGCGCCCCGCGCGGCCAGGGCATCCAGCCAGAGCCCCCGCCGCATGTCGTCCCCGCCCGCCGTCTCCACCTCCTCGTCCTCCTCCCAGGCCCCGTTCTCGCTGTGGCGCATCGCGGTGCCGGCCTTCGGCCCCTCGCTGCTGTTCGGCATCGGGGAGGGCGCGATCCTGCCGATCGTGCCGCTCACGGCGCGCGAGCTCGGCGCCTCGGTGCCGATGGCGGCGCTGGTGATGGCGCTGATCGGCATCGGCTCGCTGCTCAACAACATCCCGGCCTCGATGATCACCATGCGCTGGGGCGAGCGCTGGGCCATCGTCGCGGCCGGCGCCTGGAGCGCGCTCGGCATGGCGCTGTGCGTGTGGACCTCGCACCTGGGCCTGTTCGCGCTCGGCTGCTTCATGGTCGGCATGTCGCAGGCGGTCTACAACCTCGCGCGCCAGAGCTACATGAGCGAGGCGGTGCCGGTCGAGTACCGCGCGCGGGCGCTGTCCACGCTGGGCGGCGTGATGCGCATCGGCATGTTCATCGGACCCTTCCTGGCGGCCGGCGCGGTGCATTTCTTCGGCCTGATGGCGGCCTACGTGCTCGGCATCGTGGCGGTGGCCGGCGCGGCCATCCTGGGCGCGCGCATCCCGGACCTCGAACTTCCGCCCGTGCCGCCGGGCCAGGCCGCGCCCGCGAAGCCCACCATCGTCTCGACCCTGCGCGATCACCGCCGCGTGTTCCTCACGCTGGGCATCGCCGTGACCCTGGTCAGCGCGGTGCGCGCCTCGCGCCAGGCCGTGATCCCGCTGTGGGCCGACCACCTCGCGCTCGCTCCCTCGGTGGCCTCGCTGATCTACGGCATGGCCGGCGGCATCGACATGCTGGTGTTCTACCCGGCCGGCAAGGTGATGGACCAGAAGGGCCGGCGCTGGGTCGCGGTGCCCTCGATGCTGATCATGGGGCTCGCGATGCTGCTGATGCCGCTGACCACGGGCGCCGCCACGCTGCTGGTCGCGGCGCTGGCGATCGGCTTCGGCAACGGCATCGGCTCGGGAATGATCATGACCCTGGGCGCCGACCATTCGCCGCGCCATGGCCGCGCGCACTTCCTCGGCGTGTGGCGGCTGATGTCCGACATCGGCGCCTCCTGCGGGCCGGCGCTGCTGTCCTTCCTCGCGGGCAGCCTCTCGCTGGCCGCGGGCATCGCGGTCACGGGCGGGCTCGCCTTCGCCGCGGCCGGCGTGCTGGCCCACTGGATTCCGCGCCGCACGCCGGGCCACGAGGCCTAGCGCCGCCTATCATTCACCCCATACAGGGGTCCCACACACACATGTCCAATCTCATCGTCCACGGCGGCACGCCGCTGCGCGGCCGCATCACGCCGTCGGCCAACAAGAACGCGGTGCTGCCGATCCTCTGCGCCACGTTGCTCACGCGCGAGCCGCTGCGCCTGCATGGCGTGCCCGACATCACCGACGTGCGCAAGATCCTCGACATCTTCCGCACGCTGGGCAGCGAGGTGCAGCTCGACCACGCCACCGGCACGCTCGCGCTGCACCACCGCGACACCGTGTTCGACGCCGCCGCCCACCGGCTGCCCGAGGAGATGCGCTCCTCGATCATGCTGGTACCGCCGCTGCTGGCGCGCTTCGGCGTGGCGCGGCTCGAGGACAACGTCAAGGGCTGCACCCTGGGCGTGCGCGAGATCGATCCGCACGTGGAGGTGTTCCGCAGCTTCGGCGGCCAGGTCGAGCGCGCCGAGGGCTCGCTGCTGGTGCGCACCGCCGGGCGCCTGGTGCCCACCGACCACTGGCTCGACTACGCCTCGGTCACCACCACCGAGAACTTCGTGCTGTGCGCGGTCGGCGCCGAGGGCACCTCGACCCTGACCAACGCGGCTTCCGAGCCGCACGTGCAGGAGTTCTGCCGCTTCATGGCCATGATCGGCGCGCGCATCGACGGCATCGGCACCTCGCGCCTCACGGTGCATGGCGGCCATGCGCTGGGCGGCGGCGAGTTCCGCTTCGACGAGGACTTCCACGAGATCACCACCTTCCTCGCGCTCGGCGCCATCACCGGCGGCGACGTGGTGGTGCGCAACAGCGCGCCGGCCAACTTCCCGCTGATCGACCGCACCTTCGCCAAGTTCGGCGTGCAGATCGTGCACGAGGACGGCTGGTCGCGCGCCGTGCGCTCGGGGCCGCTCAAGGTGCAGACGCCGTTCACCGCCAACGTGCTGACCAAGGTCGAGGCCGCGCCCTGGCCGTACTTTCCGGTCGACCTGCTGCCGATCTTCATCGCGCTGGGCGTGCGCGCGCAGGGCAACGCGATGTTCTGGAACAAGGTCTACGACGGCGCGCTGGGCTGGACCGGCGAGCTCTCGAAATTCGGCGCCCATGTGTTCTCGTCCGACCCGCACCGGCTCATCACTTTCGGCGGTGCGCCGCTGGTGCCCGCGGTGGTCGAGAGCCCCTACATCATCCGCGTGGCGATCGCGCTCTTCATGGTGGCCTCGAGCATCGAGGGCCGCTCCGAGATCCGCAACGCCACGCCGATCCGTCGCGCGCATCCGCGCTTCGTCGAGAACCTGCGCAGCCTGGGCGTGCAGGTGGAGTGGACCAGCGAAGAGTAAGAGGCCGGGTTACAGCACGAACCAGCCCACCGCCACGTAGTGGCTGACCGTGCCCGCGAGCACGAACAGGTGCCACACGGCATGCGCGTGCCGGAAGCCGCGGCGGTTGCGGTAGAAGACCGTGCCCGCGGTGTAGAGCACGGCGCCGATCAGCAGCCATGCGAGGCCGCCGCCCTCGAGCTGCATCGCCAGCGGCACGGCCGCGGCGATCGCGAGCCAGCCCATGCCGATGTACAGCGGCAGCGAGGGCTTCACGGGCGCGCCGCGCGCGGCCATCAGCTCGCGCCGGATGCCGACCGCGGCCGCGCCCCACATCGCCAGCAGCGGCAGCCAGGCCCAGGCGCCTTCGAGCATCACCAGCGCGAACGGGGTGTAGGTGCCGGCGATCAGCAGGTAGATCGCGCAGTGGTCGGCGCACTCCCACAGGCGTTTGAGCCGGCCGCGCGTGCTGTGGAACAGGGTGGAGGCCGCGTAGAGCGCGACCGCCGAGAGCGAGAACACGAGCGAGCCGGCGATCTTCGCCGGGTCGCCCGTGGGCAGGGTCTTGGCCAGCAGCAGCACGGCCGCCGGCAGGGCGAGCAGCAGGCCGAGCAGGTGGCTGTACCCGTTGAGTCGTTCGCCCGGGTACATGCCGTGCCGCCTGCCGGCTCAGCGGCCGGTTTCCTTCAGGTAGTCCTGGCGCGCGGCGAAGGCCGTGTTCGCGAAGTCCGAGAACACGCCGTCGATGCCGGCGCGGAAGTACGCGAGGTACTCGGCCTTGGGGTCCTTCTTGAACACGCCCGCGAGGTACTTCTGTTCGTTGCGGAAGGTGTAGCTGTGCACGAACAGGCCGGCCTTGTGGGCGTCGGCGATCAGCGCGGTGGGCTTGATCGTGTTCACGTCGGCCAGCGTGCCGCCGGCCTTGAACGGCACGATGGTGTGGGCCATCACCTGCGGCTTCCACGGGCCGATGCCGTCGGCATAGGTCTTCACCTCGGCCAGGCCGGCCGGGGTGAGCATCGCGCCGAACCAGCGCGGGTCGCCCGCGAGCGTCCAGCTGTAGGGGCGGCCGTCGACGAAGGTGTAGACGTCGTTGGTGACGTAGATCATCTCGCCGGTCTTGAAGTCGATGGCGTTGCCGTCCACCAGCTGCACCGCGCGTGCCTTGAGGCCGGCCGAGCGCAGGTACTTGAGGCTCACCGGGTCGAAGCTCTGCACGAAGATCGGCGCGTCCTTGCGGTTCAGGTCGTTGGCGTTCATCGCCTTGAGCAGCGCGTCTTCCAGCGGATGGCTGCCGGCCGGGCCGCAGCCGTTGGCGATCGCCTGGGCGTTGTTCCAGATCGGGTTCTTGGTTTCCGGATACACGGTGATCGTGCGGCCGGTGGCCTTGGCCTTGGCGCGCATGATGTCGATCACTTCCTGGAAGCTCAGGATCGGCAGCTTGCCGTTGAGATCGGTCGGGCGCTCGTCCTTCGCGTCGTAGGTGGTGCCGTGGATCCACTGCTTGAGCTCGGCCAGCGTGAAGTCGGTGATGGACCAGTCGTTGGTGTGGTCCTCGCCGTCGACGATCAGCGACTTGAGCACCGACTTCGGATCCTTGGGATCGGTGAGGTCGCTCAGGTACTGCTTGGGGCCGTTGGCCTCGATCGGCGGGTACTTCACGTCGACCAGCACGCCGGGCACGGTGCGCTTGCGCGCGTTCACGGTGGCGTTGGTCTTGGCGACGTCGGCGATGTCGGTGTTGTCGCTGAGCCAGGGGTTGTGGCGCGCGACCAGCACGCAGTCCTTGGTCAGGTGCAGGTCGGTCTCGAGCGAATCGGCGCCGGCATCGGCGGCCGCTTCGTAGGCCTTCTGGGTTTCCTCCGGGAACAGGCCGGGCAGGCCGCGGTGGCCGATCACCAGCGGCACCGAGCCGTCGAGCGTGCCCAGCGGCGTGGGCGCCGGGGCGGGCGCGGGTGCCGGCGCGGGGGCGGGCGGGAACACCGGGACGATGGCACCGCCACCACCACCGCCGCAGGCGGCGATGACGAGGCTGCCACCGAGCGCGGCGAAGGCGGCACGCAGGGGACGGGGGGCGGGTGCGGGAAGCTTTGAGGTCATGGTTGTTTTTTGCGTGTTGGATATGGCCAGAAGGCCGCCGGATGCTAGGTTTGACCCATGACGGAACCATGACTGGTGCCACGGCCCGCGGCAGCGACATCGTGGCGCCATGAAGCCTCCGATCCGCTCGCCGAGCACCGGCCTGCGTGCCGCTTTCAACGCGGATGCGCGGCCATGCGGCGGCGTCCATCGAAGGAGTGTTTTGCGTCCGGTACATTCGCGCTCGATGGCCGAGGCCAGGCAATGTCCTGCGCGATGTGCGCGATGTGCAATCGAGGGAGAACAAGGCGATGTCATGGTGGAAACGCTGGATCGGCGGTCGCGTCGCGCCGCGGAACGCGGTGGACGCGGTGCCGAAGGAAAGCGGCGCGGTGGAACTTCGCGCCGGCACCTTCGAGTTCGAACGATGGATCGCGCGCAACTCACTCGAGATGGACGGCGAACTCGCGCATGGCGCGCAGCACCTGGGCAATCTGCTGCTGATGGCGCCGACCGATGCGGACTCGCTGGCCTTGGCCGGGCGCTATGCGCACAAGGCGGGCAGCGGTGCCGCCGAGACGCTGCTGCCTCCTGAACAGCAAAGGTACGCGGGCCCCGAGGCCTTGCGGGCATGGCTCTGGCGGCGCGATGGCCGGCTGGAGGAGGCCACCGAACTCGTGGTGGAGATCGTGCAGTCGGAACCCGAGGGCGCGGGCAGGCTGAGTGCCTGGCTGCTCGAGTGGCTCGAGCCCGCGGGGGCGATCGAGTCGCTCTCCGTCGGGCTGCAGATGCGCCTGGCCAAGGCGATGCTGACGCAGTCTTCCGAAGCCCGACTCAGCAGCGCCCGCCGACTCTGGTCGATGCAGCGCTGGGCACGGGTGCTGGCGCGCATCGCGCCGGCGGACGAGTTCCAGGCGCAGTGGCGCATGCTGCGGATCGGCTTCCTGCGGCGCGCCGGCCTGTTCGACGATGCGCTGCGGCTGGCCGGGCCATTGGCCGAAGCGTCCGACTGGCATGTGGCGACGGCGATCGGCCTGGTGCTGCGCCAGCAGCGGCGCATGCCCGAGGCCGAGCAGGCCTTTCGCCGCGCGATCGCGTTCGACCCGCAAGAGCTCAGCACCTTTCTCGAGATGGCCGATGGCTGGCTCGAGAACCAGGACTGGGCACAGGCGCTGCAGGGGTACGACCATGTGCTTGCGCAGGAGGCCGATCATGACTGGGCGCAGGCCTCGCAGTGGTATTGCCAATGGAAGCTGACGGGCGACGCGCAGTGGATCGACCGCGTCCTCGCAGCCGCCCAGGCAGGCAATGCGCGGGCGCAGCGGCTCTGGCATACCGCGTTCGACAGGCTGCCCGAGCCGGAGGATGCGAGCGCCAACACGCTGCGCAAGCTGCTCGCGTCGCTTCGGGCCGCCCCGCCGGCCGGCAACAGCACCGAGCCGTCCCGGCCGAATCGTTTGTCGATGAGCCTGTCCTTGATCGAGGCGCCTTCCAATGCCCTGGCTTTCACGCTCGCGCTGGCGGCACTGGATCAGCCCGTGACCCTGACGGTGCGGGTCGACGGCATCCCGCATCCCGATCCGCGGGAGCCGGCCGGTCCGGTGGCACATTCGCTGTGGCGCTACGACGGCACCGATGCGAGCCCGGCATTGCCGGCGCCCGCGCCGGAGGTGCTCGAACGCATTGCCGGGCTGGCCCGGATGCCCTACGAACCGGATGCCAACTGGGCCGCCGCCAGCCACGCGGCGCTGGCTCTCGGTCCCGCTTCGGGGCAAGACCGTTCGCTCGAGGTGCTGGCCTGCATGGTGCATCCACCCGCGCTGCCGGCGGGCACCGAGGCGCTGGCCTGGCTACCGCGCGTGCAGATGGTCGCGGCGCAGGTCCTGGCGCAGGTTGACGAGGGCTGGCAGGGTTCGCGGCGGCGCGAGCTGCTGCTCTGCGCGATGCTCGGTCCCGCCGATTGGTCGACCTGTGCGGCGATCCGCGCGCTCGCGTGGATCGGCCGCCATGAACCGGCCCACATGCTCGACATCCATCAGTGCTTCGAGCGCCTGGAGGCGCATCGGCCCGACAGCGGCTATTGCTGCTGGATCGCCACGCTCTACGAGCAATGGCTGGTGCTTCCGCTGCTGTTCGATCGCGAGCGCGAGACCTTGCGCGTCAAGCTGGCGCAGCTGTCGGACGACGAATGAGCGGCCGGCCCGGATGCCGCAGCCATGCCTGTCGGCGCGGCGCGGTTCCACGGCATGGCCGCTACGTCAGCGCCCCGAAGCGCTCCGCATAGAGCGCCGTCACCCAGTCCACGAACACCCGCACGCGCGGCGACAGCAGCCGGTGCTGCGGGTAGAGCACCGAATAGACCATCGGCGGGCAGGGCGTGTCGGCGAGGATCTCCACCAGCGTGCCGGCGCGCAGCTGGCGCTCGATGTGATAGCGCGGCACCTGGATGATCCCGCAGCCCTGCTCGGCGCAGGTCTTGTAGCTGTCGGCGTTGTTCACGCTGATCCAGTCGGGCAGCACGACCTGCTCGACGCGCCCGTTCACCTCGAACAGGTAGGGGAAGTGGTCGGGCCGCGAGGACGAGAAGAAGTTCACCGCCAGGTGCCGCTGGCCCAGCAGGTCGGCCGGTGTCAGCGGCGTGCCGCGTTCGGCCAGGTAGGCCGGGCTCGCGCAGGTCACTTGCGGCAGCAGCGCGAGCCGGCGCGTGACCAGCGAGGAGTCCTTGGGCTCGCCCGCGCGCACCACGCAATCCACGCCCTCGCGCACCAGCTCCACGAGCCGGTCGCCGCTGCCCACGGCGAGCACGATGTTCGGATAGCGCGCATGGAAGTCGCCGATGCGCGGCAGCACGATGTCGTTGGCGGCCGCGCCATGGATGTCGATGCGCAGCCGCCCGCGCGGATTGACCGCGAGCTGCGCGAGCGAGGACTCGGCGTCCTCGAGTTCGAGCAGCAGGTGGCGGCAGCGCTCGTAGTAGGCCTGGCCGTCGACCGTGGTGCGCACCTGGCGCGTGGTGCGCTCGAGCAGGCGCACCTGCAGCCGGGCCTCGAGCTCCTTGATCGCATGGGTGGCGGTGGCGCGCGGCAGTTCGAGCGCGGCCGCGGCCTGCGTGAAGCTGCCGAGCTCCACGATGCGGGTGAACAGGCGCATGGCATCGAAGCGGTCCATGGAATGAGCTCGGCAGATTGTTGGCTTGTGTTGAATTGTATTGACGAAATTCGCATATTTATTCGCCAATGCAGAACAGAGAGACTGCCAGCGCGCCGGCCATCCCGCCGCGCCTCGTCACCTTTTCCTTCCGAGGAGCGACCCCCATGCAGTTGATCTTTCCGCGCCTGCGCGGCACCTATGACCGCTTCGAGCCGCTGAGCTACGCGCTGCTGCGCCTGGCGTTCGGCCTGATGCTCGTGACCCACGGCCTGCCCAAGCTGCTGGGCCGCAGCCACGGCAGCATGGCCGACCCGATGAAGGGCTCGGTCAACCTGATCGCCAACGTGCTGCACCTGCCGGGCGCCGAGCTGCTCGGCTGGTTCGTCGCCCTCCTCGAGGGCGTGGGCGGGCTGATGCTGGCGGCCGGCCTGTTCACGCGCGTGGTTGCCGCGATGGTCGCGGTGCAGATGCTGGTCATCTGCTACGTGATGGGCCCGACCTTCCCGTGGATCGACCGCGGCTTCGAATACCCGCTGATGCTGTTCTTCATCGCGCTGTGCCTGCTGGCGCGCGGCGGCGGCCGGCTGTCGCTCGATGCGCGCATCGGGCGCGAGGTCTGAGCAGAAGAAGAAAGGACGCCACGATGAACCCCACCCCATCCCCCGGCACCGGCGCGCCCGCGCTGAGCCGCCGCACCTTCATGATGAGCACCGCGGCCGGCGCCGCCGGTGCCGCGGGCACCGGTTTGGCGAGCGCGCAGGAGGCCACGGCCGCGCCCGCGCCGCCGCGCATCGACACCCGCGTCGTCATCAACGGCCAGCCGCATGCGCTGCAGCTCGAGCCGCGCGCCTCGCTGCTCGACGTGCTGCGCGAGCAGCTCGGCCTCACCGGCGCCAAGAAGGGCTGCGACCACGGCCAGTGCGGTGCCTGCACCGTGCACCTCGACGGCCGGCGCGTCGCCTCCTGCCTCACCTTGGGCGTGAAGACCGACGGCTGCGCCGTCACCACCATCGAGGGCATCGCCGCGCCCGACGGCACGCTGCATCCGATGCAGCAGGCCTTCGTCGACCACGACGCGCTGCAGTGCGGCTACTGCACGCCGGGCCAGGTGATGGCCGCCATCGCCTGCGTGCGCGAGGGCCACGCCACCAGCGAGGCGCAGATCCGCGAGTACATGAGCGGCAACCTCTGTCGCTGCGGTGCCTACGCCGGCATCCTCGAGGCGATCCGCGATGCCGCTCCGCGCATGCGCGCCGAGACCGAAGCCATGGAGGGCCGCCGCCATGCATGACTTCGCCTACCACCGGCCGCGCAGCAGCGCCGAGGCCGTGCAGCTGCTCTCGCGCAGCCAGCCCGGCGCGCGCTACTTCGCGGGCGGCACCACCCTGTTCGACCTGATGAAGCTCGGCGTGGAAGCGCCGGCCACGGTCGTCGACATCGGCCGCATCGAGGGCCTGCGCGAGATCGACGCCAGCGACCGGGCCGAGCTGCGCATCGGCGCGCTCGCCGCGATGAGCGACGTGGCCGAGCATCCCGTGGTGCAGCGCGAGTTCACCGCGCTGTCGGAATCGCTGTGGAAGGCGGCTTCGCAGCAGCTGCGCAACATGGCGAGCGTGGGCGGCAACCTGCTGCAGCGCACGCGCTGCGCCTATTTCCGCGGCGGCCCCGAGTTCGCCTGCAACAAGCGCGTGCCCGGCAGCGGCTGCGCGGCGCTGGCCGGCGTGAACCGCGGCCATGCGGTGCTCGGCGGCAGCGAGGCCTGCGTGGCGGTCTACCCGGGCGACTGGGCGGTGGCGCTCGCGGCCTTCGATGCGCAGGTCGACACGCTGAGCCCGCGCGGCGAACGCACGGTGGCCGTGCGCGAGCTGCACCGCGCGCCCGGCGCCACGCCGCACCTCGAGACCGTGCTCGCGGCCGACGAGCTGATCGTGCGCATCCGCGTGCCGCGCACGCCGGCGGGGCGGGCCTCCACGTACCACAAGATCCGCGACCGCGAGTCCTATGCCTTCGCGCTGGCTTCGGCGGCGGTGGGCCTGCACCTGCGCGCCAACCGCGTGGTCGACGCGCGCATCGCGCTCGGCGGCGTGGCCACGCACCCGTGGCGCGCGCTCGAGGCCGAGCGCAGCCTGATCGGGCGGCCCTTCACGCAGGCCGCGGCGCGGCGCGCGGCCGAGATCGCGTTCGCGCAGGCGAAGCCGCTCGAACACAACGGCTTCAAGGTGGCGCTCGGCATCGAGACGGTGACCGACGCGCTGATGCTGGCCCGGGACAGGAGCTGAACGATGGCAACCACGATCCAGAACCCCCAACGCGGCGCGCGGCCCGGCGCCGAGCGCGTCGATGCGCACGACAAGGTGCGCGGCGCCACCCGCTATGCGGCCGACGATGCGCGCGCCGGCCTGCTGCATGCCGCGCTGGTGCCGTCGCGCATCGCGCGCGGCAGCGTGGCGCGCATCGACACCGGCGTCGCCGAGCGCGTGCGCGGCGTGCGCAAGGTCTACACGCACCAGAACATCGGCGCCTTCGAATCGGGCGGCTTCCTGATGGGCGGCGGCTTCGGCTTCCAGAGCTTCTATCCGCTGCGCTCGGCGCAGATCGCCTACCGCGGCCAGACCGTCGCGATGGTGGTCGCCGACACGCTCGAAGCCGCGCGCGAGGCAGCGGCCCTGGTGGAAGTGCGCTACGAGGCCCAGCCCTTCGTCGCGGGCATCGACGCGTCCGACGCGCAGCCGCAGGCCCAGTCCGCGCTGCTGCCGCAGCCCATGTTCGCCGACCGCCGCGTGGGCGATGCCGAGGCCGCGCTGGCCGCGGCGGCCTTCACGGTGGAGGCGCGCTACGAGCTGCCGATCAAGCACCAGAACCCGATGGAGATCATCGCGACCGTGGCCGAATGGAACGAGGGCGTGCTGACCGTGCGCGAGCCCACGCAGAACGCCGAGGGCGTGCGCCACGGCCTCGCGAAGCAGCTCGGCATCGAGCCGGCGCGCGTGCGCGTGCTCTCGCCCACGCTGGGTGGCGGCTTCGGCCAGAAGAACTCGCTGCAGTCGCACACTGCGGCGGTGGCGATCGCCGCGCGCGAGCTCGGCCGTCCCGTCAAGCTGGTGCTGACGCGCGCGCAGCTGTTCCACAACGCCAGCTTCCGGCCCGCGAGCCGGCATCACGTGCGCCTGGGCGCGGACCGCGAGGGCCGGCTGGTCGCGGCGGTGCACGACATCGACCAGCAGACCTCGCGCCACGACCTCTTTCCCTCGAGCGGCAGCGAGATCACCTCGCGGCTGTACGGCGTGAAGCACTTCCTCGGCCGCGACCGGCTGGTGCGCACCGACGTGCAGACGCCCGGCTACATGCGCGCGCCCTTCGAGCATCCGGCCGCCTTCGCGTTCGAGAGCGCGGTCGACGAGATGGCCTGCCTGCTGGGCCGCGACCCGGTGGCCTTCCGGCTCGCCAACGACACCGCGGTCGATCCGCTGAGCGGCAAGCCCTTCTCCTCGCGCCACCTGGCCGAATGCCTGGTGCAGGGCAGCGAGGCCTTCGGCTGGGCGCGGCGCGACATGGCGCCGGGCTCGATGCGCGCCGCCGACGGCAGCCGCATCGGCTGGGGCGTGGCCGTGGGCGCCTACAAGGCCGCGATGGCGCCGGCCTTCGCCACCGTGAGCCTGGCCGGCGACGGCCGCGTGCGCGTGGCGGTGGGCGGCCACGAGATGGGGCAGGGCATGCGCACCGCGATCGCGCTCACCGTGTCGCGCGTGCTCGGCGCGCCGGTGGCCGCGGTGGAGATTGCCCTCGGCGACACCGGCGCCGCGCCGCAGCACCTGACCGCCGGCTCCTGGGGCACCGCGACCGCGCTGCCGCCGGTGCAGGAGGCGGCGCAGCGGCTGATGGAGGACCTGCGCACCCGTGCGCCCGGCGCGGGCGCGAACGCCACCGCGCTCGAACTGCTGCGTGCCTCGGGCCGCGCGCAGGCCGAGGCCGAGAGCCGGCGTCGCGCGCCCGGCCAGCCCGAGCAGGTCTATGGCCGGCTCACGGGCGGGCTGCCGGCCGCGGCCGGGCCGGTCTATCCCGATTACGTGGGCTTCAGCTTCATCGCGCATTTCGTCGAGGTGCGCATCGAGCCGACCACGCGCCGCATCCGCGTGCCGCGGGTGGTGAGCGTGGCCGACTGCGGCGCGGTCGCGAGTCCGCGCACCGCGCGCAGCCAGGTCGAGGGCGGCGTGGTCTGGGGCATCGGCGCCGCGCTGCGCGAGGCCAGCGAGGTCGATCCGCGCCATGGCGGCTTCCTCAACGCCGACCTGGCCGAGTACGTGCTGCCGGTGGCGGCCGACATCGGCCGCATCGAGGTCGGCTTCGTCGGCAAGCCCGACACGCGCTTCAACGCGCTCGGCGTGAAGGGGCTCGGCGAGGTCGCGATGGTGGGCGTGGCGCCCGCGATCGTGAACGCGGTGTTCCATGCCACGGGCAAGCGGTTGCGGCGGCTGCCGCTGCGGCTGGAGGATCTGCTGGACTGAGCGCGGCTCGGGCTCAGGCCTCGAAGCCGCCCTGCAGCAGCCCCGCGAGCGTCGCCACCAGCGCTTCGCGCTGCGGCGCGGGACGCCACAGCGCGCGCACCGACTGCAAGGCACCGGCCGCGCCCTGGCCGCTCTCCCATTCGGGATGGCTGCGCGCCGGCTGCGCGGCACGCAGCGCGGCGGCGATGGCTTCACCGGGCGCGTCGGCGCCGCCGTCCACCGCCTCGATGCGCTGCGTGGCCGCATGGCCGCGGCGCTCGAGCGCGCGCGCGAGCTGCAGCTGCCAGGCCGCGAGCGTGAACAGCACGCCGTCTTCCACGGTGAGCTCGTGCACGTCGCGCAGCTTGTTCGCGAGCTTGCGGCCCAGCGGGCCCCAGCCCTGCGACACCGCGCTGCCGATGGCGCCGCCCAGCGCCACGCCGGCGCCGAGCGAGAGGCCGGCCACCGCGAGATCGGCCACCGCGCCGACCGCGGCGCCGATGGCCGCGCCCTTGCCCAGACGCAGGCCGGCGTCCTTCATCGCCTCGGGATTGAAGAAGTCGAGCGCCCAGCGGCCCTCGATCATCGGCAGCGGCGCCTCGGCCGCGTCGCCCTGGCGGAAGCCGTAGAGCGCGAGCAGGTCGTCGGCGCAGCGCTGCGCCTTGTCGAACACGGTCCTGCGCAGCGCGGCGACCAGCGCGTCGCGGCGCGCGGGATCGGCGAACTCGGCGGCCGGCACGCTGCGCCGCAGCGCGGTGGCGTCGACCAGCAACTCGGCCACGCGCGCGGCGGCCGCGCGGCGCCGCGCCGCGGCCTCGGCCTCGAGCGCGTCGGCCACGCCGCGCAGTAGTTCGCGCCGGTCGCGCAGCAGCGTCGCGAGGTCGCCATAGAGATCGCGCTCGGCGCCCACGAAGGGCGCCGCCGCGTCGAAGCGCACCTGCACGTGCAGGCCGTAGGCCGAGAGCAGTTCCTTCCAGGCGGCCTCGCGGCTGGCCGCGTCGCGCACGAAGTTGAGCACCGGCAGCACCGGCCGCGCGCAGGCGTTGAGCAGCTCGATCTCGTCGCGGAACTTGGGCAGCACCGGTTCGCGCACGTCGATCACGAGGAAGGCGGCGTCGATGTCGAGCATGGCGCGCAGCACCTTGGCCTCCTGCTCGAAGGCGCCGTGCGCCTCGGGGCCCTGCAGGAAGCGGCGGATGCGCTCGGGCGGCGTGGCCTGGCCCGCGGGATCGATGCGCGCGAGGTGCTCGCGCAAGGCCACCGCGTCCTCGAGGCCCGGCGTGTCGTAGAAGCGCACGGCGGGGCGGCCGTCGATCTCGAGGTCGACCGACTCGACATGGCGCGTGGTGCCGGGGCGGTCGGACACCGCGCCGAAATCGATGCGCCGCGTGAGCGTGCGCAGCAGCGAGGTCTTGCCGGCATTGGTGTGGCCGACGACGGCGATGCGGATCGGGTCGCTCATGATGCGACGCTGTCGATGGCGCCCAGCAGCTCGGCGAGCGAGGTGTCCGCGGCCACGCGCTCGAGGCCGGCGTCGCGCAGCCAGGCGAGCCAGCGCGCGATCGCCGGGCCTTCGTTGCCGCCCTCGGCGATCAGCCACAGGCGGCATTCGCCGCTGTGCGCGAGCAGGTCGCGCACGAAGCGCTCGGTGCCGCGATCGGGGCTCGCGGCCGCGCGGCAGGCCAGCACCACGCTGCGCGGCCGCGCGAGCGCGAGGCGGTCGAGCAGCGCGCGGCGCTCGGGGGCGCTGCCGTCGATGCGCTCGAGCCGCAGGTCCGCGGGCAGGCCTTCGGGCGGCCAGGCGATGTCGGGCGGCAGCTCGAAGCCGACCAGCACGCGCAGGTCGCGCAGGTCCGAGGGCGCGAGGCCCACGGGCGCCTCGCGCGCGCGGCGGCCCGGATCGGCATCGACGATGGCGCTGGGCGCGAGCGCCGCGAAGCGGGCCGCGAGCTGGCGGTAGTAGGGCGCGTCGAGCGCGGGCCGCAGTGCCTGGCGGCGCAGGCGCCACACGGCGGCGCTCCAGCCCAGCAGCACGAGGCGCGGCAGCAGCCCGTAGGTCAGGATGCAGCCCGTGAGCCACAGCGCCCAGGTGCGCTGGCCCGAGGCCGGCGGCACGGCGGCCAGCACGGTGGCGGCATCGGGCACCGGGAAGCCCAGCTTCGACGGCGCCCAGCCCAGCGCATCGACCGCGCGCACGAAGAAGGCCGGATCGAGGATGGTGGTCTCCCAGCTCAGCGTGTAGCTGCGGAAGGCCAGCGCGAACAGCATCGCCGCCAGCACCACCGCGAAGGACAGCGACCAGATGCCGTGGCTCACGATGCCGAAGGCCCAGGGCAGCAGCTTCGCGCGACCCAGCAGGCCCGTGGTGGCGCGCACCAGCAGCGGCGCCTGGCCATGCCGGCCGCCGGCCACGCGCGCGGTCAGCGAGAGCCAGATCCAGCCCAGCGACGCCGCGCTGAAGGAGGCCAGCGGCAGCCACAGCCCGAGCAGCCACAGCAGCAGCGTCAGCAGGTGCACGCCGAGCAGGCTCACGAGCGCGACGATCACGTTGATGTGGCGTTCGCTGCCGCCCACCACGTTGCCAGCGAGCGCGAGGCCGGCGACGACGATGAGGGCCACGAGCCCGAGCAGCACCCAGGGCGACCACTGGCGCGCGCGCCGCAGTTCGGCCTGCAGGCCCAGTCGTTCGCCGAGCAGGCGTGCACGTTCGGCGATGCGTGCCGGCGTGTGCGGCGCCTGCGCGGCGATGCGCATGGCCTGCGCGTCGTCGAGCGGGCCGTTCTGCTCGGCCCATCGGATCGCCTCGGTGATCACCGCATCGGAAAAGTCTGGGGTCTCGCGCAGTGCGGTGGTGGTCAACAGCGTCCCTTCGCGAACGGAGGCGGGGCCGGCTCGGTGCCGGCGAATGCGCCCTCGGCCGAGGGCGGCTCAGCGCGCGGATTATGCCCGGCGTCCCAAAGCGAAACGGGGCCGCGTGGCGGCCCCGTTCTTTCTGGCGTGTGGATGGTTCGAGGGGGACTGACGTCTTTCAGCGCAGGCCGAAGAACGAAAGCACGGCCACGATGACGACGACCAGACCGACGATGTAGATGATGGAATTCACCGCGAGCACTCCACGTTGTTGACGATGGGGTCAGCATCGCGGCGCAAGGGGTGCGGGAGGTGTCGGCGAGGGGCGGCGGGTTCTGTAGGACTTGCGGGGCCGGTCATGACATATCTCCCGCTTCGCGGGCCTGTCTGGCCCCGCGCGCGGCGGCGTGACCATTGTTTGCACTGCCGCATCGCGGGCGCCGCCACACTCGGCGGCCTTGGCGGAGGTAGCGACCATGTCCGACGATTCCATCGATCCCGTGCATCCCGGCGCGCGCGTGGCGCGAGCGGCTTTCGCGCCCGCGCGGCGCCCGCATGCGTGGCTGCTGCCCACGCTGTTCGACCGCCTGCGCGACGAGGCGCCGAGCCAGCGGCGCGACGCCATGTCCGACGTCGCGGCGAGCCCCGCGCGCCTGCGCGAGATCGTGCGGCGCGACCTCTCCATCCTGCTCGACACCACCAGCGCCGAGGACCGCATCGACCGCGCGCGCCATGCGCTGGCCGCGGCTTCCACGCTGAACTTCGGCCTGCCGGCGTTCGCGGGCGGCCCCGCGTCGCAGCGGCGCTGGAGCGAACTCGAGCGCATGCTGCGGCGCGCGATCCGCGACTACGAGCCGCGCCTGATCGCCCAGTCGCTGCGCATCGTGCCGCTGGCCGGCGCGGGCCTCGCGGGCAACGAACTGCGCTTCGAGATCCATGCGCTGATCGACCTGCGGCCCTGTCCGCTCGAGTTCATGGTGCACAGCACGCTGGACCTCGAGTCGCGCCGCGTGAGCGTCGCGCCCTCCGCGCGCTGAGACACCTGGAGCACTCCCATGGACCCCCGAATGCTCGAGGCCTACAACCAGGAACTGGGCTACATGCGCGAGGCCGCGGCCGAGTTCGCCGCCGCCCATCCCAAGATCGCGCACCGGCTCGGCATGCAGGGCATCGAGGTGGCCGATCCCTACGTCGAGCGGCTGATCGAGGCCTTCAGCTTCCTGTCGGCGCGCATGCGGATCAAGCTCGATGCCGAGTTCCCGCGCTTCACGCAGCGGCTGCTCGAGGTGATGCATCCCCACTACCTGAGCCCCACGCCCTCGATGGCGGTGGCGCAGCTGCACCCGAGCGCGAACGAGGGCGACCTGCGGCGCGGCTTCGTGGTGCCGCGCGGCACGGCCTTCCATGCGAAGGTGGCGCCGGGCGAGCAGACACCCTGCGAGTTCCGCTCGAGCCAGGCCGTGACGCTGTGGCCGATCGAGATCGCGCAGGCCAGCCTCGCGGGCGCGCCGCCCGACCTGCCGGCGCTCGAGCGCCATCTGCCGCCGCAGGTGCAGGTCGGCGGCGCGCTGCGGCTGCGCCTGCGCACGATCGGGCCGCTCGGTTCCTCCGCGCTGGCCGGGCTCGACCGGCTGCCGGTCTGCCTGGTCGGCGATGCGCGCCTGGCTTCGCACCTGTTCGAGCTGCTGCACACCGCGGCCGTCGCCACCGTCACGGGCACGCCCGGACGGCTCGGCGAGCGTCCGCACGTGGTCGTGCACGAGGCGCTGGTGCACGAGGGCCTCGAGCCCGGCGAGGGACTGCTGCCGCCGGCATGGAACAGCCTCCATGGCCACAACCTGCTGCACGAATACTTCGCCTGCCCCGAGCGCTTTCTCTTCTTCACGCTGACGCAACTCGCGCCGGGCCTGTCGCGCATCGAGGGGCGCGAGGCCGAGATCGTGGTGCTGCTCGCGCGATCGCCCGCGAGCCCCGGGCTGGCGCCAAGCCTGGTCGACGCGGCGCAGTTCGCGCTGTTCGCCACGCCGGTGGTCAACCTGTTCCAGCGCCGCACCGACCGCATCGAACTCGATGCCGCGCGCACCGAGTTCCACCTCGTGCCAGACCGCTCGCGCCCGCTGGACTTCGAGGTCTACGCGGTCGAGCACCTGAGCGGCCAGCAGCCAGGGACCACGGCCCCGACGCAGTTCCGGCCGCTCTACCAGACGCTCAACGAGGACCAGGGCAACCACGGGCGCTACTTCTCTTTGCGGCGCGAGCCGCGGCTGGTGTCGGACACCGCGCGTCGCCACGGCACGCGCACGCCGTACATCGGCAGCGAGGCGTTCGTGTCGCTGGTCGACCAGCACGAGGCGCCGTACCCCGAGGGCCTGCGCAGCCTGTGGGCGCAGGCTTGGCTCACCAACCGCGACCTGCCGTGCCTGGTGCCGCGCAACGGCCGCAGCGACCTCGCGGCGGCAGAGTCGATGCCGGTGTCGGCGGTGGGGCTGGTGCGCCCGCCGAGCATGCCGCGGCCGCCGTTCGCGCAGCGCGAGATCGCCTGGCGGCTGATCCGGCAACTGGGCTTCAACCACCTGCCGCTGGCCGGCCTGCCGCGGCGCGAGGGCGCGCAGGCGCTGCGCGACATGCTGCGGTTGTTCGTCGCGGGCGACGACGAGGCGATGCGGCTGCAGGTCGACGCCCTCGTGGGCTCGCGCATCGCGCCGGTCACGCGCCGGTTGCCGGGCCATGGGCCGCTGGTCTACGGCCGCGGCGTGGCCTGCACGCTGAGCGTGGACGAACAGGGCTTCTCGGGCGCCAGCCCCTACCTGTTCGGGCTCGTGCTCGAACGCTATCTCGCGCGCCACGTGAGCATCAACGTCTTCACGCAGACCACGCTCGAATCGCTGCAGCGCGGCACGGTCGCGCGCTGGCCGGTGCGCATGGGCGGGCGCGGGATCGTCTAGCGCTCGCTCTAGTTCTTGCGCCTGGGCGCGGGTTTGGCTGGCGCCTCCGCGCCGAGAGCTTGTTGCAGCAGCCAGCGCATCGCGTCGCGCACCTCGGTGGCATCGGCGCCCGCGTCGATCTCGAGCGCGGCGCGGTCGAAGGCGGCCGACAGCAGTTGCGAGAGCGCATCGAGCGAGACCTCGCCGCGGCCCATGCCGGCCTCGGCCAGCCCCTGGCGCAGCGAATGGGCGGCGTTCGCATCGTCCATCGCCATGATCTCCGCCATGCCGAGCACGGCCGGTCCGTCGATCAGCAGCAGCCGGGTGCGGCCCGGCACCGTCATCGCGCGCAGGTAGGCGTCGCTGCCGGCCAGCAGCGCCTCGCGCGGCGCCAGCGCCTCGGGCGTGGCGGCCGCGATCTCGGCGGCCACCGCGCGCGACTCCTGCTCGAGCACATGGCGGAACAGGTCGCGCTTGTCGGCGTAGTGGTGATAGAGCGCGCCGCGCGTGATGCCGGCCGCGGCCACGATGTCGGGCGTGGAGGTCTGGCCATAGCCCTGGTCGACGAAGAGGGCGCGCGCCGCCTCGGTCAGCGCCTGCCGCGTGGTCTCGGTGCGCTCCTTGTTGGTCCGGATGATCTTGGAGGTCATTTACATGCAGACTGTATGTATGTATATTCAATCAAACATACAGACTGTATGTCAGTTCCAGCCATCTCAAGGAGCCCCCTCATGAAAGTCACGAGCTACTACCCGGTCATCATGACCAACGACGTCGCCGGCACGGCGGACTTCTACCAGCGCCACTTCGGCTTCGCGCCGCTGTTCACGAGCGACTGGTACGTGCACCTGCAACTGGAGGGGGAGCCCTCGGTCAACCTCGCGGTGCTCGACGGCCGGCACGAGACCATTCCCGCCGCGGGCCGAGGCGAGGTGGCGGGCGGGCTGCTGTTGAACTTCGAGGTGGACGATCCCGACGCGGTGCACGACCGCCTGGCCGCGGCCGGCCTGCCGGTGCTGCTGCCGCTGCGCGACGAGGCCTTCGGCCAGCGCCACTTCATCACCAGCGACCCGAACGGGGTGCTGATCGACATCATCAAGCCGATTCCGCCGAGCGGGGAGTTCGTGGCGCAGTACGAGGCGGGGGCGTTGCCTGTCTGAATGCGGGAGCGGACAGCCGAACGCAGAGGTCGCGAAGGTCACGCAGAAGTCGCAGAAGAGAAGACCAAAAATTGGAATTCCTTCTGCGACTTCTGCGTAGTTTTTGTCTTCCTTCTGCGTTCGGCTGCCCGATCCCGCCTTTTCAGGCCAGCGCCGCTTCTTCCTCGTCGAGCGCGTCGCCCAGGAAGCCGCCGCTCTGGTGCGCCCACAGCCGCGCATAGAGCCCGCCCTTGGCCATCAGCGTGCGGTGGTCGCCTTCCTCCACCACGCGGCCCTCGTCGAGCACGATCAGCCGGTCCATCGCCGCGATGGTCGACAGCCGGTGCGCGATTGCGATCACGGTCTTGCCTTCCATCAGCGTGTAGAGGCTCTGCTGGATCGCGGCCTCGACCTCGGAGTCGAGCGCGCTGGTGGCCTCGTCGAGCAGCAGGATCGGCGCGTCCTTGAGCATCACGCGCGCGATCGCGATGCGCTGGCGCTGGCCGCCCGAGAGCTTCACGCCGCGCTCGCCCACATGGGCCTCGTAGCCGCGGCGCCCGCTGGCGTCGCCCAGCGTGCCGATGAAGTCATGCGCCTCGGCGCGGCGCGCGGCGGCCTCGATCTGGGCCGGCGTCGCGTCGGGGCGGCCGTAGGCGATGTTGTCGGCCACCGAGCGGTGCATCAGCGAGGTGTCCTGCGTCACCATGCCGATGTGGCTGCGCAGCGAATCCTGCGTGGCCAGCGCGATGTCCTGGCCGTCGATCAGGATGCGGCCGCTCTCCAGGTCGTGGAAGCGCAGCAGCAGGTTCACCAGCGTTGACTTGCCGGCGCCCGAGCGGCCCACCAGGCCGATCTTCTCGCCGGGCGCCACGGTCAGCGTGAGGTCCTCGATCACGCGCCGGCCGCCGGCCGCGCCGTAGCGGAAGCTCGCATGCTCGAAGCGCACCTCGCCGCGCGGCACCTCGAGCGGCTTCGCGCCCGGCGCATCGAGCACGGCGCGCGGGCGCGACAGCGTCTTCATGCCGTCCTGCACCGTGCCGATGTTCTCGAACAGGCTGGTCATCTCCCACATGATCCAGTGCGACATGCCCTGCAGCCGCAGCGCCATGGCGGTGGCCGCGGCCACCGCGCCCACGCCGACCGCGCCGGTGGACCACAGCCACAGCGCCGTGCCCGCCATGCCGGCGGTCAGGCCCATGCTCAGCGTGTGATTGACGATCTCGAAGGCGCTCACCAGCCGCATCTGGCCGTAGCCCGTGTGCATGAACTCGCGCATCGCGTCGCGCGCGAAGCCGGCCTCGCGTTGCGTGTGCGAGAACAGCTTCACCGTTGCGATGTTGGTGTAGGCATCGGTCACGCGGCCGGTCATCAGCGCGCGCGCATCGGCCTGCGCCTTGCCGACCGCGCCCAGGCGCGGCACGAAGTAGATCAGCGCGCCGATGTAGAAGGCCAGCCAGATCAGGAACGGCCAGATCAGCTGCGTGTCGAGCACGCCCACCAGCACGATCATGGTCGCGACGTACACGCCCATCGCCACCAGCACATCGGCCAGCACGAACACGGTCTCGCGCACCGCGAGCGCGGTCTGCATCACCTTGGCCGTGATGCGGCCCGCGAACTCGTCCTGGTAGAAGGCCATGCTCTGGCCCAGCATCAGGCGGTGGAAGTTCCAGCGCAGCCGCATCGGCAGGTTGATCGCGAGCGTCTGGTGCTTGACGATGGTCTGCAGCGCGACCACCGCGATGCTGGCGACCAGCAGCCCGGCCATCCAGGCGAGCGTGGTGCCGCGGTCTTCCCACAGGCGCGAGGGCGCCTGGCCGCCGAGCCAGTCGACCACGCGTCCGAGCAGCGCGAACAGCAGCGCCTCGAAGGTCGACATCACGGCGGTGAGCACCGCCATCGCGAGGATCTTGCCGCGCACGCCCTGCGTGCAGGCCCAGAGGAAGGCGAAGAAGCCTTGCGGCGGAAGCGGAGGTTCGGCGGCGGGGTAGGGGTGTAGAAGTTTTTCGAAGAAACGGAACAAGGACTGACTCTCCCGAAGAGCCGAAGACTGTAGCCGTGAGCGCATGACCTTGCCCTGAAAAGGTGCGTTTCTTCAGCTTCTGCGTGGTTTGCGCGACGAAGTGGCGGGAACGGGCGCGGTCTTTGGTTCGAGCGCCGCGAGCCGCTCGCCGAGGAAGTCGATGAAAGTACGCAGCTTGGGCGCCATGTACTGGCGGCTGGTGTAGACCGCGAACAGCGTCACCGGGTGCGGTTCGTGGTCGGGCAACAGGCGCACCAGCCGGCCCTGCGCGAGGTCGTCCTCGAGCAGCCAGCCCGGCATGAACGCCACGCCCATGCCCGCGCGCACCGCATGCAGCGTGAGCGTGGTGTCGTCCGAGCGCATGACCGGTGTGAGCCGCAGCGGGAACATGCGCCCGCCCGGCCCCTGCAGTGCGAGATGGTCGAGCGCCACGTAGCTCGGCACGATCGCGCCGAGCCGCGCTACCTCGGCCGGCACCGTGGGGCTGCCGCCCATGCGCGCGAGGTACTCGGGCGTGCCCGCGAGGAAGAAGGGCACGCGGCACAGCGGCCGCGCGATCAGCGCGGGCGAGGGCTCCTGCGTGGCGCGCAGCGCGAGGTCGTAGCCGTCGGCCGCGAGGTCGACCTTGCGGTTCTCGAGGTGGATGTCGAGCAGCACCTCGGGATAGCGCGCACGGTAATCGGCCAGCACCTGCGCGAAGCGCGCGGTGGCGCACCACACGGGCGCGCTGAGCTTGAGCTGGCCGCGCGGCGCCTCGCGGGTCTGGCCGATCGCGGCCTCGGCGGCATCGAGCAGGTCGAGCGCGCGCCGGCTCTGCTCGTACCAGGCGGTACCGGCCTCGGTCAGGCTCAGGTGGCGGCTCGAGCGGTGCAAGAGGCGCGCGCCCAGCGACTTCTCGAGCTGCGCCACGTGCTTGCTGGCCATCGGCGCCGACAGCCCGAGCCGCTCGGCGGCGGCCACGAAGCTGCCCGATTCGACGACCTCGCGGAACACGCGCAGGCTGGTCATGCGGTCCATCGATGATTTCCTCTGGAGAAACGATTCGATGAATCGTAGCCTGTCGATTTCCTCGCAGGAAATATCTACAGTCGCTGCAACGCCTTCAATTCAAGGAAGCAACGACATGACCCACGACAACCCGAATCGCCTGCCCACCTACTTCATCTCGCACGGCGGCGGCCCCTGGCCCTGGATGAAGCGCGAGATGGGCGCCACCTACGACCGGCTCGCCGCCGCGCTGGCCGACATGCCGCGCCAGCTCGGCCGCACGCCCAAGGCCATCCTCATGGTCTCGGCCCACTGGGAGGCGCCGGTGTTCACGGTGCAGGGCAATCCGCGTCCGCCGATGATCTACGACTACGGCGGCTTCCCGGCCCACACCTACGAGGTGCACTACGACGCGCCCGGTTCGCCCGCGCTCGCGCAGCGCGTGCAGTCGCTGATCGCCGCGGCCGGGCTGCCGGCCGCCGTCGATCCCGAGCGCGGCTACGACCACGGCATGTTCTCGCCGATGGCCGCGATCTATCCGCAGGCCGAGGTGCCGGTGGTGCAGCTCTCGCTGCGCCGCGGCCTCGACCCGGCCGAGCACATCGCGCTGGGCCGCGCGCTCGCGCCGCTGCGCGACGAGGACGTGCTGATCGTCGGCAGCGGCCTGAGCTATCACAACCTGCGCAACTTCGGGCCGCAGGCGCATGGCGTGTCGAAGGCCTTCGGCGACTGGCTCGACGCCACCTCGGTCGAGGCCGCGCCGGCGGAACGCGTGCAGCGCCTGCGGGACTGGGCCGCCGCCCCCTCGGCGCGCATGGCGCATCCGCGCGAGGAGCACCTGATTCCGCTGATGGTGGCGGTGGGGGCGGCCGAGCAGGAGGCGGGCGAGCGCGTGTACCACGAGGAGGCCTTCATGGGCGGCCTCGTGGTGTCGAGCTATCGCTTCGGCGGCGCGGGTTACTTCTGATCGACCCGGCGCTCGGCGCCGTCTGAATCGACCAGCCCGACGCGCTGCTGCCGGCCCCAGGTGCCGCGCCCGGTCAGGAAGGTCCACCAGCCCCAGGCCGCGCCCGTGTGGCGCAGCAGCTGGAAGGTGAAGGGCTCGATCAGCGCGGCCGCGAAGGCCTGCAGCATGCCGGCCTCGCCGCCGTGGCCGACCCAGCGCCGGTACAGGTGCACCGACCACAGGTGGAAGACGAGGTCGAGCACGATCTTGGCGGCGATCACGCCGGCCGCGGGCAGCAGCACGCCGAAGTCGCCGCGCACCAGGTACATCACGAGCAGGCCGAAGGCCGCGAGGCCGTACAGCGGCTGCAGGGTGTCGATGGCCTTGACCGGCAGCATCGCGGTGCCGAGCCAGCCGTAGCGGCGGTCGCCCACCATCGCGCGGTACCAGTACTGGGTCTGCAGGAAGCCGCCGAACCAGCGCCGGCGCTGGCGCAGGAAGGCGCCCACGCTGCTGGGCGCGTCGGTGCGCGCCTGCGCGTCGCCGAGCACGCGCACGCGCCAGTCGAGGCCGTGCGCCTGGGCATGGCGGTGCAGCCGGTGGATGAGCTCGTAGTCCTCGACCAGGCAGTCGGTGTCGAAGCCGCCCACGGCGCGCACCGCGTCGCGCCGGAAGCCCGCGAAGGCGCCCGAGATCAGCAGCAGGCCGTCGACCCGCATCCAGGCATAGCGCGAGAGGAAGTTGCGGATGTACTCGTAGGTCTGGAACCACTGCAGCAGCCGACCGCCCAGCGTGCGGCTGCACACCGGCGTGATGACGCCGGTGGCCGCCACCAGCGCGGGCTCGTCCGAGAAGGCGCGGCGCACCGCGGCGATGGCGCGAGCGTCGAGCAGGGTGTCGCCGTCGACGGTGAGCACGGTCTCGGTGTCTATGCACAGCACCGCGGCGTTCAGCGCCACCGCCTTGCCGCCGTGCGGCAGCCGCAGCCAGTGCAGGTTGGGATGCAGGGTGCTGGCGGCGCTGAGCTGCCCCGGCTCGGGCGCCTCGAGCCCGTAGCGCGTGGTCAGCAGCTCGGCCGTGCCGTCGGTCGAGCCGTCGTCGGCGATCACGATGCGGTCGGGCGCATCGGTCTGGCCCAGCAGCGCGGCCAGCGTCACGGGCAGCACCGCGGCCTCGTCGTGCGCGGCGACGATCACGCCCAGCGTGGCGCGGTGCGGTGCCACGGCGGGATGCGGCAGCGGCGCCGAGGCCAGCGCGATGCCGCGCGGGCGCAGGATCGCGAGCGTCTGCCAGCCCACGAACAGCAGCAGCACGGTGTCGTAGAGCACGTAGGCCACGCCCACCGACCAGGCCTGCACGTTGCCCAGGCGGAAGGCCATGGCGAACAGCAGGCCCCACAGCAGCAGCACGCCGCCATGGATGAGCCAGCTTCGCAGCGGCGTGGCGGGGGGCGAGAGTCGCGGTGACGCGGCGACGAAGGCGGAGCGGAGCAGGTCGTTCAAGACAGGGGCGCCAGGGCGATGGGAAGGTGTACGCACGGAACGGGCCGGCGGTTTCGAATGTCCGAGGCCGAAGACCGGACAATCGCGCGCCTGACAGGCTGAGTCGCACTCCCGCCGAAAATTCCCGCATGCCCCCTCACCATCGCTACACACGCACCGCCATCGCGCTGCACTGGATCATCGCACTGCTGATGATCGTCAACATCGCGCTGATCCTCTCGGTCGACCGCTTTCCCGACGACTGGGTGCGCCCGGCCATCGACACCCACAAGTCGATCGGCATCACCGTGCTGGGGCTGGTGATCCTGCGCATCCTGTGGCGCGCCACCCACCGGCCGCCGGCCATGCCCGGCAGCTACGGCCGGCTCGAACGCATCGGCGCGCATGCGGCCCATGGCGCGCTGTACCTCGTGATGATCGCGCTGCCGCTGTCGGGCTGGATGCACGACTCGGCCTGGAAGGACGCGGCCACGCACCCGATGCAGCTGTTCGGCCTGTTCGAATGGCCGCGCATCGGCTGGATCATGGACATCGAGGCCGCCGCCAAGGAGAACCTCCACACCGTGCTGGGCGGCGTGCACACCTGGGCCGGTTATGTGCTCTATGTGCTGTTCGCGCTGCACCTGGTCGGTGCGCTCAAGCACCAGTTCCTCGATGGCGAGGCCGAGCTGCAGAGGATGCTGCCGTGAGCGCGGGCCCGTCCGGACTCTCGGCCGCGACCGAGGAAGAAGCCCGCGCCGTCATCGCGCGCGTCGATGCGCTGTCCACCCACCACGACATCGAGCAGGCCGGCGTGCGCGTCCGCTGGCGCCGCTTCGGTCCCGCCGACGGCGGCGCCCATCCGCCGCTGGTGCTGCTGCATGGCGGCCATGGCAGCTGGATGCACTGGCTGCGCAATGCCGAGGCCCTGTCGGCCGAGCGCGCGCTATGGCTGCCCGACATGCCGGGCTTCAACGATTCGGGCACGCCGCCCCCGCCGGCGCCCGACGAGCATCCGCTCGCGCCCTCGCTCGCGGCGCTGGCCGGCTCTCTCGATGCATTGATCGGCGCCGGCACGCCGATCGACCTCGGCGGCTTCTCCTTCGGCGGCGTCGTGGCCTCGCAGTTCGCGCTGCACCGGCGCGCGGTGCGCCGCATGCTGCTGGTGGGCAGCGGCGGCCACGGCACGATGCGGCGCATGGCGGTGGAGATGATCAACTGGCGCCTCGCGCAGGACCGCGAGGCGGAGCGCGCCGCGCTGCTGCACAACCTCGGCGCGCTGATGCTGCACGACATGTCGCGCGCCGATCCGCTGGCCTTCGAGATCCACGACATCGCGTGCCACGGCACGCGCTTTCGCAGCAAGGAGGTGTCGCGCCGCGGCGGCCTGCAGGCGGCGCTGGCCGAGATCCCCGGGCCCAAGCTGTTCCTTTGGGGCGAGTTCGACGTGACCGCCGATTCGCGCGCGCTGGTCGCGCGGCTCGTGGCCGAGGGACCGCAGCGCGAAGGCGCCGTGGTCGACGGCGCGGGGCATTGGGTGCAGTACGAGCGTGCCGAGGAGTTCAACCGGCACGTGGCCGACTTCCTCGACTGCTGAGCGGCGTCAGCCCAGCACCTCGGCCGCGTGCCGTTTCCAGAAGGCCGCGTCGGGCACCGGCCCCGCGCCGGCCGCCGCGTTCTCGACCATGTGCGCCGCGCGGCTGGTGCCGGGGATGGTGCAGGTCACGGCCGGATGGCTCAGCACGAACTTCAGCAGCACCTGGGCCCAGCTCGCGCAGCCGATCTCCGCGGCCCAGCCCGGCAGCGCGCGCTCGCGCAGCCGGCGCAGCAGGCCGCCGCCACCGAAGGGCATGTTGACGATCACCGCCACGCCGCGCTCGGCCGCCAGCGGCAGCAGCCGTTCGCCGGCGGCGCGCGCGTCGAGCGAGTAGTTGATCTGCAGGAAGTCGAGCGGCTGCGCGCGCAGCACCGCCTCGACCTCGTCGTAGGCCGAGGCCGTGTAGTGCGTGATGCCCAGGTAGCGCACGCGGCCCTGCGTTTTCCATTCGCGCAAGGTCGCGAGCTGGGTGCGCCAGTCGACCAGGTTGTGGATCTGCATCAGGTCCATGCGCTCGGTGCGCAACCGCGCGAAGGACTGCGCCATCTGCGCGATGCCTTCTTCGCGGCCCGAGGTCCAGACCTTGGTCGCGAGGAAGGGGCGCCGAGCGCCGCGGGCCGCCGCCGTGGCGGCCAGCAGCTCGCCGGTGCTCTCCTCGGAGCGGCCGTACATCGGCGAGCTGTCGATCACCGTGCCGCCCGCGGCGAACAGCGCCTCGAGCACACCCGCGAGGCGCTGGTATTCCTCGCTGCCGGGACGCTGGTCGAAACCGATCCAGGTGCCGCAGCCGATCACGGGCAGCGCTTCCTGGGTGGAGGGGATGGGGCGGGTGTTCATGGTCGGCGGGGGCGTGGACCCGGCCGGCCGCTGCGCGAACGCGCTCAGCGCGGCGCTCGCGGGCAGGGCCGCGGCGAGCCGCAGGAACTGCGCGCGATGCATCGGCGCCGCGAGCGCGGGCCGCGAGGAGGACGTCGGGCCGGAGGGCTTCATGGGGGAGGGTGGCATCGACGATAGCACCGGCCTCGCCCTCGCGCAGCGGGCCGCCGATTGGCGCCGATGCAACACCTTCGTCCGGTGGATTGCCCGCGGATGTTCCCGAATGTATCGTCCGCGTCCGCAGGTGGAGGGCCTGCCGTCCGGCCGTCGATCGATCGAGCGATCCGCCGGAGCCATCCCGCAAAACCATTCCAACAAGAGAGCCACGACCGTGACCCCGTTTCCCCGACCCGTCGTCCGCCTGCTGCGCGGATTCGTGCTGCTGCTGGCCGCGGCTCTGCTGGCCGCCTGCGTCGCGCCGCCGATCGCCCCCGAGCAGACCCTGACGGGCCACGAAGGCGCCGTGGTGATGAAGCTGATCACCAACAGCCCCGGCGAGAACGACCCGGCCGAAACGCTGTGGACCCTGCACCTGCAGCGCGTGCTCGAGCCCGGCGAGAAGCAGACCGGCCAGGACATGGTGGTGCTGCGGCGCACGCGCCATTCCACCTACACCACGGCCGTGTTCAGCGGCATGGTCGCGCCGGGCCGCTACATCATCAAGCACGCGGCGGGCGGCTCGGGCAACATGAACTACACCTTCCCCATCGATGCGAAGTTCGGCAGCTTCGACGTGGTACGCGACGAGGTCACGCTGCTCGGCACCCTGCTGATCCAGCCGCGCGGGGGCACGCGCTTCGTCGTCGCCTACGTGCGGCCGGAGGAGGAGCTGCAGAAGACCTTCGAGACCCTCTATCCCGCGCTCGCGGCGCAGACGCGCGATCGCCCGCAGCACGGCTTCATCTTCTCGCCCGACCTGCATCGCCGCGCCGCGCTGGCGCCGCAGCTCAAGCGGCTCGCGTCCGCCTGGCACGGCCTGGCGCAGACCGCCGACGGCGAGTTCATGGCCGGCGCCAAGCTCGGCAAGGTGCTGTGGCGCAAGAGCGGCGAGAGCCGCTGGCGCGAGATCGATGCGAAGACCTGGCGCGAGGTGCTGTCGGTGCGGCCGTACCGCGGCGGCCTGCTGGTGGCCGGCGAGGAGGGCCTGCTGCGCCTGTCGAGCGACGAGGGCGACACCTGGAAGGATCTGCTGCCGCCCGACGACGGCCTGATCCAGATGGCGCAGCCGATGCGCGACGGCAGCCTGGTGGTGATCTCGCGCAGCGACAGCCAATGGAAGGTCTACGCGTCCGCCGACCCGGGCGCCGGGTGGCGCAAGCTCGGCGAGTTCTCCGACACGCGCTCGATCAACGTGCCGTGGATGCGCAGCATGGCCTTCGGCACGCCCGAGCGGGCCGGCGTGATGATGCCGAACGGCGACCTTCACGTCACCGACGGCCGCACGCTGACGCGTTCGAGCAATGGCCAGTCCACCCTCGACGTGAACGCGCTGCCCGACGGCACGCTGGTGTCGCAGACGGCGATCTTCACCAAGTCCACCATGCTGTCGCCGGACTGGGGTCAGACCTGGACCGACCTCAACACCAGCCGCTTCGTCGTGACCATCGCCTTCAAGGATCGCCAGACCGCTTATGCGGTGGCGCCGATCGCGCCCGGGTTCATGCCCGGGCCGATGGGCCTGATGACCACGCGCGACGGCGGCAAGAGCTGGACGCACACCGGCAGCTCACCGAGCGTCACCGGGCCGCAGGCCGTGCGCCAGATGATGGTGGACCGCTCCGACGGCTCCCTGATCGCCTTCCTGCCCGACAACCTGATCCTGCGCTCCGCGGACGAGGGCAAGAGCTGGAAGATCGTCAAGGACAACTGAAGCGTCTCGCGGTCTTCACTGCGCTTGCGAGACCTTGACCCCCGCGGCCCCACCGGCCGGCCGGTTCATGTACGCCAGCGTGCTGCCCACCAGCGCGCGCACGCCCACGCGCAGCGCCGACTCGTCGATCACGAACTCGGACGAGTGGTTGGGCGCGCCGTTGCGGTCGGCGAAGGGCGAGGCATTGAGGTGCCAGAACACGATCGGGATGTTCTTGCCGAAGGAGCCGAAGTCCTCCGAGCCCATGCTCGGCTGCGACTCGCGCGCCTTGCCGGGACCGGCCGCGGTCTCGAGCGCCTGCGTCACGGCCTGCGTGGCGGCCGGATCGCTGACCAGCACCTCGTAGCCGGTGTCGATCGTGACCTCGGCCGCGAGGCCGTGGCTCTCGGCGATCTTCTGCGCCTTGAGCCGGATGGCGTCGTGCGCGGTCTTCTGGTTCTTCTGCGACAGCGAGCGCACCGTGCCCGCGATCTCGGCCGTGTCGGGCAGGATGTTGACGCGGTTGCCGCTCTGCAGCAGGCCCACGGTCACCACGGTCGGGCCGTCGAGCGGATCGATCTGGTGGCTCACGATGTTCTGCAGCGCCAGCGCGATCTCGGCCGCGGCCAGCGTGGGGTCCTTCGCGGTCCAGGGCGAGGAGCCGTGGCCCCCCTTGCCCTTGAGCGCGATCTTGAACACGTCGCCGCTGGCCATCAGGCTGCCGCGCCGGTAGCTGATGGTGCCCGAGGGCGCGCGCGCACTGATGTGCTGGCCCATCACCACGTCGACCTTCGGGTTGTCGAGCACGCCGGCCTTGACCATCGCGGGCGCGCCGCTGGCCACCGGCCCCGGGCCCTGTTCCTCGGCGGGCTGGAACAGGAACACCACCGTGCCCGGCAGTTCGTCGCGCACCTTCGACAGCGCCTGCGCCGCGCCCAGCAGCATCGCCACGTGCGTGTCGTGGCCGCAGGCGTGCGAGACCGGCACGTCGCTGTTGAGCCAGGGCGCCTTCACGGTCGAGCGGAACGGCAGCTCGTTGCGCTCGGCCACCGGCAGCGCGTCCATGTCGGCGCGCAGCGCCACCACCGGGCCCGGCTTGCCGCCGCGCAGCACCGCCTTGATGCCGGTCTTGGCGACGCCGGTCTGGACCTCGATGCCGGGCATCTTCGCGAGCGCCGCCGCGATGTAGGCGGCCGTCTGCACCTCCTGGTACGACAGCTCCGGATGCTGGTGCACATGGCGGCGCCATTCGATCACCTGCGTCTCGGAGGCATCGGCGAGCGCCAGCGCGCGTGCCGTCAGCGCATGGCCGGCATCGGGCGCCGGCGCGGTCTGGGCCGAGGCCGCGACGTGGAAGAGGCTGCCGGAGAGCATCAGCAGGGCGAAGCGGGAGCGGAGTTTCATGGGTGGCTGCAGAAGGAAGGGTGAAGGAATGTGTCGAGGCGGGTCGACCTTAGCGAAAGCCGGCGCATCGGAAAAGACTCGAAAAACTCCAGGGCGATCAAAATCCCTGATCACCCCATTCCTCGTCCTCCCATGAACCTGCGCCATCTGAAGATCTTCGAAGCGATCGCCGAGGCCGGCAGCATCCGCGCCGCGGCGCGCGTGGCCGGCCTCACGCAGCCCGCCATGACCTACGCGATGCGCGAGCTCGAGCAGAGCGTGGGCGCGCAACTGCTGGTGCGCAGCGCCCAGGGCGTGTCGCTCACCGTGATCGGCGAGGCCCTGCTCCAGCGCGCGCGGTTGCTGGCCAACGAGGTGCGCCGCGCCGAGGACGAGATCGCCCAGTTGCGCGACGGCGCCGGCGGCCTGCTGCGCGTCGCCTTCAGCTCGTTCGCGGTCGAGCGGCTGCTGCCCGACGCGCTGCAGGACTTCCGCCGCAAGTGGCCGGGCGTCGCGCTCGAGTTGCAGGAGCTCAGCGGCGCCGACGTGAAGGGCCTCTGGAGCCGCGGCGACTTCGACTTCGCGATCCTCGGCGAACTCGAGCCCGATGCCGGCGACGGCGTGCACCGCGAGACGCTGCTCGAGTTCCCGCTCGCGGTGGTGGCCGGCGCGAAGCATCCGCTGGCGCGCGTGCGTTCGATGGCGAAGCTGCACGAGGCCATGTGGGTGGTGCCCTGGTACGGCGTCGAGCTGCTGCGCCGCCACTTCGCCGCGGCCGGCCTGCCGCCGCCGCGCGACATCGTGATCTGCCATTCGTGGCAGCTCGGCATCACGCTGGTGAAGAAATCCGGCGCGCTGACCCTGGCCGCGGCCTCGCTGTTCAGGCATGCCGTGGCGGCGCGCGGGCTGGTCGCGCTGCAGGTCGCGGACAGGCTGCCCCAGGTGCGGGTGTCGCTGCTGATGCGCGACCCCGCGGCGCTCACGCCGGCGGCGCGGGCGTTCTCGCAGTCGTTGAAGGCGGTGGCGGACGGGGTGGCGGCGGGGGGACGGTAGCCGGCCGGCTCATTCGGCACGAAGACACGCGGCGGTGCCTGTGCTCCAATCCCATTCCACCCTCGCCATCCCGCCGCATCCGCCATGGGCTTGCCGCTCCCGCTCGTCCGCCTGTCCTCGCTCGACCTCGTGCGCGGCTTCGTCGCGGTGGGGCGGCGCATGAGCATCTCGCTGGCGGCGCAGGACCTGTGCGTGACGCAGTCGGCGGTCAGCAAGCAGGTGCATGCGCTCGAGGCGCAGCTGGGCGTGAAGCTGCTGGTGCGCGGCCATCGCTCGATCTCGTTCACGCCCGAGGGCGAGCGGCTGTTCCGCAGCGCCGATGCGGTGGTGCAGCAACTGCAGGAGGTGATGGGCGAGATCGGCCGCACCGGGGCGCAGCGGCCGGTGACGCTGAGCGCGAGCATCGGCGTCACGGGGCTGTGGCTGCTGCCGCGGCTCAGCCGGGTGCAGGACATCCATCCGGGCGTGGACGTGCGCGTCTCGGCCAACAACCGCGTGGCCGACCTGCGCAACGAGGGCATCGACCTCGCGATCCGCTACACCACGCCCGCGCTGGCGCCGGCGGGTGCGGTGCGGCTGTTCGGCGAAACGGTGGCGCCGGTGGCGCATCCCTCGCTGGCGCTGCCGCCGCTGGCCTCGGCCGAGGCGATCGCGGCGCTGAACCTGCTCGAGTTCGACGATGCGCAGCGGCCCTGGCTGCAGTGGCGCGACTGGCTGGCCGCGGCCGGCTGGGCCGACGCGAAGCCGCGCGGCATGCTGCGCTTCAACCAGTACGACCAGCTGATCCAGGCCGCGATGGCGGGGCAGGGCGTGGCGCTCGGGCGGCTCGAGCTGATCCAGCCGCTGCTCGACGACCGGCGGCTGGTGCGCGTGGAGGCCGCGTTGCCGGCCCAGCCCTCGGGCCATGCCTACTGGCTGATCCAGGCCGAGCCGCGGCCGCGCGAGGAAGTGCGGCACGTGGCCGAGTGGCTGGTGGCGGAAGCCAAGGGCGCCGCGCCGCGCTGAGACCGTTGGGGTTCAGGCGCCGGCCTGCGCGCGGGCGAATGCCAGCGCATCGTCGAGCCGGTCGTTGCCCCAGAACATTTCCTCGCCGACGAAGAAGGTGGGCGCGCCGAAGATGCCTTTCTCCATCGCGGTCTCGGTCTGGCGGCGCAGGCGCAGCTTGTTGGCGTCCGACAGCGCCTCGTCGATCACGCGGTGCGCCGGCAGGCCCATGTCGGCGAGCAGCGCGGCCATGGTCTCGGGCGCGTCGATGTCGCGGTCCTCGGCGAAGTTCAGCTGCATCGTGCGGCGGCAGAACTCGCCGATCCACGGCTGGCCGGCGCCGGCCAGCGCGATGCGCAGCGGCAGCACGGCGGCCCGCGGGAAGTTGCTAGGCCGCCGCCAGGGCAGGCCGTACTTGCGGCACTGGCGCACCATGTCCTTCCAGACGTAGTCGCCCTTTTCCTTTTGCAGCACGAAGGGCGAGGTCTCCCAGCCCAGCGCGCGGAACACCGGCCCGAGCAGGAAGGGCTGCCAGCGCAGCGCGACGCCGTGCGCGGCGGCGGCCTGCTCGATGCGCATCGCGCTGAGGTAGCTGTAGTTGCTGCCGAAGTCGAACCAGAAATCGAGCGTGGGTGCGTTCATGGCCATGGCCTCCCTCACTCGAACACCACCAGGCAGCGCGCCTCGATGCTTTCGCGCAGCGGTGCATCGGCCGGCGCCAGCGGATGGTCGAAGGCCGCGTGCGGCGTGAAGCGTGCGACGCCGCCGAGCTGCGCGTCGTACTGCTTGAACACCAGCGCCTCGTGCCGGTCCATGCGCGAGAAGTACGACCAGCGGTGGGTGGGGGCATGGGTGGCGAGGTAGATCTCGCCGGTGCGCTTCGGATAGCGCACCTCGGCGTTCACCAGGTCGCGCGCCATCACCGTGCGCGCATCGCAGACGGCCAGCGGGGTGTCGAGCACCGGCCCGGCGATCGAGCGCCAGATGTTGACGATGCAGTAGCGCCGCACGGCGGCGGCCTCGGCCGCGCTCGCGAGCACCAGCGCGAGCCGGCGCCGGCCCGATTCCTCGGTGTAGTCGTTGTGGATGCGGCCGTTGGCGGCGGCCTTGCCGTCGGTCTTGCCGCGGCCGAAGTTCAGCGCGGTGCGCTCGGGCTCGCGCTGTCGTACCAGGTGGTCGAACACGTGGGCGCGCGCGCCGCCGGTGACCGCGAGCGCGAGCGCGGCCAGCTCGGGGTAGTAGACGGCCTGGACCTCGGCGTCGTCGAGGAAGTCGGCGACCGCGGTCGGCGCCTCGCGCAGCTCGAAGCCCTCGCGCTCGATGTGGGTCGCCCGGCCGCGGGCATCGGCGATCGGCATGGCGATCCGCTCGTACTCGCCGCTCTCCCAGGGCAGGCCGGGCGGCGGCGTGAAGGCGTAGCTGTAGGGCCGCAGCGCGGTCGGCCGCAGGTAGTTGAGGCCGGCCTCGATGTCGCCGCTGGCGGGCAGCGGCGCGGCGGCGATGGCCGAGCCGGCGGGTGGGGAATGGGAAAGGGTGGCGTGCATTCCTGGGGCTCCTGGACATGGCCCGCTGGCGACCGCGGCAGCCCATCCGCCGCGGCCACGAGGACCATTCTTCGTGAAGTCATTGGAGCGGCTTCGGCGCGGGGCTTCAAACGAGATCTTGGCGCCATCGCATGAGCCATCGGAATGGGAGAAGGGGCCCCGCAAAGAAATTTGCCGACCCGATTGCGAACCCCTGAAATACTGGATAAAAATACAGTTAACAGTTTCATCATGGGCCTTCCTTCCCTCGCCTCCCTCTCTCCCGCCGCCGGCCGCGGCGTCTGGCATGCCGACGAGCTCGGCAGCGCCGACGCGCAGGTCATCGGCACCGGCCATGCCGCGCTCGACGCGCAGCTGCCGGGGGGCGGCTGGCCGGTCGGTGCCATGAGCGAGCTGCTGCAGGCCGCGCCCGAGGACCATGTCTGGCGGCTGCTGCTGCCCGCGCTGGTGCAGTCGGTGGCGGCGCGCGGCGGCCCCGTGGTGCTGATCGGTCCGCCGCGCGAACCCTTCGGCGCCTCGCTCGCGGCCCATGGCCTGCGGCCCGAGGCGCTGATGTGGGTGCGCAGCGAGGCCGCGGCCGCGCGGCTGTGGGCCTGCGAGCAGGCGCTGCGCTGCGCCGAGGTGGGCGCGGTGCTGGCCTGGCTGCCGCAGGCGCGCGTGGGCGAGCTGCGGCGGCTGCAGCTCGCGGCCGCGCAGCACGAGGCGCTGCTGTTCGTCTGCCGGCCCGAGGCGGTGGCGCAGTCGGCCTCGCCCGCGCGGCTGCGGCTGCGCATCGCGCGCTGCGAAGCCGACCCGGCGCAGATCGAGCTGCACATCCTCAAGCGCCGCGGCCCGCCGCTGGCCGCGCCGGTGATGCTGCCGGCGCGCGGCGAGCGCATGGCGGCGCTGCTCGCGGCCGCGCGGTTGCGGCGCAAGCTGCGCGCGCAGCAGCAGGGCGCGGTGGCGGTGGAGGCGGTGGAAGCACCGCCGGCCGCCAACGTGGTGCGCATCGACGCATGGAAGGCAGGAGGCGCCAATGCACTGGATCGCCTTGCAGTGGTCGCTTGAGGCGCAGGCCGAGGCCGGTGCCGCCACGGCCGCCGCCGATGCCATGCCCACGCCCGAGGCGCTGGGCTGGTGGGCGCTGCGCTACACGCCGCACGTGTGCTGGCTCGACGAGGCGCTGATGCTCGAGGTCTCGGCCTGCGAGCGCCTGTGGGGCGGGCGTTCCTCGCTGATGCGTCAGTTGCTCAACGAGAACCCCGTGCCTGCCGCCGCCGTGCTGCGCGGCGCGCAGGGCGCCACCAGCCTCGAGGCGCTGGCGCGGCTGCGGCTGTTCGTGCGCGAGGAGAAGCGGCCGCCCGAGATTCCCGCCGGCCTGCCGCTCGACACCCTGAGCGCCGCGCGCGAGCACCTCGATGCGCTCGCGCGGCTGGGCTGCCGCAGCTGGGGCGAGGTGGCGGCGCTGCCGCGCGGCGGGCTCTCGCGGCGCTTCGGTGCCGAGCTGCGCGCCGCGCTCGACATCGCCTGGGGCCTGCGCCCCGAAAGCCATGCCTGGCTCACGCTGCCCGACGTGTTCGAGCAGAAGCTCGAGCTGCCCGCGCTGGCCGAGACCGCGCCCGAACTCATGTGGTCGGCCAACCGGTTGTTGTCGGCGCTGCAGATCTGGCTGCGTGCGCGCCAGCGCGGCGCGCGCGCGCTCGAACTCGAATGGACGCTCGACCTCAAGCGCTTCAACGGCGTGAACCTGCCGCCGACCCAGCAGGTCGCGGTGCGCACCGCCGAGCCCACGCAGGACCTCGCGCACCTGCGCCGCCTGCTGTCCGAAAAGCTCGCCCTCGCCACGCTCGCCGCGCCCGCGAGCTGGCTCAAGCTGCGCTCGCTCGAGACCGATCCGTGGGCCGGGGCGAGCACCAGTTTTCTGCCGGAGGACAACCGCAAGGGGGACAAGTTGCACGAGATGGTCGAGCGGCTGAGCGTGCGGCTGGGGGCGATGCAGGTGCTGGTGCCGCGGGCGCGGGCGGATCACCAGCCCGAACACACGCAGGTCTGGCGGCCGGCGCTGGGCCGCAGCGGCATCAAGTCCGCGGCACCCAAGGTACGGGCACGCGATGCCGCCGCGGCACCGGCCCAGCAGCCCGATGCCCTCTATCCCGCCTGGCTGCTGCCCGAGCCGCTGCGCCTCGAGATGGACGGCGAGCGGCCTTGCTACAAGGGTCCGTTGAGCAAGCTGATCGGGCCGCAGCGGGTCGAGACCGGATGGTGGGGTGGCGTGGACGAGGGCGGCCAGCCGGCGGTGCGCGACTACTACATCGCGGAGAGTCCCGAGGCCGGCCTGGTGTGGATCTTCAGGGAGCGCTCCGCGGCCTGCTTCGCCTCGGGCGAGGTGCGCTGGTTCCTGCAGGGGCTGTATGCCTGATTCGAGCGCCAAGCAGCGCAAGCCGGCCCCGGTGCAGCCCCTGCCGCGGCGCGAAGCGGTCGGCGTGCCGAGCCTGCCGGGCTATGCCGAGCTGCATTGCCTCACGCACTTCAGCTTCCAGCGCGGCGCTTCCACGCCCGAGGAGCTGGTGCAGCGCGCCTACCACCTCGGCTATGCGGCGCTCGCCATCACCGACGAATGCTCGGTGGCCGGCATCGTGCGCGCGCACGTGGCGTTGCGCGACCTGCCGGGGCAGCTCGACGAGTACGAGCGCGAGCATCCCGAGGAGCCGCCGATCCCGCGCCATCCCGAGTTCCGGCTGCTGTTCGGCAGCGAGTTCCGCTTCGAGCGCTTCAAGCTGGTGGTGATCGCGAACGACACCGAGGGCTGGGGCAACCTCTGCGAGTTCATCACCGCCGCGCGCACCACTGAACTGCCCAAGGGCGACTACCGCGTGACCTGGGACGGCAGCGACGTGGCCTCGCTGCAGCACTGCCAGGTGCTGTTCGTGCCGCGGCGCGTGCCCGGCGCCATGCTCGACGCCGAGGCGCTGCACGGCGACCTGAAGGCGGCGCAGGCCCTCTATGGCGACAACCTCTGGCTGACCGTCGAGATGCTCAACGAGATCGACGACGACCTCTGGTTCGTGGCGCTGACCGAGGCCGGCGAGCGCGCCGGCGTGCGTCGGGTGGCGGCCGGCGACGTGCACATGCATGCGCGCGCACGAAAACCGCTGCAGGACGTGCTCACCGCCGTGCGCGAGGGCAAGACGGTGGCCGAATGCGGCTTCGCGCTGCAGTCGAATGCCGAGCGCCATCTGCGCCAGCGCGTGCGGCTGGCCGAGCTCTACACGCGCGAGATGCTCGCGAACACGCTGGAGGTGGCCGCATGCTGCAGCTTCGATCCGAAGGTGATCCGCGAGAACTACAAGTACCCGCTCGAGACCCTCGGCCACGACGAATCGCCCGCGCAGACGCTGGTGCGCAAGACCTGGGAGGGCGCGAGGAAGCGCTATCCCGACGGCGTGCCCGACAAGGTGTGCGAACAGGTCGAGAAGGAGCTGTCGCTGATCCTCGAGCTCGAATACGAGATGTTCTTTCTCACGGTGGAGGACATCGTGCGCTTCGCGCGCTCGCAGAACATCCTTTGCCAGGGCCGAGGTTCCTCCGCCAACTCGGCCGTCTGCTATTGCCTCGGCATCACCGCGATCGATCCCCACAAGGGCCATCTGCTGTTCGAGCGCTTTCTGAGCCGGCATCGTCATGAGCCGCCCGACATCGACGTCGACTTCGAGCACCAGCGGCGCGAAGACGTCATCCAGTACATCTACGAGAAATACGGCCGCGACCGCGCCGCCATTGCCGCGGTCGTCATCTGCTACCGCGCGCGCAGCGCATTGCGCGACGTGGGCAAGGCCCTGGACATCGACGAGCGCCTGGTCGACGAATTCGCGAAGGACCACTACTGGTTCGACGACACCGTGCTCGGCGAGCAGTTGCGTGCCGCCGCCGCGCGCGTGGGCGTGGAGGAGGATGAACTCAAGCTGGTGCAGTGGATCGAGATGACGCAGCGCCTGCGGGGCTTTCCGCGCCACCTGAGCCAGCATGTCGGCGGCTTCGTGTTGACGCACACCAAGCTCACGCGGCTGGTGCCGGTCGAGAAGGCCTCGATGAAGGACCGGTCGGTGATCCAGTGGGAGAAGGACGATCTCGAGGCCATCGGCATGCTCAAGGTCGATGTGCTGGCGCTCGGCATGCTCAGCGCGATCAAGCGGGGGCTCGACCACATGAACCGCTGGCGGGGCTGGAGCCGGGAAATGCACCAGATCCCGAGCGACGATCCCAAGGTGTTCGACATGATCTGCGACGCCGACACCGTGGGAGTCTTCCAGATCGAGAGCCGTGCCCAGATGTCGATGCTGCCGCGTCTGAAGCCGCGCACTTACGAAGACCTGGTGATCGAGGTCGCGATCGTGCGGCCCGGGCCGATCCAGGGCGGCATGGTGCACCCTTACCTCAAACAGCGTGAACGTGTCGCCAAGGGCCTGCCCATCTTCTACGAGAAGGACGAACTGCGGCCCGCGCTGGAACGTACCTTGGGCATCCCGATCTTCCAGGAACAGGTGATGCAGATCGCGATGATCGCGGCCCGGTTCACGGCCGACGAGGCCGATCAGTTGCGCCGCGCAATGGCGGCATGGAAGCGCAAGGGCGGGCTCGGCAAATTCCACCGCAAGCTGGTCGACGGCATGGTCCACCATGGCTACAAGGAGGAATTCGCCGAAGCCATCTTCAGACAGGTCATGGGCTTCGGCGACTACGGCTTCCCCGAAAGCCACGCCGCCAGCTTTGCGCTGCTGGTCACGGTCAGCAGCTGGCTCAAGTGCCACGAGCCCGCCTGCTTCCTCGCCGCCTTGCTCGACTCGCAGCCGATGGGCTTCTACAGCCCTTCGCAGCTGGTGCAGGACGCGCGCCGGCATGGCGTGGAGGTGCGACCGGTCGACGTGACCTGCAGCGAGATCGACACCACGCTCGAGCCGCGCGCGGCCGATGCGCCGCGCGTGCCGCCGGGCACCGACGCACGCTATGCCGAGCGCCTGGGTCACGACGATCAGCCTGCGGTCCGCCTGGGCCTGAACCGCATCGCGAGCCTCAGCAAGGGCGGCGCGAAGCGCCTGCTCGAGGCCCGCGCGCAGTCGCCCTTCACCAGCACCGAGGACCTCGCGTTGCGCGCCGAGCTCGACGGCAAGGACATGGCGGCGCTGGCCGCGGCCGATGCGCTGATCTCGCTGTCGGGCCATCGGCGCCAGCAGATGTGGGATGCGACGGCGCAGCGGCGCGCGCCGGGGCTGCTCAAGGGCGTGCCGATCCACGAGGAGGCGCTGGCGCTGCCCGCGGCGCCCGAGGGCGAGGAGATCGTCGGCGACTATGCGTCGATGCGCCTCACGCTGCGGCGCCATCCGCTCGCGCTGCTGCGCCCGCGGCTGGCGCGCATGAACCTGCTGAGCGCCGAGCAGCTGCGCGCCATGCCCAGCGGCCGCGTGGTGCGCGCCTGCGGCATCGTCAAGGGTCGGCAGCGGCCGCAGACCGCCAACGGCACCATCTTCGTCACGCTCGAGGACGAGACCGGCAACGTCAACGTGATCGTCTGGAACCACGTGATCGAGGCCTGGCGCGAGCCGCTGCTGAAATCGCACCTGCTCGCGGTGCAGGGCACCTGGCAGCGCGACGACGACAGCGGCGGCAAGGTGCAGCACCTGGTCGCCACCGGCTTCAAGGACCTGACGCCGCTGATGGGCCGGCTCGCGCAGAGCAACAGCAGCCGGGATTTCCACTGACGCGACGGCGGCATCCGCGCGCTCTGTCCGTCTGTGCAACCGATCGCAACCGTTCGTTCGAGTCCTCGCCTCATCCACCGGATTTCGCTAACCTGTTCCTCACCATGTCCGCACTCGCCCTCGATCCCATCGTCGACACGCCCATCGGCCCGCCGCCACCCGCGCCCGACGTGCCCGTGGTGCCGCCACCGCCCGTCATGCCGCCGGGGCCGTTGCCCGAGGGCGATCCGCCGCCCGCGATGCCGCCGGTGACCGACCCCGGCTTTCCGCCGCCGGTGGAGGAACCACCGATGCAGACCGCGGTGTCGCTCGCGGCCTCGCTGGCCATCGCATCGGCGTCGGGCGGCGTGCCCTTCGGCAAGCTGCATGCGCGGCGCCTGCGCGAGATGTACCGCTCGGCCGGCTGGCCCTGCTGCGACGCGATCGAGGTCGAGCTGCTCGCGGGCGGATTCCTCGAACGCGTGCGGTCGGCGCAGGGCCACGAGACCCTGCGCGTGACCGATGCCGGCCTCGCGCGCATCGCCACCACGCTCACGATCAACCGAGCGGCGCTGTCGCCGCACGAGGCGCTGGTCGAACGCGTGGCGCGCGAGATGACGCGCGGCGGCCGCATCGCCTGGCGCGGCCTGAGCCTGCGCGCGAAGCTGCCGCCGGCGGAAGAGGGCGGCAAGGCGCGCTGGTGCATGGCCAGGCCCGATGTCTTCTCGATCCGCAACACCAGCGTCGAGGCCTATGCGCATCCGATCGTGCACGAGGTGAAGGTCAGCCGCGCCGACCTGCTGGGCGACCTGCGCAAGCCCGACAAGCGCGCGGCCTACCTCGACCTCGGCGGCGAGTGCTGGTACGTGCTGGGCAACGATGCGCGCGGCCGCTGCATCGCCACGCCCGAGGAGGTGCCGGCCGAATGCGGCGTGATGGTGCTCGAGGGCGAACGCCTCGTGGTCGCGCGTGCCGCGGTGCATCGCAGCTTCGAGCGGATTCCGTTCGCGGTGTGGCTGGCGCTCGCGAAGGCGCAGCCGATGGCGGGGTTCGATGAGGACGTACAGGACCTGCTGGTGTGAGGCCTACCGAGCCGGCGCGATGGTTGCCGGTTCAGTGGAGTGAAGCGCTCAGGCGGCGCAGCCCGTGGCGCGCGGAGATCGATGCCAGGTGCTCGTGACGGAAAGGTGTCGTGAAGTGCGAGCGGACGACGCGGATTTCGCTCACGGCCCATGGAATGGGTGACATCGCCGGGCAGGCGGCGCGCTCGGAGGCGCGGGCGATCGTGATGTGGGGTTTCCATCCCGAGATATTGGCGAGGTCCATCAGGTCCGCATGTTGGAGAGCCGACCAGATTCTTTCTCGCAGTTCGAACAACTGTCCGTGCGGAGCGGGCTGAATCACGGAGACACCGTTGGACCATGTGCCGGACTGATCGAGCATCAGACCGAATGCCTTCATCCGCACTTGCGACAGTGCCTCGAGCAGTCGTTCCTCGCAGCGCTCTTCGTGCTCGTCGAGATAGCCCAACGTGAGATGCAATCGGCTCAGCGGCGGAAAGTGGCAGCCCTTCGGCCACCACCACTGCTTGCGGTGCAACTCGATGGCCGTTGACACCGCTCCGTTCGGAAACAGTCCGACCAGCAGTCGGGTGTCGCTCGTTGCGTGATCCTGGGTCATGTCGAATGTCATCTGGCACTTTCGAACGATGAGTGATTCAGTCCACCTTCGGCCACCACTGCTGCGCCGTCGTCCGCAACACCCGCGCCGCCTGCGCCTTGATGTCGTGCGGATCGCCCTGCTCGTTGTGCCGCAGCACGCGGAACGGCCAGGTCGAGAGGCGCCCCGTGGCACGCAGACGCGGGGTGGGTCGCGGGGCGGGCTGCGTCTGCGTGGGGCGTGAGAAGAAGAGGATGCGCGCAGCGGCTGCGGGCGGATTGGCGGTGGTCATGCGATCGCCTCGAAGTTGTTCTTGGAGACGAGGCATTCTAGAGAAATGCTGTATGGACGTACAGTTAAAAGTCCTTCTCCGCAGCCTGCGCGGATGGGGAATCCCTATCGCGCGAACGCCCCGCGCCGCGCCACGAAAAAGGGGCTCCGAAGAGCCCCGAAATCCCCACCATGAAACCCTCAGCCCAGCGGCAGGCGCAGGTAGCTTCCCTTCAGCGGCTGCTGCCCCGCACCCGGCTTGCTCCAGTCGCACACGCCGGCCGGGAAGATGGTCTTGAGCCGCGTCTCCTCGGCACCGCTGAAGGTCACCGTGTAGTCGGCCATCGCGACCGGCTTGAGCTGGCACTTGAGCACGTCGTTCACGAGCGGCGAGCCGGCCACGATGCGCGGCGTGCTGAAGCGCGGATAGACCACGTTGCACTTCGCGGCCGGGTCCTGCGACGCGGCTTCGTCGATGCGCGTGCCGGCCTTGTCCCAGCAGGCGTCGTTGGCGCCCGCGGGCTTGTTGCGCACCACCTTGTCGGTCGAGGCCGCGGCGCTGTCGGCCGCCATGTTGTCGAGCCACTTGTTCATCAGGTCGATCGATGCGGCGATGTAGTTCACGGCCGAGGTCGAGCCCAGCGTCCAGATGATCTGGTTGTCGCTGCGGCCGTTGGCGCGCTGCAGCCGCGCGCGGATGATCAGGTCCTGCAGCGTGTCGTGGATGTCGCCGGTTGCATCGGCATTGGCGCGCTGCGTGATGATCGGGATGTTCGCGAGGCCCGGGCCCGAGAAGCTGTTCTTGAAGCCGCCCGAGTAGGTGGCCTCGAGCGCGCCGGCATCGGCCTGCGCGCGCGCCGCCTGCACGTTGCCGTCGCGATCGTAGCCGCCGACCTTCTCGTTGAGGTCGAGGAACTCCTTCACCGTGATCGTGCCCTTGTTGAGCGCGGCCAGGCCGTACTGCACGCCGACGTTGTCGATCGGGCGCCGCGCCTCCTGCGTGCCGGGGCGCTTGCCCAGCAGGTTGACGTTGGTCTGGAACAGGTCGCAGCGCACGCCGTTCGGATTGGTCGCGCGGTTGAACACGTTGGCCGCGTTGGTCGGCTCGAGGAAGCCGCAGCCCGCCGCGTTGTCGGACTTGATGATGCTCGCGAACGACAGGTCCCAGGCCACGCAGGTATTCGTGTTGAAGCCGTTGACCGCGTCCTGCTTGGCGGTGGTCCAGGTCGCCATGTCGAGCCTGTAGACGTTGTTGAGCAGCCGGCACTCCATCACCTCGGGCATCAGCGTCTCGGGGAACGAGACGATCGGCTGGATGCCGTCGAGCAGCCCCGGGTAGAGCTGCGCGATCAGGTACTGCTGGATCGCGCCGCCCGAGCCGCCGATGCCCGCGGTCCACTTTGGCACCTCGCCGAATTCCTCGATCACGTGTTCCTTGATCATCATCAGCGTCTCGCCCTGCAGGTGCGGGTTGGCGTGCTGGTTGTTCCACAGCTCGGTCGAGTTGACGAAGGCGAAGCCGCGCGACAGGTAGATGTCGCCCACCGCGTCGAGGATCGATTCGATCGGATGCACGCCCTGGTTGTATTGGGCCGAGCCGCAGCAGTCGAAGTAGGGCACCAGCTTCCTGTTCCAGCCCTTGCCGGGCTTCCAGGTGGCGGGCGCGTCCTTCGCCGGGTTGTCGAGCACCGCGAGGCGGTACACGCCGCGGTTGATGGTGCCCGACTCCACGCGCACGATGTAGGGCACGGTGACGCCGTCGTTGGTGGTGGTGTCGGCCAGGTCGGCCGGGCGCGTGCCGGTCGGGTCGGCCAGCGGCTTGAAGCTGCCGGCCTTGCTGCGGTAGTACCAGACCACCTGCGTGGTGGCCGAGCAGTTGGCGTCGAGCGCCACGCCAAGGCCGTTCTGCACCGTGCGGCATTCGTAGGGCGTGATGTGCGGGCCCGAGAGGATCGGGCCGGTGATCGGGTAGTTGACCAGCTTGAGCTCGGTGCGCTGCTCGGGCTTGTCGGCGTTGGTCACGACGATCAGGTTCTCCTTGCCGGTGGCCGAGGCCGGGTCTTCGGCGAGGCCCGTGACCAGGCCGCGCAGCGTGCGCGTGGCGGCATCGCGCGTGGTCAATTGCGCGCTCACGTCCTTGCCGTTGAGGCTCACGCGCACCTTGTCGGTCGCCACGCCCTCGGGCGCGCGCACCTCGAGCAGCGTGTCGCCGCCGCTCACCATCTCGGGCTTGGACGACAGCGTGCGCACGTCGAAGGCGGCCGGGGCGGGCGGCGGCGCGGGCGGGGGCGGCGCGACCGGCAGGAACACCGCGCCGCTGTCCGAGCTGCCGCCGCAACTGGCGAGCAGCGCGGCCGCGGCAATGGCCAGTGCCGCGACGGAGCCGGCGCGAAGGGCCGGCCACGGAGAAACCCGCTTGCGCGGTGCGTGGGGGATGGCGAACATGAGGTCTCCTGTGTTGGTGTCGATCTCCACAAAGATTAAGGAGCGGCACGCGGCACCACGGTCGTTGCGACGACAGATGAGGCGTGAATTGCTACAGGTAATCCCTGATACCCCGCAGCCCGCGGCCTGCCTCGAGGGCATGGTGCGGCGCTCCCGGTGGGCGGCCGGTCTTTCTTCTTCCGATCTCGAGCGCGTGCTGGGCGGCATGCAGGAGCGCCAGTACGCGCGCGGTGCCTGCATCGCGGGCGCGGGCCAGCTGGTCGAGCACTGGATGGCGCTGATCGACGGCTTCGCCAAGATGTCGGTGGCCTCCGAGGACGGCCGCGTGTCGACGCTCACGGGCGTGTCGGCGGGCGTGTGGTTCGGCGAGGGGTCGCTCTTCAAGCACGAGGCGCGCCGCTACGACGTGTTCGCGCTGCGGCCCACGCGCGTGGCGCTGATGCCGCGCCGCACCTTCGACTGGCTGCGCGAGACCAGCGTGCCCTTCAATCACTACCTGCAGGAACTGCTCAACGCGCGGCTGAGCCTGTTCATCGGCGCGCTCGCGCACGAGCGCCTGCTCGACACCGACGCGCGCGTGGCCAACTGCCTCGCGAGCCTGTTCAATCCCGAGCTCTATCCCGATGCGCCGCGCCACCTGCAGGTGGGGCAGACCGAGATCGGCCTGCTCGCCAACGTCTCGCGCCAGCGCGTGAACGTCGCGCTGCAGCGGTTGCAGGCGCTGGGGCTGATCCGGCTCGAGAAGCGCGGCCTCACCGTGCTCGATCTCACGGGCCTGGGCAACTACCGCGTGTCCTACGACGGTCCCGCGCTGGCCGAGGACGCGGCCTCGGCACGCCGCGCCTGAAGCGCTTCCGGCCGCGCCCGGCGCCTTGGCGGGCGCTGGAAATGAATTCTTTTTGCTACAGTCTGGCGATGAATTCCACGCCAGACACCGCGGCAGCCTTTTCCGAGAACCTGGGCGAGGTGCTGCGGAAACACGGCGTGCAGGAGGCGCTGCGCCACCTCAACGCGGGCGTGCCGCACCGCTACACCGCGGTCTTCGTGCTCGACGGCGACCTGCTGCGCAACCTCTACATGGTCGACAAGCTCGGCGAGGCGCGCCCCGAGCAACTCGCCGTGGTGCCGCTGGGCAGCAGCTTCTGCCAGTTCGTGCTGCGCGACGGTCGCCTGTGCACCGAGGATTCGCGCGAGGAGCGGCTGCTCGACGGCAGCCCCTACCAGGGCATGGTGATCGCCTACCACGGCGTGCCGCTGACCCATGGCGACGGCCGGCTGGCCGGCACGCTGTGCCACTTCGACCTGGTGCGCCAGAGCCTCAGCGAGGCGCAGTTCGAGCGGCTGCAGCAGGCCGCGCGGCTGCTGTCGGACCACGTGCTGCGCGCCGCCTCGCCGCGGCTGCCCGATCAGCCCGGCGCGACCGCGTAGCTCTGGTAGGTGCCCTTCAGCGGCACCTGCCCGACACCCGGCCTGGTCCAGTCGCACACGCCGCTGGAGAACACGGTCCGCAGCCGTGCGAGCTGCGTGGGCGTGAGGGGCTGGGCGTAGTCCGACGCCAGCACCGGCTTCAGCTGGCACTTGTTGATGTCGTTCGTCAGCGGCGCGCCGGCCTGCTGGCGCGGCTCGCCATGCAGCGGGTACATCGTGGCGCAGGTGCCGGTGGCGCCATAGGCCGGCGATTCCTCGTACTTGGTGCCGCTGCCGTCGAAGCAGGCATCCACCGCGGCCCGGGGCTTGTGCGCCACCACCTTGTCGGTGGTCAGCGGTGCCGGGTCGGCGGCGAGGCCGTCGAGCCACTGCGTCATCACGTCGAGCGACAGCGCGGCCAGCGGATAGCCGGTGCGCGGGCCGACCCAGATGACCTGGTTGTCGACGCGGCCGTTGGCGCGCTGCAGCCGCGCGCGCACCACCAGGTCGCGCTCGTGCGAATGGATGTCGCCCGAGGCGTCGTTGTAGGTGCGCGAATGCAGGATCGGCACGAAGGCCAGGCCGCCGCCGCCCGAGTTGACCAGGCCGCTCGCATAGGCGCGCTCGAGCGCGAGCGCGTCGCCCACGGTGCGCTGCGGCACCGGCTTGCCGTCCTTGTCGTAGCCGCCGACCTTCTCGTTGAGCGTCACGAACTCCTCGGCACTGATCGCGCCCTTGTTGAAGGCCTCGAGCCCGTACTGCACGCCGACGTTGTCGAGCGGGCTGCGCGCGAAGCCGGTGATCGGGTCGCGGCCCATGATGTTGGTGCGCATGTCGGAGGTGGTGCAGCGCGCGCCGGTCGGGTTGTTGATCGGGTCGTAGACCTTCGAGACGTCCTTGAGCGCGCAGCCGGCCGCGTTGGTCGCGACGATGGTGTTGACGAAGCTCAGGTCCCAGGCGCGGCAGGTGCCGTTGGTGAAGCCGTCGACCGCCGTGCGCTTGGCATTGGTCCAGGTCGCGGTGTCGGCCTTGTAGACGTTCTCCAGCAGGCGGCAGTCGGCCACGTGCAGGCTGCCGTCGGGGAAGGTCAGCGAGGGCTGCAGACCGTCGAGCAGGCCCGGGTAGATCTGCGTGATCACCAGCTGCTGGATCGCGCCGCCCGAACCGCCCGAGCCGGCGGTCCAGCGCGGCACGCCGTAGGTCTCGATGAAGCGCTCCTTCAGCATCATCAGCGTCTCGCCCTGCAGCACCGCGTTGCCGCGCTGGCCGTTCACCAGCTCGGTCGAGATCATGTAGGCGAAGCCGCGCGACAGGTGCAGGTCGCTCAGCGCGTCGGTGGCCTGGTTCACGCCCTGGTTGTACTGCGTGCCCGCGCCGCCGCCGAAGCTCACCACCAGCCGGCCGTTCCAGCCCGCGGCGGGCTTGTAGCCGGTGGGCACCACGGTCTCGGCCGTGGGGTCGTCGAGCAGCGCGATGCGGTAGATCGTGCGGCCCACCGTGCCCGAGTCCACGCGCACGATGTAGGGCACCGTCTTGCCCTCGATGGTCGTGGTCTGCGCCAGGTCGGACGGGCGCGCGAGCGGATCGGCCAGCGGCTTGAAGCTACCGGCAGGCGTGCGATAGAAGTAGTCGTTGCGCCGCGTTGCCGAGCAGTTCGCATCGAGCGGCGTGCCCATGTTCGATTCGACCGTGCGGCATTCGTAGGGCGTGAGCAGCGCACCCGCGAGGATCGGGCCGGTGTCGGGATGGTTGGTGAGCACCAGTTCGGCATTCGAGGACGCGCGGCCCTCGGCGCTCGCCTTCACCGCCAGCGTGTTCGCGCCCATGGCCAGGCCCTTGACCATGCCGCGCAGGTTGCCGTTCGCATCGCGCGCGAACTGGGCCGTCACCGGCTTGCCGTTCAGCGTGAGTTCCAGCCCCGAGGCCGTTGCGCCCGCGGGCGCCTTCACCTCGACCAGCGCATCGCCGCCGCTCACGAACTGCGGCTTGGACGACAGCACCGTGATCGAGGCCTGGTCGAGCGCCGCCGGCGCCGCGGGCGGCGGCGAGGCCGGCACGACGGGGATGAAGCCCCCGCCGCCGCCGCCATCGCCGCCGCAGGCGGCCAGCAGCGCCGCGCAGGCGATACCGAGGGAAAGGATGCGTGCCGGCCGCGCAAGCGGCGGCGCGGTTCGGGTCGAACCGAGCGTTTGTCTCATGGTGTTCTTCTTTCGTGGGACGGATGATGTCGACGCGCACGGCCTGATCGAGCCCTCGCCGCACGGCGTCGGCTTCACTCTATGCAGCGCATGCGATCCCGTGTTCTCCGATCGCGCCAACTTCATTTGCCAATCGCGCCATGCACATGCCTCCTGCAGCGAGATCCGTTTCATTGAACTTCGCGGGCCGGCCCACCTTGCCGATCTCGTACGTCAGGGATTTCCTCGAGGGACTGCCGATCGATGCGCCCACCTTGCACGGCATGCTGCACCTGGCCACGATCTCGCCCACCTTGCTCGCGCAGCGGCACGGCCGCGTCACCGAGGAGCAGTTCGCCGAGCTGTTCCGCAGCGTGGCGCTGCACATGGACGACGAGATGCCCGGCCTCTATGCGCGGCCGCTGCGCTGCGGCACGCTCAAGGTGCTGAGCATCCTGATGCTCGACGCGCCCACCTTGCAGGTCGCCATCAAGCGATGGATGCAATTCAACCGCGTGCTCGACGACGGCTCGGTGTTCACCCTGCACCGCGACGAACGCGAGGCCGTGATCCGCATCGATGCCTATCCGCGCCAGGCCCGCAGCGCGCGCCTGGTGCAGGAGCTGCACATGAAGCTGGTGCACGGCCTGTGCTCGTGGATCATCGGCGCGCGCATCGAGCTCGAGCGCATCGACTTCGGCTTCGCGCGGTCCGACGATGCCGCCGACTACCTCTTCATGTTCCCCGGCCCCGCGCGCTTCGGGCAGCCCGTCACGGCCATGGTCTTCGACCCGAAGTACCTCGACCGGCCGGTGCGCCGCCGCTCCGGCCTCGAGCTGCGCGACCTGCTGCATCGCGCGCCGCTCGACTGGCTGTTCGTGCCGCCGAGCGCCGACAGCGCCGCGCATCGCGTGCGCGGCTGGCTGCAGGCACGGCTCGGCGAGGACTGCGACATCGCCCATGTGGCGGGTGCCTTCGGCCTGTCGGCGCGCACGCTCGTACGGCACCTGCAGGCCGAGGGCGCGACCTTCCAGGACATCAAGGACGCGCTGCGCCGCGACGTCGCCATCGAGCGGCTCACGCGCGGTTCCGAGCCGCTGATCGCCATCGCCTCGGACCTCGGCTTCTCGAGCGTGGCCGCCTTCCACCGCGCGTTCCGGCGCTGGACCGGCGGTACGCCGGGCGACTACCGCGAAGGCGGCGAAGCGATGGAGCGCAGCTTCGCGCGCGAGGCGAGGCCCGCGAAACCGGCGGGCGCGTACCGCGAGGGCGCGGCGGCCTGAGCGCGCCGCGTCCCCTTCACGACTTCAGGGCGCGTAGGCCGCCGAGCGGCAGGGCGCGCCGCCGCAGACGTCGACCACCTTGCCGGTGCTGCGCAGGAATTCCGACTTCTGCTGCCGCGCGGCCGGCGTGGCGCGCGGATCCTCGTGCGGATCGCTGCCGGCCGTGGGCGCGAGGTTGTCCTGCGGCGGGGGCGGCAGGCGGCCCGGGCCGCTGTCCCACACCACCATCGCGGAACCGTCGTAGCCGCCGGCGCCCAGGTCCATGCACGAGAGCTGGAAGTAGGGCACCGCGTCGGGATGACGGCCGCTGGCCGTGGCCGGGCAGTAGAGCCTGGCGCCGATGGTGCGCGCCTCGACCTCGGCCGACCACATCGTGACCTGGTGGTCGCCGAAGGCCACGTGCATCAGCACCTTGTGCGCCGGCGTGCCGGGCAGGGGCTTGTCGGTCATCGCCTGCGCATAGCCGCTGGCCTCGGCGCGGTCCCACAGCGTCTGCCACAGCGAGAAGATGAACTGCTGGTCGAGGCTGTCGGGGTAGGCCGCGTAGACCATGGTCGCGAACTCGGGGAAGTCCGCGCTGCGCTCGAGCAGCAGCGAGTAGTTCATGCCGGGCACGCCGAGCACGCCGCGGTGGATGTCCTGCGCCACGCTCATCAGCATGCCGCCGAGGATGCCGCCCTGGCTGTTGCCGTCGTAGAACAGCTCGCTGGTGTCGAGCACGCTGCGCGGCGTGGTGCCCATCTGGAAGGCCGCGTTGCTGCCGAAACCCTTGGCGCTTTGCATCGCGCGGCCCAGCATCAGCATGTTGAGCACGCCCTGCTGCGTGGTGTCGAAGGGCACGCGCGCGTTCGACAGGTCGAAGAAGCCGAACACCGACGGCACGATCTCGGTCTGCGAGAAGCCGTACCAGTTGGTCGCGCAGAACACGAAGTTGTGCTCGTTGCTCATGTCCTTCACGTTGCTGGCATTGACCTCGGTCGGCTTGCCGAACAGGCCGTGGCCGTACAGCGAGATGCGCGCGGGGTTGATGCTGCCGTCGGGGTTGAGCGCCGCGCGCGGGATGTTGCAGATGAAGGGCACGGTGAGCGTCGAGCGGCCGTCCCACACGGGGGTGTCGTAGACGCCGGGCGAGGCCGAGGCGTAGCGGAAGCTCTCCAGCGGCAGCGGCCGGTCGCCCAGCGTGTCGAAGGCCGCCTTGACGGCCGGCACCGACAGCGCGCCGCCGCCGAGGTAGGGCGCCACGGCGGCGATCACCGGCGTGATGTCGGCCGTGCCGGTCGTGGGAGCCGCGACGAAGCTCGGCACCGTGAGCGTGCCCTCGATGTGGCGCGCGATGCGCGCGTCCTGCGCGGGCGTCAGGTCCTGCACCGTCGTCACCTTGAAGCCGGGCGTGCCGTCGGTGAGCGCCGCGAAGCCGGCATCGCGGATCGCGAGCATGCGGCCCGTGATGCTGCGCTGCGAGCCCACGGTGAAGTCCCAGGCCAGGTAGAGCGGCTCGCGCGCCACGCCCGCGCGCTGCAGCGTCGAGAGAATGCTCTCCATGTGCGCTCGGCGATCGTTCACGAAGCCCAGCGCGCTCTCGTGGCGGTCGCGGTAGATGCGGAACGCGGGCCCGGCCTCGATGGCCTTGCCGGCGGCATCCTTCATGTTGCGCATCGCCACGATGTAGCGATGGCCCCATTCGAGGTTCTTCGCCACGCGGATATTGAGGCTCTGGCGGTCGGGCGCGCTGACGTTGTTCTTGTCGAGCTCGACCCAGATCAGCTTGCGCTCGAGCGTGTCGGCATCGATCAGCACCACGGGCGCGTCGACCTTGAGCGAAGCCGAGAGATCGCCGATGCCCGGCGCGCCGGTGCGCGCGAGGTCCACGCCCGGCACGCGCGTCACGATCATCGCGCCCGGCGAGAAGCCGTCGTTGCGGTTCCATTCGGTGGTGTCGATCGGCTTGTTGCGCACCACCTCGCTGCGCGGCATCGAGGCCGTCTGCAGATTCAGCCGGCGGCCGGTGTCGGTGCTGGCGTCGGCCACCGTGTAGTAGTCGTTGGGAAACGGCAGCATGCAGTGCGCGGGATCGAGGAAGTCGCAGCGCTGTGCCGTGTCCGCCGTGCCGGCGGGCAACTGGGCATCGATGCTCGCGAGCATTGGCGGATCGGACGGCGGATTGCCGGTGCCCGGTCCCGAGGCGGGCGGCAGGCCGGCGAAGCCGAGGCCCGATCCGCCGCTGCCGCCGCCGCAGCCGGCGAGCACCGCCGCGGCGGCCAGCAGCGCGGTGCCGGCCAGTGTGCGCCAGCGGGTCGGGTGGGGGAAGGGTGGGCGCGCAGGGGCCTGCGCGCGGTCGGGCATCGGCATGGGTGTTCGTCTCCGTCGTGTTGTTGGGATGCGGCTCGCGCACTCTACGGAGGCGTTGCCGCGCGCGCCATTGGCAAGGTGCCCTGCCGGGCTGTGCATCTGCACAAGGCGGCCGCGGTCAGTGCAGCGACGGATTGGCGCCGCGGCCCAGGCGGCGCTGGCGCAGCGCGAGGTACATCCGCGAGAGCCAGGCCATGTCGTCCAGCCGCGCGCCGAGCAGCGACTCGATGTGCGCGAGCCGGTGCAGCAGCGTGTTGCGGTGGATGCCGAGCGCGGCCGCGGTCGCCTTGTGGTTCTGCCGGTGGTCGAAGTAGCTCTCGAGCGTCTCTAGCAGCGGCGGCTCGGCCGCGAGGGCAGCGATCATCTCGTTGCACAGCGCCGAGACCTCGGTCGACTGGCGCATCAGCGTGTCGAGCGCGAATTCGGAATAGCAGAAGCTGGCGTCGTTGCGGCGCAGGCGCTGCCCCATCTCGATCGCGGCCAGCGCCTGCTCGGCACTGCCGCGCCAGCCCGCGGCGCCCTGCGACGGCAGCCCCAGGCCCGCCGCCTCGATGCTCGGGCGTAGCCGCATCGCCTGCTCGATGCTCGCGAGCAGCCGGCGCTCGCGCGCATCGGCCGCTTCGCCGGCCGGCGCCGGCAGCCAGGCCACCCAGTGGCCGCGATGCAGCGCCAGCGCGACCGGTCCCAGGTCTTCGCGCACCGCCGCGGCCACCGCCTCCAGCACCCGCTCGCCGGCCTCGGGCGTGGTCGGCTCCAGCGGCATCGGCCGCAGCGCCAGCGCCACGTGCGGCTGGTCGGCCTGGATGCCCAGCGCCTGCGCCGCGTCGTCGAAGGCGCCGACCCAGGTCGGATCGAACACCGCCGCGGCCAGCCGGGCCTGCATCTGCGCCTTCCAGCGCATCTCGCGCGTGTGCTCGGCCAGGTAGGCATCGCTCACCGTGCGGCTCAGCAGGTCGCTGTAGTACAGCAGGAAGGGTGAGACGCGGAACAGCACCTCGTCGCACAGCGCGGGATGCGGCCGCACGTGCGCGAGCAGCGCGTCCATGTAGACGCGCGTGCCGGTGCGGTAGGCCTGCAGCAGCGCCGACAGCGAGAGCGCCTGTGCGTGGCGGCGCTGGCTGAAGCGGCCGATCCATTGCAGGTCGTCGTCGTGCGGCTTGTCACGGATCAGCAGCGCGTCGTACCAGAGTTCCGCGTTGCGCAGGCCGACGCGGTAGACGTCATGCGCGAGCGCCTGGCCGAGCGCGCCGTATTCGGGAATGCTGCCGCGCAGCGTGTCGAGCATGCGCGTCGAGAGGTTCGGGCTGTCGCGGCGCAGTTCGCGGACCAGTCCGCGCAGCCCGAGCGACAGCGGTTCCATCGCGGGCAGGCTCATGCGCTCGGGCGTGGGCGAGTTTTCCATGCGGGATTCGTCTCCATCCATCTCTTCGTGCCGTGCCGCTCGTATGGCGGCTGGCCGCCAGTGTCGGGCGGGGAGGAGAGCGGGCGCAAGAGTGCTTGCCAGAAGCACGACGGGCCGCGTTGCGCGGCCCGGGGTCAGGGGTGTGGAGCGGGTGAAGGGAATCGAACCCTCGTATGAAGCTTGGGAAGCTGCCGTTCTACCATTGAACTACACCCGCATTTCGCAACCAGTTGATTTACAACGAGCTTTTCGTCTAAGTGCCTGATCTATTGAGGGAATTCCGCCTTTCGACGGGCGCCGGGTTTCCCAAATCAACCCAGCCTCACCCCTATACTCTTAGCTCCTCAGCGTAGGTTTTGGCGTAAGTTTTGAGGGAGAACTACGCCGGGCCTACCCGTCGAGAGCATGACCGCTCGCCGACGACAGCCCGGAGTATAGGTCCATGTTCTTTGACGCTCGCGCAGCCAAGCTGCTGAAGCCTGGCGAGCACCTCGTTGTCGACGGCTGCGACGGCTTGCGGCTCGTGGCCACGGCCTCGAAGCAGACGTGGACCTACCGCTACAAGTCGCCGGACACCGGGCTGATGAAGCAGACGGCGATCGGCCAGTACCCCAGCATTAAGGCGCCCGAGGCAGCGGCTGCCTGGGACGCGCTGCGCAAGCTGCGGGCTGAAGGAATCGACCCCAAGCAGCATCAGAGGCAGAAACGCAAGCCGACGCTTGGGCCCGCGGCAGCCGAAGTGTTCACGGTGCGCGACCTTGTCGATGACTACATCGCCGGGCATCTCGAACAAGAACGCAAAGAAGATGGCGCCAAGGCTGCTCGGCGGGCGCTCGAGCGACTGCTCGAGGAAGAGCCGGCTTTCGCCGATTCAGCCGCAGCCGCGGTCACCCGCGCGACGTGCTTCGACCTGCTTGAGGACCGAAAAGCTACGCCGACCGCCGCTCAAAAGCTACGCTCGATGTTGGGAGCCGCCTGGGCCCGCGCCTTGGATTCTGGCCGTTTGGATCAGAACGTGCCGAACTGGTGGCCGGCAGTCCAAAAGGGCAAGCTGAAGAGCAAGGGCAAGATCGTCGGCGGCGAGCACCAGGGCCAGCAGCGCCGGGTGTTGCGCGACGCGGAGGTGGGCACCTTGCTCGCTTGGCTGCCGAACATGCACGAACTCGGCCGCGACACCATGCAGGTTTACCTCTGGACCTGCACTCGCGGCTCCGAGATCCTATCGATGCGTCCCGAACACGTGGCAGAGGAAAAGGACGGGTGGTGGTGGACGGTGCCGAAGAAGGGCACGAAGAACGTCCGAATTGCGCAAGCCGTGGACCTGCGAGTGCCGCTGATCGGGCGTGCGCTGAAGATAGTTCAGCGACGTCTGAACGCGGTTGGTCAGTCAGGCTACCTGTTCGAAGATGTCCGCGGCGAGCAGTACACGCAGCACGACTTCTCGACCTACGTCTACGGGTTGCAGCCGTACTCCGAGAAAGTGAGCCGCCGCGAGAGCGAAGGCCTGATCCTCCCCGTCACTCACTGGACGCCACACAATCTGCGGCGGACCAGCCGCACGATGCTGGCTGCGCTGGGCTGCCCGACCGATGTCGCCGAAGCGATTCTTGGTCACCTGCCTCCTGTTATCGAGAGCACTTACAACTCCCATACCTATGACGCCGAGCGAAGGCTGTGGTTGAAGAGGCTCGCCAGTCATCTTGAAAAACTTTATTTGTCCCACTGCTCGTAATTACAAAGAATATACTTTCAAGAAGAGGATGAAAGATGGACCAAAACGATTCCCCAGCAGTGCCGAAGAACCAAAATGATCCTTACGAAAGTATAGTCGGTGAACTCTTGTACCCGGTGGCTGGCTGCCTCGTTGCGTTTGTTATGTGGCTGTCTTGGATAGCCTTCGGCGCGGATTTGGTTAGAGAGCGGATTGAAGAGGGGGCGGTAAAAACATCGGGAAAGACCGGATCTTTTTCCGCTGAGTCGAGCCGTAGCCCGCTGAGCCCTGCGAGCGCGCCATCCGAAAATCTTGTGGCAGGCGCTGCGCAGGGGGAGGGAGTCCAAAATTCTTTGAGCGAGCAAGATAAAGCTAAAACGGAAGATCAACAAAGAAGGCAGGCGATCTCAGACCGGTTTAGTCAACTTGGACAGACCGGCGATCTCTTTGGTGGTGTAAATGCCTTATTTGCCGCCATCGCCCTGATTGGGGTATTTTGGGCCGCCACGATGCAATGGCGAAGCTTAACCGAAGGCCGCCGAGCGGCTGCGGAACAGCGATTTGAGACGATGTTTTTTGAGTTGCTGCGGCTTACGCGGGAAGTATTAGAGCGCGTTGAAGTCCCAATGCCCAGGGCGCAGAATGCTGCGATGCCCGGAAGCACCTCTTCGTCTTTTATGACCAAAAGTGGAGCTTCAGCTTTAAATGCTTTAGCAAGCCGATATTTTTCAGATTATCCGGTCGCAACTAGCGAAGAATTTCGACCATTTTTTCTTCAGCAGCTGGTGAATAGATACAAAACTCGCGTTTATCAAGCAAATCCATCGGCGCTTGGTCCCTATTTTCGGTTGCTGTTTCAAACATTTGATTTGGTGGCGAACGCAAAAATTGATGAGGGCAAGCGCGTCCGATATTCGAACATTGCGCGCGGGCAAATCAGTGATGGTGCTGTTCTGCTACTTGCTCTAAATGGGTTGACGTGGCGCGGATGGAAGTTTGTGCCATTGATCGAACGCTTTGGGCTTCTCGAGCACATGCACCAGCGCTATTTGCGAAAGTATTTGCCGTTACTGCGCGTTGCCTACAGGGAGCGCGCATTTCAAGGTAGCGCGTTACGCGATAAAGCTTCTTCCGAGCCTGCGCCTAAGCTTGGCCCTTACGAATTCGACGTCGATCCCACGTCACCTGATTTTGCGGTCACTGCGCCGATGAGCGTTCCGCCTGACGAAGGGCCATAGACTTTTCGCCTGGGTTGCCGGCGCGACCGTAGCCGCTGTTCTTTGGCGGCAGGAGGTCCGACTCGGGGCGCTCGCGGCCCCAGTGCTCGAGGTCTTCCACCAGCCACGCCGTGCGACCCGCGCTCAGCTTGCGAGGCTTCGGCAGGTCCCCGCGGGCCACCAGGTTGTCGAGCGTGCTTTCCGAGATGGCCAGGAAGGCCGCGGCGTCGGGCCGCGCGAGGTACAACGGCCGAATGTGCACGATTGGCGCCGCCGATGGCTTCTTCGGCCGCTCGTGGACAAGGACTGCCACCGTCATCCCTTCTTCGCCTTCATCGCCCTCAAGCCGAGTGTGTTGAGCAGTTCGTCCAAGGTGGCTTCGCGGTCGAAGGTCGGCTTGGCGTTTCCCTGCAACGCTACGGGCGGGCGGACGAGTGGTTCAATGCAAACGCCATCGCCCTCGTGCGCTGCTCGAGCGGCCGACGTCATTTCGCGTGCCATCGCAGACCACGCGAAGCCGCTCGGACGCGTTAATAGGTACGCCACGGGCTCGGCCGCTTCGTTTCCATCAGCAACGGGCATTGCTTCTTCGTCGGCCACGCCCAGGAACTCGGCGCCTTCTTCGGGATAGTCGCTGTAGTGCACGTACAGGCCGCGCCCACTGTGCCCTTCTCCGAGCTGTAGCGTGATCTCGCCCGGCTCGCCCCCGAACATCGACAGGATGTCGCTTGCCTGCTTGAAGTCGATGCAGATGGCGGCGCTGATCTTGCGCAATCGCTCGATTTCACCGATCAGCAGCAGCATCCACTCGAGACTGATCCCGGCGAAGACATTCGAGCCTTCGGTGTATGTGAACTCCAGAGTTTTGCCCTGCACCTCAATGCTCTTATGTATCGGTTCTGCGGGCGAACCTTGATCTGTTGCGAGGTGAATCATCTGAGGAATCCTTCGTCTGCCGCATCCCAGCGGTGCGAGCGTGCGAGTGCCTCGCTGAAGGCATCGCACAGTTGTTGTGGGGTTCTCGTGCGAACGAACCGCTCGTATGCAACGACAGCGGCTCGCATAGCCTGCAGGCCGAGTCCGTCGAAGCCGTATCGGCCATGACGGCAGAAAATGGCGTTGCAGCGGTCCAAAGCCTCGCGTGCCTCTTGCAAAGGCTGCACAAGCGGCCTATCGAATTCCTCGGACCAGACGATGGCTACATCCATCTTCCTGACGGTGTGATCGAAGACGATCTCTTCTGCGGTGCCGTCGGCCAAGGCGGCGAAGGCATTGCGCAGTTTTGTCATGGTGTCCTCGCCCTTGCCTCGCCAGTGCAACTGGCGAGCGGCGGCGATGGATGCCATCGTGGTGAGGCTGGCCCGGCGGCTGTTGCGCTTCATGCTGCCCTCCGTATGTCGCGTTCGTAGTAGTTCGCAGCGGTCACGGCGCGCTGCAGCAGCGGCGGGACGGCGTTGCCGATCATGGTGATCTGCTTGGACTTGGAGAACATCCGGCCGTCGTGCCCCCGCTCGATGACGTACTGCGGCGGAAAGCTCGTGGCGTTCGCGAGCTCGCGCGGCATCAGCATGCGAAGGCAGATGTCCACGATGACCCACGGTTCGCCCTTGATCCACACGGTGACCAGCGCGAGGCGCGCTTTGGTTGTGATGGTGTGCATCGGCTCGTGCAGGTCGCCGAGCTGGCCGCCCTCGCCGTAGTAGCGGATCAGGAAGGCGGCGCAGCGCAGCGCGCCGGCCTCCGCATCGGGGGCAAGGTCGTAGCTCGGCGCCTCGCCTGCGGTGCGGCTCTCGCCAGCGTGAGCGAGTTCGGCAGTCACGAGCCGCTGCTGACTTCCGCTCGTGGTCACAGTCGAGAGAGGCGCGGTAGCGGGGCGCGCCGGGACGGTGTTGTGGCCGCCGTTGGCCTGCTCGACAAACGCTGTGACCAGCGCGTGTTTTGCGCCGCCTGCGACCACTGTCCCGAGCGGACTACCGATGTCGAGCGCGCGCGGCGCTTGGCCGGCGCGCTCGCCGTAGCCAGTTTGCACGAGCGATGCGATGGCGATGCCCTGGCCGCCGCCGCTGGCCGTGACCGTGCCGAGCGGATTCGATGGCGAGGTGGCGCCGTAGCTCCACCGGCGCGCGCCGGGCTTGCCCTCGCCGTGGCCCATCTGGATCATGACCGGCGATGCCATCATGAACTCGCCACGCTGGGCGGTGGTGATGGTCCGAAGCGGCTCGCGGATGTCGTGTACTCGAACGCTACCGGAGTGGGTCACGGGGACGATGAACGGATTGGCGCTGTCGAGGACGAAGCGCTTCAGGCCATGCGCTACGCGCCGGCAGGTTGCCTCGGCAAGAGGCCGCTTCCGGTCGAAGATGCTCGCGGTCGGCAGCGAGAAGTCGATGCACTCGGCCGCGGCACGCCAGCGCATCTGCCCGGTGGTGGGATTGCGGAAGTGCGTCTGCGTCGGCCAGCAGATGGGAAGCCCGTCGCGACGCGCGACCATGAAGAGGCGCGTGCGCGTGGTGGGTGCACCATAGTCTGCGGCGCATAGCAGGCGGTGCTCGACGGCATAGCCCATCCCGCGCAAGAGGCGCAGGAAGCGTTCCCAGGTCTTGCCGACGTGCTTCGGGTCGGGCACGAGATGCTGCATGCGCAGCGGCACGACTTCGCCGGGTTCGGCCACGGTGCCGTCCAGCTTCACTACTCGGCCGGTGGCCTTGTCGCGCTTGGCGATCAGGCGGCCCCACTTGCGGATCTGCTCGACGTTTTCGAGCGTGATGACATCCGGCGCCGCCTGGCCTGCCCAGCGCAGCACGATCCACGAGAGAGAGCGGATGGCGGTGTCTCGCGGCTGACCGCCGAGAGCCTGGCTGAAGTGCGTGCAGTCCGGCGAGGCGTGGAAGTACCCCACGGGGCGGCCGGCAACGAGTTCGCGAGGGCACAGTTCGCGCACGTCGGCGCGGTAGTGCTTCGTCTGCGGGTGGTTCTTCGCGTGGCACGAAGTTGCGTCGTCGTTGTGGTTGGCCGCGATGTCTACATGCCGGCCGATGGCTTGCTCAATGCCCGTGCAGCTTCCGCCCGAACCCGCGAACAGCACCACCACCAGTTTGGCGGCGAGGTTGAGAACGAATTGAGGGGTCAGCATGCGACCCTCGCTGCGGTTGATGCCTTCACCTCGGCCTGCAGCCGATGAAAGCGGTTCTTGAAGTCCTCGCGCCACTCTTGCCACGTTGTGTGCTCGCGATAGGTCGTGTTGAGGTGCGCCCACTCGAGCGGTCGGATGGGCGTGGGGCCGCCTTCGCCGAGGACTGGCCAGCCGGAGCAGCGCTCGGAGTCGTACGCGGTGAGGTCGCGGCGTTCGGTGGCCAGGGCCTGCAGGTCCAGCTCGCGAATGAAGCCGCCATAACCGGCGAAGGCAGTTCGCAGCTTGAAGTGCTCGCGCACGGCTTTCATGTGCTCGTTCTCGAAGACTGTCCACGCCGGCACGCCGCCGCCGGCCATGCTGTAGCCGTTGATGGCGGTCTTCGCCGGGCTGCTGGCGTCCGAGACGTAGGCCTCGTGCGCGTCGTGCATGAGTGCCGCGAGCTGCACGAAAGCCGGCGCGCCTGCGCGCTGGGCGATGTCGCAGCAGAGCAGCGAGTGCTCGGCCACGCTGTACGGCCGCGAGGTCGCGCCGGTGAAGCGATTGATGAGCGCGAGATGGTGCGCGATGTCCTCGATGAGGATGGGGCGCGCTTCGGGACCAAGGATCGCGGTCCCGGTCAGGTGGTAGTCGGCGCCGCTGGCCGTGAGGATCCACGTCATTGCGCGACCTCCGCGGATGCCGGCACGGTGAGGGCGGCGCGGCGAGCGTTGAAGACGCGCCGGAACTCTTGGCCGGCGGGATCGTTGAAGGGATACGGGCAAGCGAAGTCGAGGCTATGGCCTGCCTCGGCCGCCTCCTTCGCTTCGCGCTCGATCTGTGCGAGCGACACAATGGGAAAGTCCATGAAGTCTCCGAGGGGGTGATGGGTCAGGCGGGTTGCGCCGCGGCGGCTGAGCGGGCCGGCAGCAGCTCGCACGCGCGGATGGCGGCGTGGATCTCGGGCGCGACGGCGCCGGGCATGGAGCGGGGGTTGATCAGCTCGAGGCGCAGCGCGTCGCCGGCCTTGAGGTGCGGATTTCGCTTGCGCCAGGCGGCGGCGTCGACGCCGGTCCAGCGGGCGACGTAGACCTCGGTGCGCCGCGGGCCTTGGTTGTCGATGAGGCGAAGTTTCAGGACGAACTCGCCGGCATCGTTGTTGTGCTCGCTCACGGCGGGTTGAGTTGGACCGCGGTCCTTGCCGACGAAGAAAACGCCGGTGGTGATGGTGGTCACAGCACGGCACCTCGCTGCTTCTCGGCCGCGATGCGGCGGAAAGTGGCGCGAATGTTGGTGTCGAAGCTCGGCCGATACTGGAATCGGCTATCGCACAGTCCGCCGACGGGGCCGGTGTGCTGCGGTTGCTTCGGCCGCCGCTTGCGTTGGTTCTTGATGACGATCATGGAAGACTCCAGCCGTAGGCCAACATCGCGCCGAGCACGATGGGCAGGACGAAGGGCACCGCCAACATGGCGGCGGTCTTGAGAAAGCCCGGGCAGGGCTCTACGGGCGAGGTCCGCATGGGGCTTCGCGTCGTGGGGTGCGCGTCGCGGTTCATGCGTGGCGCTTTCAGAAGGGGCACACGGCCACGGGCCGTGCCTTGATGGAGAGGGAGAGCTCGAGCACGATTTCCGCTACCTCTTCGTCGGATGCCCCGTAGCGGCTCGCGAGCTGCGCGGGAGCCATCGAGTTGTGCTCGCAGAACGGCGAACCGCGGCGATGTGGGAATGCGGTGCCTCCATAGGCGACGTGGCCGCAGTGGCAGAGCTTGTGGCCGGTGTCGCGTAGGTGCTGCGTGAACAGCCCGTAGTCGCGCCGCCGCGTGCGGCACTCGGGGCAGCGGAAGAGGCGGGCCATTACGCTGCCCGTGCTCCGGTTGTGCGCAGCCATTCGCCAAACCGCAAGCCCGAGTCCTCCTCGAGAAAGGCCTCGTAGCGGCGCTGGCTGCGCGTCATCGGGCGCACCTCTCCCATTTCGAGGTACTTAACCTCGGAGGTGGGATGTGCGTTGCGGATCACGCCCGGCTTGTCGGCGTCGAAGTTGACGCCGATGTAGTGGCCGCGGTCGGCGGCGATCACTCCGGGTTTGCCGTAGACCTCGACGCGGCGGCCGAGGGCGGCGGGCACACCGTAGTGCTGGCGCACGTACTCGAAGGCCGCGCTCATGTCGTGCTCCCGAGGGCTTTGGCGGGCGGGGTGCGCACGATGTGGCGATCTGCCTCGCGACAGGATTCGATGAAGACTGCGCCGCGCAGGCCAGCATCGAGGTTGCGACCTTTTAGTGCCCGCAGTACTGCCGTGCGAGCGGCATCCCAATGTTTCGGGATGGGCCGAGCACTGATGGGCATCGGCATTAGGGAGGCGTGACGAAGGCGCTGCTTTTGATCCGGTGTCATCGCGCGCCTCTCACGTCGAACTCGTCGTCCTCGAAGATGCAAAGCGATTTGCTGCTACCGCGCTCGCCTTCCTTGCTGTGGTGGCTCAGTGCGGCGCAACGCGCGAGTTCTTCGCTCGACTCCATGACGGAACCGATGTCGCCGACATTCGCGGTGTGGACGAAGACCCGCCATTCGCGTGCCGGTCCCAGCGTGTGTGTCGCTCTGCTCACGATGCGGCCCTCACGCTGGCACGTAGGAGCTTGGCGGCGGCCATAGCTTCCGCGTGCGCGGCTTCAAGGCGCGACCGCATGCGCGGCGTCACGAGGTAGTCGCAGTCGGCGCGGTCGATGTAGGTAATGCGTTCGGGGCCGCCCCATCCGCACTCGAAGACGCGCGAATTGCCCTCGCCCATTCCGTCCGCGATGCGGTCGTGTGCGGAGCGGACGTTGTAGATCCAGCCGTTCTCGCACCATCCGCGCGTGTCCACGCCCCAGGTGATGGCGAGCAGCTTCTCGAGGTGGGCGCCGGGCTCGCCCTTGGCCTCGAAGAAGACATAGCGCTCTTGCAGCGGGCGGGAGCGCTCGCAGAGCTGGCTCGGCAGGCTGACGATGGCGCAATGCACACCGTAGAGCGACGGCGGGATGGCCGGCGTCTTCATGCTGCGCCCCGCGCGGCAAGGTTGATGGCTTCAATCTCGCCGTTGAGCGCAGTTGCGCGCGCGGCGAACTCGGAGGCCATCGGGTGGACTTCCTCCTCGTCTTCCCACTGCTCGACGGGCGCGTCAGCGATGCCGGGCAGGCTGATCTTCCCGGCCTTGATTGCCTTGTTGGCGAGCGGCACGCCGAGGGGCTGCCATGTCGTGATGCCGACGGCGGCGCACCTGTAGAAGGCCTGGCGCCTACGGCCAGTCATGCGCAGCCAGATTTCGACACGGGCGTTACCCGTGGCGATGAGGCCGCCGGTCGCGCGGCCGGGTGCCGCGTGGTTGATCTGAGCGCGTGCCATCGCTCAGTCCTCGATGCGAACCGCGTCGATCACGGGGCAGCCGGTAACGGCTGCGGCGATCTCGCGTGCGGAGGAGCCGTTGGCGGCTTTGAATTGGACGAACGGCGCGGCGCCGGTGTCCGAGGGGTTCAGGTGGCCGAGAGCGTCTCGGGGCGTGTAGTAACAGCGATAGCGGCGAGTTGCCATGTCCATCTCCAAAATGGGGATGGACTGGAATTTAGCGTAGCGCTAAATCATCTGTCAATAGCGTTGCGCTAAACTTTGGCAGTGGGGTTCAGCGCTGGCACAACTTCAAGCCTGGGGCGATCAGTGCGTGGATGTCCACGCGGGTCCCGGGGATGTCGGGGTTGGGTCGCCAGATCGAGTTAAGAGGGAACCATCCCTTCTGCTTCGCGCGTGTGTTCGCGCCGCCATTGAGGGCGTAGGTTCCGGTCGGATGGATGAATGTGACCATTGGGGAGCTGGTGCCGGGATCAACGGTGCATGAGAGCGTTCCGCTGTCGACTAGAAACGGCCAGGACGCACCGAAGCTATCTTTGGACACCTTGAGTTCGGCGCCGTGGGCAGCGAGGCTGACGGCCAACAGAGCCGCGGTCAGTATGCAGGGCCTCATCACATCTTCTTTCCGTTCCAGGCCCACACAACTCGGCCGCGGACATTCACCTCTTGCCCGCCGTCGAGGACGTCTACCGTTTTGATTGTGGGGTTGTCGCTGCTGATCTCGTACTTGCCGTCGAATCTTTGACGCACACGTTTGATGTAGATCCGGTCGTTGGCTTCAAGGACATAAACACCGTCGATCTTCGGATCTGCTACCCCAATGTCGACAAGCAGGATGTCACCGTCACTGAAGGTGGGGGACATTGAGTCGCCGTAGCCGTGGATGAACCGCAAATTCCGAAGATCGGTCATCGGCTTGATGGTGCGAACTGCCCACTGCGGAGAAACGGTCAGTCGTCCTACGACTACCTCTTCATGCATTTGATCGTCGCCTCCTCCCATGCTCCCAGAGTTTGCAAGGAGGGGAATGCTCAGTTCTTCGAAGCCGCTGAGATAGGGCGTACCCTTGTGCCCTTCATCGGTGCTGACTGCGCCGATGGGCTGATCCATCCAGCCATCGGGTTTCGGAAAAATCCGTTCGATCTCGCGAGCCGTAGCGCGATCCATTGATCGAGGCTTTCCTGTTTTTGAATCGGGTGAAGCGTTGAGCCACTGGCTAACCTGTGCTGGCGACTTTTGGATGCGCTCAGCGAGCGCCCGTTGGGTGCCCACTTCGTCGGCAAGCATTCGCAGCCTCGCACGGTAAATCTCTTCGATCTTCTGCATGGCAGAAGTGTTTAGCAATACGCTATCGAATGGAATTCGCGCAGTGCTATTGACTGTGTTTAGCGTATCGCTAAATAATCGGGTCATGAGGCTTTCCGAATACTTCGCGACCAAGCGAGGCGCGCAGGCGCAGCTCGCCAAAACCTTGGACGTACCGGCTCCGTTGCTGAGCGCGTGGGCTTCCGAAAACCCCGAGACGAGAAGGCAGGTTCCTGCCGAGAGGTGCCCGCTGATCGAGCGGGCAACAAACCATGTTGTCCGGTGCGAAGACCTTCGTCCAGATGTTGCGTGGGATGTACTGAGGGACCACCCGGCCCAAGTTCAAGGGGCAAGTGCGCATGCATAGGCGTTGGAGCGCTTGGCCCACTGTCATCGTGTGGTCGTCCACCGCGGCGGAATACGGACTGCTTGTCGCCTGGCAGCTCGGACAGGTTATGGCTGCCGGTCGGCTGCTGACCGCGTGGATCGTGTTGGGCGGCCTCTTTGGCATTGCGATGGTGCTCGGGCCACCGAACAACGTCCTCCCGGCAGGGCCGCGCGTGTACGGCGAGCGCGCTGCGATGCTCTTCGATCTCGCAATGGTCGCGGCGCTGTTCGCGCTGGGTCATAGCTTGCTCGGTGTTCTTTGGTTTTTTGCCTTCTGCGGCGTCTTGTCTCATTCGTACCGAGCGGCGCGCCGTAGGCAAGGCGGTGCAAATGGGTAGAGCGTCATGCACGGCGGGGCGCCTCACAAAAACCATCAGGTCGCCGGCCGTAGCACGTCTACGGCGGGAGAAAGAACGACCGCGCGCAGAGAGTCCATCGCTACTTTTTGCCGTCGTGATTGAAGTCCGTGAGCGCGCTCGCTTCTGCCAACGATATCGAGCCAGGCCGCGATGCTTTCGCGGTTCAGTTCCGGTTCGACCTCTAGCAGAAGCACGAGCTGCTGCAGGAATTGCTCGATGGCATCGATCCGCTCCGCCAGTGTCGGAGCCGAACCCGCAGGCGCTGGGTACTGGTCGCTTTTCTCTAAGGTCTGCATGAGAACGAATATCTCAATTGACGCGGCGCACGGCTATGGCGCCGATGAGCCTGTGCCCGACATGCCCCGCGGCCACGATGCCGCGATTGCAGCGCACGACACAGCGCACGGGTATGCCGGGGGCATCGATGCGCTGGCGAAGCGCATGCAGGTCAATGCCAACACGTTGACCCACAAGGTCAACCCGAAGAACACCACCCACTTTCTGACGCTGCGCGACGCCATCGAGATGCAGTGGCAGAGCCGTGACTATCGGATCCTGCATGCCATTGCGGGTGAGCTGGGGTTCGCATGCATTCCAGCCACGCCGGTGCATTCCGAGGGCGATCCGATCGACACCTTGGTACGGATGCAGATGGCGTTCGCTGACTACGCGCAGGCGCTCGGCGAGGCGCTCACCCGACGTGCTGGTGGGGTGTCTGCCAACCAGATGCGCAAAGCGGAGTTCCACGCGGCCGAAGCGGTCGCCGGTATCGGGCACGCGCTCGCGTTGCTGCGCAGCCTGATGCGCGAGGAGCCGCGGATGGGCGGTGCGCCTCTGGCGGGGCGGGGAGAGCGCGCCGCCCCATGAGCATCCGGCTGATGACGATGGTCTTTGACCGCTATCCCGAGGGTGGCAGCGAGATGCTGCTCGCGCTCGCGCTGGCCGATCACGCCCATGACGATGGTTCGAAGATCTGGCCGTCCGTCGGTGAGCTGGCGCGCAAGACGCGACAGAGCACGCGCACGGTGCAGCGGCAGCTTCAAAAGATGGTAGCCCTCGGGTGGTTGGAGCGTGTCAGCGCCGCGACCGGTCGGCGAGGCTCGACGAACGAATACCGCGTTGCCCCTTCGTGGGTGGCCGGACAGGACATCGCACCGAGGGGTGACAAAGTGACACCCCATGAAGGGGGCGAAGTTATCCACACGGGTGACAGATTGACACCCCTCGAAGGGGGCGTGAGGGGTGACACCGGTGACGCGAGGGGTGACACAGCTATGTCGCGGGGGGGTGACACAGCTATGTCACCCGAATCTTCAGGAACCGTCATTAACCATACCCCCCTACCCCCCGGCGGGGGGGCGACCGGGTTCGATGACCTTTGGTCGATCTACCCGAACCATGCCAACCGCCTCAAGGCTGAGCGTCGATATCTTCGGATCGCGCCAACCGCCGAGCTGCAGCAGACGATGCGCTCGGCCATCGAGGCCCAAAGGCTTAGCAGGAGGTGGACGAAGGACGATGGAGAGTTCGTGCCCGAATTCGCGACCTGGCTTCGTAATGCCCGCTGGCTCGATGAGGTCTGCACTCCTGTGGTGTCGTCGCGCCCGTGGCATGAGACGCGAGGGGGCATCGACGCGAGGGCCATTGAGCTGGGCCTCGCGCCGTGGGATGAGGTTGCCTTTTCGGTAGGACGCGGCCCGAACTTCATAACGTTCACTCGCGCCGTGATGCGCGCCGCGGCAGCGGCAGGGGAGGTGGTATGCGCGTGACCGTGGCGTTTGACCCGAGCAGCCTCAAGAGCGTGCAGTCGCAGCTCGCCAAGTTGTCGGGCCAGCAGGCAAAGCAGGCATATGCCGAAGGCCTGAACGATGGTGGCTTTCAGGGGCGGCGCGAGTGGCAGCGCGAGATGCGCGACCGGTTCGACCGGCCCACCCCCTACATCCTCAAGAGCGTATACGTGCGCAAGGCCACGCCCGAGCGGTTGAGTGTGGAGGTCGAACCGACGTACTTCGGTGGAAAGGGCGTGGACCCTCAGAAGATCCTTCAGGCGCAGGAGTTCGGGGGCGCACGTCGCGACAAGCGAAGCGAGGCGGCGCTGCGGCGCATCGGCATCCTGCCGTCGGGCTATCAGACGGCGATCCCGGAAACACCCTACCCGGGCAGCGATGACGGTAGGGGAAACATCCGTGGTGGCTTCCTAGTGCAGTTGCTGTCCTACTTCCAGGCGATGGGAGAGCAAGGCTACAAGGCCAACATGACGGATAGGCGCAAGGCCCGGCTGCACAAGGGCACGAAGACGCGCGAGGGTGTGCGCTTCTTCGTCTCGTTCGGCTATCTGCGCAGCGGGCCAGCGAAGCACATGGCGCCAGGCATATGGGCGGCGACTGGGCTTGATGGGTTCATCGTGCGGCCTGTGCTCATGTTCGTTCGTGATGGCATCTACGAACCACGCATCAGCAGAGAGCGCGTTGCCGAGCGTGCAGACCTCGAGTCATACATCGAGCGTCGCATCCGCTATCGCATCCGCAGGCTGGCAGGCGAATGAATAGAACGTCTTTTCAATCGATGTCCGCCGCGTCCCGCACCTCTCGTGCGGCCTTGCGGGGTGTCGCGCGTCAACAACGGGGCGGGTCCCTCCTGGAGGTCTGCAATGCGGGTAATTCGAACCGCGTCCTCGGACTGTTCACCGACCTTCCTAAGGGGGTTAAGTGAAGGTAGTTGAGGCTATGGGCGTGGGCATCACGCAAGCGGAGTTCGCTGTGCTGGTCGGGGTGAGCGAAGCAAAGGCGAGCCAGCTGGTGGGCGAGGGCGTCATCGAGCGCGGCCAGACCGCGCATGCGTGGCTGCTCGCTTACTGCGAACGGCTGCGCGAGGTGGCAGCTGGCCGCGCATCGGTCGAAGCCGGCGGCCTCGACCTCGTGCAAGAGCGCGCCAGGCTCGCGCGCAGCCAGCGCGAGGCACAGGACATCAAGAACGCCGTGGCGCGTGGCGAGTTCGCGCCCATTGGCCTGCTCGCCGACGTGCTCGGCATGGCATCGAGCGCGGTCGTGGATCGCTTCGAGCAGCTCGAGGGTGCGCTGCGCAAGGCGTGCCCTGACTTGCCGGACGAGGCGAAGGCCACCGTGCAGCAGGTCATTGCGAACGCGCGCAACGAATGGATTCGCGCGACCGAAATGCTCGTGGTGCTTGAGATGGATCGGTTGGCTTCTGACGACGACGGCAGCGCAGAGGATGCGCTCGGCGAAGAGACGGGGCAGTAGTGGCCGAGTACGTTTCGCGTGAAACATTACGCGCCGTGATCCACGCGGTGAGCCTTGGCCTTGCCAGCCTGCGCGCCGAAGTCTTTCAGACGCTCAGCGAGTGGGCCCGCGACAACTTCAAGCTGGCCGGCGAAAGCTCGCACCAGAAGGGTGGATGGATCGCGTGGTCCTTTCAGATCGGCATCCTCGACTTCATGAGCGATGACCGCATCGAGGAACTCGACGTGGAGAAGTCGAAGCGCGTCGGCTACACGAAGATGATCACCGCCTTCGTGGCCTACAACATCGCGCACCGTCGGAGAAAGCAGGCACTCTGGCAGCCGACTGACGACGACCGCGACAGCTACGTCAAGAGCGAGATCGATCCCATCCTCGATGCGCGCGACGGCGTGCCCTCGGTGCAGGCGGCGCGCCGTAAGGGGGGTGGCAGCGACGACACCATCAAGATGAAGAAGTTTCGCGACAGCGTTCTTCATCTGCTCGGTGGGAAGGCCAAGCGAGCCTATCGGCGCATCACCGTGGCGATTGCCATCCTCGATGAGTGGTCCGCCTTCGACCAGACCATCGAGAAATCAGGCGACCCGGGCGGCCTTGCGAAGGGTCGCCTCGAAGGCGCGCCCTATCCGAAGTTCGTTGGCGGCTCGACGCCTGGCTTCAAAGGGTTGTGCCATGTCGAGCGTGCCGTGCTCAACGCCGAGGGTTTCGTTCGCTTCTACATCGACTGCAAGCACTGCGGACTCGAGCATCCGCTCGCATGGGGCGGCAAAGGAAAGCTGCACGGTTTCAAGTGGGACCGAGGTAACCCCGCCAGCGTGCACCATGTCTGCCCGCATTGCCGCAAGTCCATTAGGCAGAGCGACTTCCTGCAAGGCGGACTTCCCATGCAGGGCAGCTGGGTGTGCGAGAAAACGGGCAAGAGGTTCGGGCCGGACAGGGTATGGCGCGACAGCGACGGCATTCCCACTCGTCCGCCGAAGACGCTGGGAGTGCACATCTGGGCCGCTTACAGCCCACAGCGCACATGGGAAAGCATCGTCAAGGAATTCGAGGAAGCGCTTGACGCGCTCGCCCGCGGCGACTCGGGGCCGATGCAGCTTTTCGTCAATGAGACTCTCGGCGAGACATGGGAAGTCGTTGGCGAGCGCACTGATGAGCATGCGCTGCAATCGCGTGCCGAGGACTACCCACTGAAGACGGTGCCGGCGGGTGGCCTGATCCTGACAGCTGGGGTGGACGTGCAGCGCGACCGTTGGGAAATCGACGTATGGGCGTGGGGCCGCGGCTTGGAGTCCTGGCACGTCGACCACTACGTCATCCACGGCAATCCTGCATCCGAAGATGACTGGGCGCCGGTCGCGGCCTACCTGTCGAGTCGATACGTGCAGGCTTGGCACGGCGGTTCGATGGGGTTGAGCGCAATTTCCATCGACTCGAGCGACCAAACGCAGGCGGTCTACAACTGGGTGCGCAAGACACAGCACCAGCTCCCGAGGCTGCGCGCCATCAAGGGGCGAGGCGAAGAGAACGTGCCCGTCTTGGGGCCCAGCAGCCCGCAGGAGGTGCGTTGGAACGGCATGAAGATCCCCAACGGCATCAAGCTGTGGAATGTGGGCATCGACTCAGCAAAGGATCTGTTGCTCGGGCAGCTCGCCATCGAGAAGGCGGGGCCAGGCTTCGTTCATTTCAGCCGAGAGCTGCCGCAGGAGTGGTTCGAGCAACTCACGGCCGAGCAGCGCATCCTCGTGAAGGTCAATGGGAAAGAGACCTACCGTTGGGTCAAGCGCAGGCCACGCAACGAGGTGCTCGACAACCGCAACTACGCGCTGCACGCCGCCTTCGGCCTCGGCCTTCACAACTACACGGACAAGCGTTGGAGCGATCTGGAGGCCTCTGTGCAGCCAGCGCGCGATCTGTTCTCGGCGCCTGCGCCAACCGTTTCGCCTCCTTCAGTTCAAACACCCGCCCCCGTACTCGCGGCGAATGCGTCCGCCGCGTCGCATGCGGCGGACTTTGACATCTTCTCTCCCATCGCTCTCAATTAAAGATGACAGAAACTCACTCAAGCGACGAACCACTCGCGATCATCGAGGAGGAAGCCAGAGCCATGGCGAAATGCTTCGGAGTAACTGCGCCTGACCAAGCTGCAGCTTCGCTAGTGGACCGAATCATGCTCCGCTTGGGCGGCGCCCATATTTACGTGCCTCGCCGCACTACTCGAGAGCGACTGCGCACATATGGCGAAATCGCGAATCGATTTAACGGCTCTAATCTTTTTGAATTGGCGCGCGAGTATGGCATGACGCCTCGTCATCTACGTCGCATTATTGCGGCTCAAAAAATAAGAAAGATATCGCAAGGCTAGGGGATTTATTCCTCTTGGGTGGTATTCCCCACGCTCGTCTTGGTGAGGCTTGCCTTCTTTGTTGCGATGGTTTTTACCGGAGGCGTTGGGTCCGGAAATTTCACCAAAGCTACTCCTGAGAGGATGGCATCCCTGCATTTCTTGGCGTATCGCCGATCAAATTTTTCGCTCAGATACTGTGCGGCGATGAATAGGTCGGAGGTTGCAACCAATGCTGTGGAATTTGTTTTGGCAGCGCTGATGCATTTTTCCGTAAATTGTTCAGATCTTTCTCCGGGCGGAAGCAATCGGAATCCATTTCCAAATAAAACGCCTTTGGCGGCGCTGGCCACTTCCTCTCGTTGCAGATCCTCTAATATATTCATTGAAAGCTGCCGCAGCTTGTCTACGTTTATCGCTTTGCTGTCTTTGCCTTCAGCTTCGCCAAGAAGTCTTCCTTCCTTGGATTCAAAAACAACATCAAATTCAGATTCTGAATCTTTGTATGATTCAGCTTTAAACCCCAATACTTGGAGGGCATCAATAATTGCAAACTCCAAAGCCCTACCTTTTTCAAAAAGAAGGCCTCGAAGCCGCCCGGCTCCCATCAATTTCTCCTGAATATCTTCTTTGGCTTTCTGTGCCTGCTCCACAGCGCGTTCCGCTTCCAAAAGTTTTGCGCGAAAAACTGCTTCAGAGGCAAGAACGAATTTCTCACTTGTAGCCCATTCGGGCTCAGGGGTAATTTCCGTGGCGGAGTGGAGAGCCTTGTCGATTTGTAGGAGACTGGCAATTACGCGGTGAGAGAATTGTTGCCCTTTAGCTGTCCAATATTGATCGTCCCCCTTGGTTCTAAAAAACTGAGGTTGAATAAAATTCATGTCTGGGAGTAAAACAAGCGCTCCCGATGTTGATTTGCTCCGAATAATAGCGCCGACAGCTTTGTCGCCGCTTTTTGTCAAAATTGAAGGAATTACTTGATTGTCGGGCAAGACGACGTTGTAGGATGACTCGCTACTAAATTCGGCCCAGTAGGGCGCTAGAATTTCAGCCTTAAGCGATGCAAGCTTCATGGCGCTACCGGAAGCATTTGTTGGTGCTAGATCGAATGGAAGCGCTGAATAATTCGACCATGACTTGACGTGGCGCGTTGCTCTCGCATTGCGCCCGGTCCCTGAGAATTCTTTCGTGCCCGTTCCGATAAATACTTCTTGAACCTCAGGAAGGTATACGAAAACCGTTTTGCCAGCCTCGACAGCTTGCTTTATTTCTCTTCTCCAATGCTCACAATCTTCTTTTAACTGAAATGAGTTGGTGTCATCCAGGCACGGCTTTCCTTGATATCGGTCGGTATAGGAGCTCCAATAATGGTTTATAGCCGGACGGAAAATTACTATATCCCAGTCTAACAAAGATGTTTTTGAGGAGAACAATTCATAAGTTACTTCATCGCCTGCGACGGTCAACCCGATTGTCAAAATCTTTTTTGCCATATTTATTCGTTCCTTGTTTCTTTGAGATTACTCTGGGACAAGCTCTGGCCGCGCACCGATTATCTTTGACGGACAAGATTTTGTGATGTTGTCCAGCGGAAATGTCCGCGATGAACTGTTGTCATCGCATGCATGGGCATTTACCGCCACCTCTCGGTTTCAGAACTCCAAGCGATGCGCACGCGCCTGATGGCGTCGCTGCAGGACCGACTCGCTTCTCCTACATCCGCCGCTCACAACGGGCGCTCCGTTCAGTATCAACAGAACGTCGCTGAAATCCGCAAAGAAATCGCCGCGCTGAGCGAAGAGCTGGAATCTCGCGGAGCTGGTGCTTCCGGCGGCGCAGTGCGCGGCCCCATCTACATCGTTTGAAGATGGGTCGCCGCAATCGCCGCCTCATATCCGCTGGCCAGCGCACCTCCGCGCTTGGGGCCAGCGGTCCCGCAGGCGCGGGAATGAACGCGCACGAAGCCGCGTCAACCAACGACTTAGCCCTGCATGGTTGGAACCCCATCGCAGGCAGCGCAGATGCGGATCTGCTGCCCGACCTCGACACGCTGACGGCACGCTCGCGCGACCTCGGCCGCAATAACGGCCTCATGGCAGGCGGCATGCAGACGATGCGCGACAACATCGTGGGATCAGTGCTGCGTCTCAGTTCGACGCCGGACTATCGCTTGCTCGGGTGGACGCGTGAGCGGGGTCGCGAATGGGGCAACGTGGTCGAAGCGAAGTTCCGTTCATGGGCTGAGACCACCGAGTGCGATGCCGCGCGCACGCAGAACCTGCTCGGCCTGACGTTGCAGGCCCTCGGCGGTGCGATGCTCAACGGTGACGCCTTGGGCTTGCCTCTATGGCTGCCCCGTCCTGGCACCCGCTGGAACACTCGATTGATGATGGTCGAGGCGGATCGGCTCGCCACGCCCCTGGGCCTCGAGCATCGCGAAGACATCCGTAAGGGCATCGAGTTCGACCGTTGGGGCGCGCCTGTGGCGTACCACATTCTCAAGCGCCACCCGGGCGATGTGTTCGCGTTCGGCTTCTATGGCATGACGCGAGAGGCGCAGCTCATGGAATGGGACCGCATCCCTGCGTTCACCGCATGGGGCCGTCGTCGTGTCATCCACCTGCACGACAAGGAACGCACCGGCCAATCGCGCGGCAAGCCGGTCGTCACAGCCGTCATGCGCGAGTTCCACATGGCCGGCAAGTACGCGGCGAACGAGCTGCAGGCGAGCCTTGCAAACTCGCTCGTCGCCGCCTTCCTTGAATCGGACCTCGATCCGAACTCGGCAGCCGCACTGTTTGGCGACAACCCGCGCGACCAGTGGAATGCGTCAGTGGCGCAGACCCGCAACATCCGCCAGCTCAAGGGCGCTGCGGTCATTCCGCTGCCCGCTGGAGCGCGACTATCCAGCTTCACACCTGGCCGCCCAAATCAAGCCTTCGAGGCATTCATGCTGGCCTCGTTGCGGCACATCGCAGCCGGCATGAACCTGCCCTATGAGCTGCTGCTGAAGGACTTCAGCAAGTCGAACTACAGCAGCGCGCGTGCCGCCCTGCTTGAGGCCTGGCGCTACTTCCACGGCCGCCGCCGCTGGCTCACCGACTACTGGCTTCGGGCCATCTACGAACTGTGGTTTGAAGAAGCCGTAAACGCCGGTGAGATCGAAGCGCCAGGTTTCTACGAAAACCGCTACGCCTATTTGCGTGCCCGCTTCATTTTCGGCGGCCGCGGCTGGGTAGATCCAGTGAAGGAGGCGCAGGCCGCCGGGCTGCGCATCGAAATGGGCATCTCCACGCTCGAGAAAGAGTGCGCAGAGCAGGGCGACGACTACGAAGAAATCATGGATCAGCGCGCCATTGAGTTACGCATGGCCTCTGACCGCGGCCTCAGCACCGCGCAACCCATTGCCGTGGCTCTGGCTTCGGCCGGGCAGGACAAGTCCGACGACGAACAGCCTGGCGCATCCCAGGGTCAGAACTAGGAAACCGCCGCATGAAATACCCCCATCTCGCAGCGCGGATCTTCAACACGCCGCTGCTCATCCATCCGCAAAAGCTCGACGCCATCATTGCCGGCCTGAGCGACCGCCTGCTCGGAGCCGTGCCGCTAATGGTCGCCTCGCCCGATGGCTTGCCCAAGCTGGCCCCTGAACTGTTTTCGACGAGGCGCGGCGAGCAAAGCGACCGCGGCTATCGCGTGGTCGAGGGCGTCGCGGTGCTCAACGTCAACGGCGCATTGCTGCATCGCAGCCGTCTCGATGTGGCGGAGAGCACTTTCCTCGTTGGCTACAACGACCTGGCCGCCGACCTCGAGGATGCGATGAGTCATCCTGACATCCACGCGGTCCTTCAGGTCTACGACAGCCCGGGTGGCGAAGCGCAGGGCGCATTCGAATATGCGCAGCGCGTGTTCGATTCGCGTGGTCGCAAGCCCATGCAAGCCATCGCTGACGGCATGGCGCTGTCTGCCGCCTACCTGGGTGCCAGCGCCGCCGACGAAGTGGCGGTTACCGCAACCGGCTATGCCGGCTCCGTGGGTGTGGTCTCGCGGCACGTCGACTTCTCGCGCGCGCTCGATCAGGACGGCATTACCGTGACGCACATCTTTGCCGGTGCGCACAAGGTCGACGGCAACCCCTACGAGCCGCTGCCTGCCGACGTGCGCAGCGCCTGGCAAGCCGAGATTGACGGGCTCTACACGATGTTCGTGGATGCGGTCGCGCGCCATCGCGGCATGGAAGCGGCGGCAGTGCGCAAGACGCAGGCCGCCAGTTATTCCGGCGTCGCGGCCGTGGCCTCTGGCCTGGCCGACCGCATTGCCACCACAGACCAGCTGATTTCCGAACTGGCTGCCCAACGCGGCCGGTCCTTCCCTGTCGGGCCGACCGCCCGATCCAACGCCAACGACAAAGGAGCATCTATGTCTGGCATTTCCCCCAACGAGGCGGGCGGTCATCAAGCCGCAGCAGCCCTCGCCGGTGCGCCGGCAGTTCCCTCCGCCTTCACGCAGGCCAATGTGGATGCGGCACGCGCGGAAGGCCGCGATGAGGGCGCGCTGACCGAGCGCACCCGCGTGAGCGGCATCTTTGCGCACGAGGCCGCGGCCGGGCGCACGCAGCTCGCCATTCAGTGCGTCACCAGCGGCCTAAGCGTCGAGCAAGCCGGCGCCGTTCTCGGTGCCGCGCCGGTGGCGACTGCCGCGCCTGTGAATGCCTTCGCCACCGCTATGGCCGCGGTGGGCAATCCCGATGTTTCGGGCGTCGAGGCCGCCAGCGGCGCGCAGACCGACGAGGCCGCACTCGCGAGCCAGATCGTCGCGAGCTTCCGCGGCTCGCGCTGATTCAACCATTCACAGGAGTTGCGAACATGAACTATCGCGCAAGTTTCTCGACGGAAGGCGTCTCGGTCTCCAAGGTGCTCGTGGCCGGCAACGCCCACCTGCTGGTGGGCCGCAAGGTCACGCTGCTGGCGGGCGCGGTCTACGCGGCCGGCACGGTGCTCGGCGTCATCACTGCTTCGAAGAAGCACACCGTCAGCGCCTCGGCGGCCACCGATGGCAGCGAAAAGCCGGACCTGATCCTGGCCGAAACGGTCGACGCCACCGCAGGCGACCGCGAGGCGCTCGGCTATGCACGCGGCGACTTCAACACGAGCGCGGTCGTGCTCGGCGCGGGCCACACCGTTGCCAGCATCACCGAAGCCCTGCGCATCAAGGGCATCACCTTGCTGGCCGACGTGGCCTGACGCCCAGCTTCCAGCGATCCAACCTCTCAATCAGGAGCAACTTTCATGGACATCTTTTCCATCGGCGTCCTCGCGCGCGTGATCGCCGAGCTTCCGGCCCCCGCGCCGTTCATCCTCAATTCGTTTTTCACTGCCATGCAGACCGAGACGAGCGAGGAGATCCACTTCGACGTGGAGAGCGGCCGTCGCCGCCTGGCGCCGTTCGTCGCGCCCATCGTGGCCGGCAAGGTCGTGCAATCGAAGGGTTTCGTCACCAAGACCTTCAAGCCCGCCTACATCAAGGACAAGCGCGTCTTCGACAGTTCGCGCCCGTTCAAGCGCGCAATCGGTGAGCGCATCGGCGGCGAGCTGTCGCCGGCGCAGCGCCTGCAGGCGTTGCTCGCCGCCGATCTGCAGGATCAACTCGAGATGCTCGCCCGCCGTCAGGAAGTTATGGCCGTGGAAGCGCTGCGCACCGGTAAGGTTACCGTCAAGGGCGAACAGTATCCGACCGTGGTCGTGGACTTCGGCCGCCATGCCGACCTGACCGTCGAACTCACTGCCGGCGACCGCTGGGGCGAAGCCGGCGTCGACCCGCTCGAGGACGTGCAGGGGTGGTCGATGGGCGTCACGCAGCACTCGGGCGCGGCCGGAAATACGCTCATCATGGACGTGAAGGCTTGGCAGCTCTTCAGCGCTGCGCCTTCGGTGCAGAAGCTGCTCGACCGCTTCCGCGGCGCCGACAAGCTCAACGCGACCGTGCTCGGCGAGGGCGGTCGCTACATGGGCAACATCGGCGACTTCGATATCTGGGTCTATGCCGGCTGGTACGAAGACCCGGACACCGGTGCGCTGACGCCGTACCTGCCCGACCACACGGTGCTCATCACGAGCCCGGACCTCGAAGGCACGCGCGCCTATGGTGCGATCAAAGACGAAGAGTCCGGCTTTCAGGCCATGCCGTACTTCTCGAAGTCGTGGGTGGAGAAGGACCCGGCCGTGCGCCTGCTGCTGCTGCAATCGGCCCCGCTGCCGGTGCCGTACCGCGTCAACGCCTCGATGTCGGCCAAGGTTCGCTGAGGCCCCGAGCATGTCCGCACGCGCGCCCTTCGCCGATATCGAAGCCATGGTGGATGCCGGGGTGCTCGGCCACCTTACGAACGCCATCGCGACGGTGGCGGGCGTCGACGTGCCGGTCATCTTCGATGTGCCGTCCGCGCAGTCCTTCGGCGGGCAGATCGACGCCAGCGCACCTGAATGCAGCGGGGCCGCCGAGCTACTAGCAAATGTCGAGCGGGGCGACACCATTGTTTTGCGCGGGCGCAGCTACGAGGTGGTGACTGCGGAGCCCGATGGCGCCGGATTCATCCGCCTCGTGCTGGGGAGCCTCTGATGCTGGCACTTGAACCCGCCATCGTGGAGCGGCTGCGCGCGATCCTGGCCGAAGCATGGACCGTAAAGGGCATGTTCTCCGACACCGGAAAGCGGGAGCCCGACCTCTTCGCGTCCGTGATGTTTGGTGATGCGGATGTGCCGGCCAGTGAGGTTCCTGGCGTGCTGGTGCGGCCGTTGTGGTTCGTAACGCTCGTTGGTAGGCGGGCCGATGCAGGGGCGTTGCAGCAGCTCGATAGCGCATTCGCGCAAGTCATCGAGGCGCTTCACGGCTGGGCACCGGGGCAGGTGACCGGTAGGCGGTGGGAGCGTCTGCGGCTGCTGCGCGTGAAGCCGCCCCCCTATCTCGAGAACGGCCTAGTCGGCATCGAACTCGCTTTTTCTACATCCGCCCGCTTCGACGGGCAACTCTGAAAGGAAATCCATGCCAATCGTGCATCAGAAAACCGAGCTGTCGGCCCCGCGCGGCCGGCTGCGTCTCGACATCATGAACGCCCTCGAGGAGCTGACGGGCGAGGAGGAGATGGGCAACTGCCCGAGCTTCGTTCTCTCCGTCGACTCGGAGAAGGCCGAGGAGTTCTCGTCCGAAACCGCGGCGAGCGAACTCATCGGGACGATGACGGGAAAGATCAAGCGCACCGCAAAGATCGTCTGCAACAACATGAGCATGGCGACCTATCAGCGCTTCCTCGCCGCCACCAGCGAGACGGTGACGCAATCGCCGGCGCCCGTGACCGGGGAACTGCGCAAGGTGATGCCGGGCAAGATCTATCAGCTCGGCCAGACTGCCGCCAACCCCCTCGGCGTGCGCAACGTCAGCACGGTCACGGTGAAGAACGAGGACGGCACCACGCCCTATGAGGCCGGCGTCGATTTCAACGTCGATCCGGAAACCGGCGCCGTGCAGATCATGGCCGGCGGTGCCATTGCGGCTGGCATGGTGCAGTTCGGCTACACGCCTGCCGCCGGCACGTACCAACGTCTCAAGACCGGCGGCAACACCACGTTCCTCGCCGCGATCCGTGTGGTGGCTGATAACGCCGCGGGCAGCAACAAGGATTGGTACATGCCCCGCGTCAACGTCACGCCGTCGGGCGAGCTGCCCATCGTGTCGGCGGATGTCGAGTTCGTGAAAGTCGAATTCGACATCGACGTATTGAAGCCCGCGAATGCGGAAGCCGTCTACGTCGGAGGCCGTCCGGTCGCCTGACCTCCATGCCCGGCCCCTCATGGGTCGGGCGGGTGACGCATGCGGCTTCCTGCGAGGCCGTATCCGTCTCCTGACTCTCACTCCTGCAGCTCCTCCACATGGCAGCATTCAAGCCGATTCAGATCCTCATCAACGCGAAGGACGATGCGTCCAAGGTGTTTGATCGCCTGCAGCAGCGGGTGATCGCGTTCGCCGCGCTGGTGGCCGGGTACTTCGGCATTCAGGCCTTTGCAGGGTGGGTCAAGGGCGGGGCAGATCTTGAGCAGCAGCTCAGTCGGGTGCAGGCCGCGACGGGGGCGACGGCAGAAGAAATGCGGCTCTTGCGCAAGGCAACCGCAGACGCGGCGGCTGACGCGCGCTACAACTTCACGCAGCTTGAGGCTGCTGGTGCGTTGGAGAACCTCGCGAAAGCGGGCCTGTCAGTGCGCGATGCGATTGCAACGCTGCCGGCGGCGATGTCGCTCGCGCGGGCCGGGGATGTCGAGCTTGCGACCTCTGCCGAGTATCTTACGAAGATCGTCAACGGCCTGGGGCTTTCGTTCTCGGAGTCGGGCCGCGTCGCTGACGTGCTCGCAAAGGGGGCCAATGCCACGAACACCAGTGTTGTCGGGCTGGCGCAGGCGTTGAGCTATGCCGCGCCCCTGGCGAACACCCTGGGCATCGGCCTCGAGGCGACGGTGGCGATCATCGGCAAGTTTGCAGATGCCGGCATCGATGCGAGCCGCGCCGGCACGGCGTTGAACAGCATCCTTGCGCAGTTCTCCGACCCTGCCTCCAAGTTCCGTACCGAGCTGGCCGCCGCCGGGATCACGACGACGAATTTCGAGAAGATGCTGCACGAGCTGGCTGCCGCCGGCCCGGCCGGACAGCGGGCGATTGCTGCTGTTGGCCAAGAGGCTGGCCCGGCGTTGCGTGCGCTGCTGAATCAGGGCATCGGTAAGCTCGATGACCTGAAGAAGTCGCTGCAGGACGCGAGCGGCAGCGCGGCGGAAGCGGCTGCGATCATGCAGCGCAACCTCAAGGGCGCATTCTCGGGGCTGGTGACCGCCTGGGACTCGGTACGCAACGCGCTCACGACTCCCATCCTGCCGGTGCTCACGCAGGCCGTGGAGCGCCTGGCGGGCGCGCTGCGCAGCGCGGTGGCGGACGGCACCGTGGGCCGCTTCGGCGAAGCGCTGGCCTCGGCTTTCCGCAATGGCATCAAGTGGGTGCAGGAGTTTGTCGCGAGCGTGGACGTGCCCGCCCTTGTCGCGAAGGCTGAAGACCTGGCGGCGCGGGTTGGTGCCCAGCTCGACAGCATCGGCCAGAGGGCGCAGGCGGCGGGCAACATCGTGCAAACCGTCTGGGGCGTGATTGTGGCCGGCGGCAATGCTGTCGTGGCGATCACGTTCAAGATCGCCGAGGGCATGGCGCACGCCGCCTCGACGGTGCAGGAAGGTATTGGCTTGATCCTGTCGGGCCTCTCGCGGGTCACGTTCGGCGAGGTGGCCGCGGCGTTCAAGGCGGCGGCGGCCGAGGTCCAGCTCTCCGCCGAGGCGACCGCTGCCGTGGCGGAGGCCTTCGGGGAGAAGGCGGCAGAGGCCTTCGACCGTGCCACCGAGGGCGCAGAGGCGGCGCGCGCGGGATGGGCTGGGTTGACCAGCGATGCGGAGCAAACGGCCGCAGCAGCCGCGGCCGGTAGCAATGCCTTCGCGGACATGGCGGCGTCGATGCAGGCCGCAGGCGACAGCGCGCAGGAAGCGGGCCAGAAGGCTGCAGGCGCGTCCGAGGCCCAGAAGCTGAGTGCCGAGCAGGCGCGCGCCGCGGTCGAGCGTCTGCGGGCCGAATACAAGCAAGCCATCGCTACAGAGAATCTGCAGCTCGCGGCCGAGAAGCTCGAGGAGCTGCGCAAGGCCAACATCGCGGCGGCGCAGGCGGCCACGGCAAACAAGAACGCGCAGACCGAGGCGGCGGCCGAGATCGCGGCGGCGTTCCAGCGAGCTGGCGTGCAGACGAAGGTCGAACTCGAGACGGCCGCGAAGACGGCGCTGCGCGATTTCGAGATGATCCGCGACAGCGGGCAGGCCACCGCCATCGGCCTGGGCGAGGCGTGGAAGCGCGCAGCCGAGGCCGCCATCGCAGCGGCGAACGGCATCGCGCCTGGCTGGGTGCAGGCGCAGGCCGCGCTTCGTGGCTTCGACGTGGTGCTCGACAGCGCGGGCCGCTCGACACTCAAGCTGCGCGATGCACAGCAGGATGCGACCCAGGCGGCCTACGGCCTGGCTGGTGCCATCCGTGAGGTGACCAGCGCGCGGGAACGAGACATCGAGGCGCGCGAGAAGGCGCTGCAGCTCGCCGAGCGCGAGCAGGAACTCGAGCGCAAGCGGCTGGGCGTCGACAAAAATGGTTTCTCCACCGACAAGGCCGGCAACACGGTCAACGCCGGGGGCAACCTCAACACCTTGACCGGCATCGCTGCCTTCCTGAAAGAAGCCGGCATTGCCGACGAGAAGAAGGCCAGGGCCATCGCGCTGCAGTTCTCCGACGGCAAGGGAAACATTCCTTTTTTCGGCAACCCCGGCCAGCGCCTCTATGGAGGCGACACGATCAGCCAAGCCCTGCTACGCGCTGCCGAGAAGGAAACCTTCTTTGGCAAGGGCGACACGGCCACCACGATTCCGCGGCCGGAATCGACGCGGCGCGTTGACCTGAACCTGCGCCTCAATGGCCGTGACCTCGGCACCGTCAACACCGACAACGCCGGCGCGGATGCGATTCAAGGTCTGCTCGCGCAGCTCGGCACCGCCGCTGGCACCTCTTCAATCCGGCCGGGGAGCTGAGCATGCCAGCACCGAAGTTTCACACGCTCAACGGGTCGCAGATCCCGCGCGGCATGGTCTGGGTCGATGAGTATGGATGGAGCGCCATCGAGAAGAGTCTCGAGTACTCGCTCACAGGCGCCGCGCTTATCGATGGCGCCAAGCGTCAAGCCGGGCGGCCGATCACTTTGCAGGGCGAGGTCGATGCCGGATGGATCCAGCGCGGAAAGCTCGAGGCGCTGCGCCAGCTCTCCGAGGTCGATGCCGTGGCGTCGTACTCGCTCGTGCTGGCCGACGGCCGCACGTTCAACGTGCAGTTTGCGCCGGCCGCAATCCCCGTCGAGGGCAAGCCGCTCGCGCGCCCCGAGCTTCCCGATGACCAGCAGCCCTATGTCGCCACCGTGCGCCTCATCACCGTCTGACCCATGACCATCCTCGAATCTGACATCAAGCTGGTGACCACGCAGGTCATGGACGACGTACCAAACGGCGGCGGTGCGCCCACGTCCAACGTCATCCCGGATGGCGCGAGCAACAAGATTTTCAAAGACATTTCGGCCGTGGATCGCGCGCAGGGCGATGACTCGATCATGAAGATCGCGGCCACGGTGCAGACCATGAACACCGACACCGCGCTCGGTGGGACGGTCATCATCTCGCGCATGCCGGCCGACCCCGGCGTGACCCCGTTGCTGTTCTACACGGGCGACTTCTTCGACCAGCGCGCCGCGATTCAGGCCCGCATCGAGGCCTACACCGTCCCGGGCGAGGAGTTCGCCGGCTTCCTGCTGTCGAACCACGTCGCAGGGCAAAAGTCGGTCCAGATCTTCCAGCGGCCCGGCGGCACGCCGCCCAATCCGAACAGCGCGCTCCAGATCAGCGACGGCGTGAACAGCGAGGCGGTGGGCATCGAGAGCGTCGATGTCGAAACCCGGACCTACAGCTATGCCGTGGGAACGTCCATCGTGGACTATGACGCGCAGGTCTGCATCTGCACGATCCGCGACGGCCTCAAGCACGATTACTCGGGCACCGCCGCAAACCGCCTGTTCGAGCGCTCGCCCACCGCTGCAGCGATCAAGCGGATGCTCGTTGCCGATGCGGCGCGCTTCTACAGCATTGCCAAGCTGGTCGACCCGATCGACATCGGCGACCTGTCCATCAAGGTGGACCGCACCCATGCCCAGCTCGTGCCCTCCGCGACCACCGAAATCCCCATCGTGGATACGGGCGCCGCCGGCTCCTCCCAGGCCCTGATCGCCTCGGGTGGTGGCAATGTGTCGTTGCCCACGAGCGCTCTGTTCGGGCCGAATACCTCGTTCACGCTCGGCAATTCCGCCTTTCCGGGCTCGGTGTCCATCGCAACGGCCGCGGGCAGCATCACTGACGATGGCGGGCGCCTGAAGCTGGCCGGCCAGACCATCGGCAGCATCGCCTATGCCGCTGGCACCTTCACGCTCGCTTCGGATGCACCGCAGATCACGGGGCCGAAGACGATCACCTTTCGCCCGGCCGGCGCGCCATCCCAGCTTGCAGACTCCACTTCCATCGCGGTCAGCGTCGAGAACCGCCGGATTAACTATCCGATCACCATCTTGCCGCCCCCAGCGCCCGGCACGGTGCGCGTGGCGTTCCGCTCGGGCAACAACTGGTATGAGCTGATGGACGACGGCGCCGGCCGTTTGCGCGGGGTGGATTCCAGCAGCGGCAGCGGAACGGTGGACTATGCGACCGGCACGGTCCTGCCAACCCTCGGCGCCCTCCCGGATGTGGGCAGTGAGGTGCTGTACTTCTGGGGACGGAAGGCCAACTATCGCGACCGCAGCGGCACGCTCACCGCGGCGCTGTCGATCCCGCTCGCGCTCGACAACGCCGCGGCGCAAGCGGGAACCGTATCGGTGGACTGGAACGATGGCACGGCCCGCCACGCGGGCGACAACGGCAGCGGGGCGCTGGCAGGCGATGCGACCGGCCCGGTGAGCTACGCGACCAGCACGCTCGAAGTGCGGCCCTCTGTGGTGCCGTCGTCGGCGGTGGCCTTCACCGTCACCTACAGCCACGGCGCGCCGCAGTCGCGCAGTTTCGGGGCGCCGGCGCGCGACGTGGACGGCGGCATCACCCTGAACCTCGGCGCGACCAACATCGCGCCGCGATCCATCGAGATCGACTGGAACTTGGTGCTCATGTCGATGGGCGGCGTGCCGCCCGATCTCTGGGTGCCTCAGAACTTCGCCTCCACAAAGACCGTGACCGACAACGGCGCGGGCAAGCTGGTGGATGGCGCGGGCGTCGAGTTCGGCACGGTCAACACCGCAACCGGCATCGCGAAGCTCTACCCCGAGGCCGTTGTCTCCATTCCTGTGCCGCAGTGGGCCGTGAACGAGCTGGGCGTGCTGGGCACGGCGATGTCGCCGAATCTGCCCGGCTTCTTCCGCAACACGCTCACGGGCTACAGCTATGTCGCCCTGAATGCCACGCTGCCGGCCGACTCGAGTGCGCTGGTCAACGCGCGATACCGCGTAGCCGGCGCTGGCACCAGCAAGTCGCAGGTGTTCAACAGCCCGCGGCTTGCGTTGAAGCTCCTGCCGAACGCCAGCGAGGTCAGCGTGCCCGGGAGCGTGCGATTCACGTTCGGCGGCAAGACCTACTTTGACCGGGCCGGCGCGCTGTACATGGACCTCGACACCGCCACCGGGGCGGCAACGCTGGCCGGCGGCTACGACTACGCGACCAACACGGCCACCTTCACGGCCTGGCCAGCATCGGCGACAAACAGCGTCGAGGTGAATAGCCTGCTGACCTCCCTCGACGGGCAGCCGGTGGACTACGTGGTCTTCCGCACGCCTGTGGCACCCATCAGCCCCGGTTCGCTGCAGATTCTGGCAACGAAGGTCAGCGGCGGCACGATCAACGTGACCGCGAGCCTGGCTGGTCTGATCGAAGGCCCCAACGTGCATGGCACCGTGGATGTCGCGTCAGGCGTCGGGAAGGTGCGCTTCGGCGACTGGGTGACCGCTGCCGGCAACGAAGGGGCGAGCTGGTACGACCCTGCGGCCGTGGGCTCGGACGGCAAGATTTGGAAGCCGGTCCCGGTGTTCGCGAACACCATCCGCTACAACACGGTCGCCACCACCATGGTGCCGATCGATGCCGAGCAGCTCGGCCTCGACCCGGTGCGGCTGCCGGTGGATGGGCGCGTGCCCATCTTCTCGGAAGGCGGCCTCGTCGTCATCGGCAACGTCCTGCGCATGCCTGCGGCCGTGGTGTCCAACGGCCAGACGCTCGACACCGCGCGCGAGCGCCTGGCGCATGTGCGTGTGATCGATGCGAACGGCCAAACCATCGAGGCGGGCTACAGCGTCAACTACGACGCGGGCACGGTGGAGTTCCTCGACGTGGAGGGCTATGTGCAGCCCGTGGTGATCGAGCATCGCGTCGAGGACATGCTCACGTTGACCGACATGGGCATCGATGGCCGGCTCACTTTCCGCAGCCGTGTGACGCACGACTATCCGGCCGAGGGAACCTACGTCAGCAGCGCCTTGCGCATGGGCGACCTGAAGGCGCGCACCTCGGTCCTGTTCGCGCAGAAGACGTGGACCGGCGTGTGGGCCGATGCGCTGATCGGCAATGCGCCCGATGGCCGCTATGACGACGTGAACTACCCGCTGTTGCTCACGAACAAGGGCGCGGTGACCGAGCGCTACCGCATCCAGTTCGAAACGCCCAACACCTACCGCGTGGTTGGCGAGCACCTCGGCGTGATCGTCACGGGACAGTCCGTCTTTGCCGACTGCTCTCCGATGGGCCCGCAGGGCGTGCCTCTGTTCACGATCTTCGCGGCCGGCTTCTCGCAAGGCTGGGCGGCGGGCGACGTAGTGCGCTTCAACAACGCGGCCGCCACGTTCCCCTTCGTGGTCATCCGCTGCGTACAGATGGGCGCCGAGACGGTGCTCGATGACTCTTTCGAGGTGATGGTGCGCATCGGCGTGGACCGTCCCTGATTCGTTGAAAACAAGGAACAGCTATGGCTTCTGTCGTTGACACCAGCGTCAAGAACTTTAACAACACGATGGGCGGTGCGCCCGTCGTCAATGGGGTAGCGGGCTCGTTCATCGCTATGTTCGATGCCGTGGGCGTGAACGGCTTCGATTCCAAGATCGCCACGAGCTTGACCATCGCGGGCGGGGTCGCCACGCTTGCCTTTACCGGTGGGCACAGCGCGCAGGTCGATTCGGTGATCGCGTTGAGCGGCATCACGGCAACCTATGCAGCCCTCAACGGCGAGCAGAAGGTGACCTCCGTTGCCGCAGGCATCGTGCGTTTCGCCACGAACATGGCCGACGGATCTGCTTCGGGAACAGTCACCTTCAAGATGGCGCCGGCGGGCTTCGAGAAGGTCTTTGCGGGCCCCAACAAGGCGGTATATCGAAGCCTCTCGCCCTTGAGCACGAAGATGCTGCTACGGGTAGACGACACGAACGCGCAGTTCGTGCGCGTCGTGGGCTACGAGTCGATGACCGACATCGATACAGGCGTGGGGGCGTTCCCGACGGCCGCGCAGATCAGCGGCGGTGGCTACTGGCCTAAGAGCAGCGTCACCGGGACTGCCGCTGTGCCGTGGGTGCTCGCAAGCGATGGCCGCACCTTCATTTATCACGTCGCGCCGCTCTACCCACAGAGCACTTCCTATGTCCACGGCATGACGCGCGGCTTTGGTGATGCCATCGCGCTCAAGCCAGGAGGGGATGCATTTGCCTGCTTCCTTAGCTACTCGGTGCAGTCATCGCCGGGGTCGATGTACGACTCCGCGCTCGATGCTGCGCAATCCGGGTTGTACACGTCGTTCCCGAGGTCGTATTCCGGCCTGGGTTCGGCGCAAGGGCATGCGTGCATCCCGTACACCGGGCAAAACGCTCTGTCGGGCCTCGACGGCGCCATGGGTCCGTTCCCGAGCCGCGTCGATGGGACGCTGAGGCTGAGTCGGCGATTCCTTGCGCTGGCGACGACGAATGCAGAGCCTCGTGCTGACCTGCCCGGGCTGCTGAGCGTGCCGCAGTCGGGCGCCTTCAATGCGTTCCGAACGGGGGACAGGCAGCCTGGTGCAGATGCTTTTGCCGGCCGCACTCTGATCGCGCTGAACCCCACCAACACGCCCGGCACGCCGAACGACTCGAACACCGGCGCATCGTTCATCGACATCACGGGGCCGTGGCGGTAAGCGATGACTGCTCATCGCTACTGGCGCGCTGTCGGAGTGGAGGCGACCGGGAAAACCGGCCTGGCGCTGTCGGAACTGCATCTGCTCGTGGCCGGCAGCCGCGTGGACGCGCTCGCCGTGTTCACGAGCAGCCCGGTGCCGGCGACGGGCTCGCTCGCGGCCCTGCAGGATGACAACGGCGCCACGGGCGCGGCGTGGGGTGCCAGCGATCTTCTCGCGGGACTGCAGTTCTACTGGGACTTCGGAGGGAGTCCGCAGGATGTAACGGACATGGCCGTGGGCGCCGGTGTGAGCGCGGGCCAGTTCCTCAATGCCATACAGCTCCAGTGGTCCGACGACGGCAGCGCATGGACAACGCTGGCGGCCTTCTTCGGAATGCCATGGCCTGGCACAAATGCGAAGTTGAGCTCGATCTCGAGCGTGGACCCGCTTGCCGGCAGCACGGCGATTCACCTGCCGATGATGGCCAATCTCAACGATGCCTTTCGGCCGCCGGTGACCGTGACGGGCGGCGTGAGCTTGACGACCGCGAACGCGAAGTTCGGGGCCGTCTCGGGTGCGTTCGACGGCTCGGGGCGTGTCGTCGTGGATACCGGACTCGACACGATCACGACGGCTGCCGCGGGCTACACCGTCGAGCTATGGGTGCGCATCGCCACCTTCGGCGTCAATCCCTACTACCTTGTCTCGCGTGGTGACTCGGGGTATTTGTCTGGCTTCGTGCTGAGCATCGACGGCGACAGAAAGGCCTATGCGCAGTACGGCACTGCCTCGGGCGAGGTCATCGCCAAGAGCCCGACCGTGATGCCGCTCAACACTTGGGTGCATCTGGCCGCTGTGCGAAACGGTTTTGCCCTGACGCTCTACGTGGATGGCGTCGCGGTCGCTTCAAGCAGTGGGGCGGCCATTTCTGACAACACCCGACCGATTGCCATCGGGTACGACCCGCGGAACTCGCTGCGCGGATTCATCGGGCAGATGTTCGACGTGAGGGTAACGAAGGCGGCGCGCTACACGGCCAACTTCGTCCCGCCGCTTCTAGCACTGCCGCGATACCCGTTCGCGAGCATTCGGCCCGTGCCCGAGGCGCCGCGCGTGCTCAGTGCCGCCAGCGTGCCGATGGTCTACGGGCAGACTCGCGTGCGCGAGCTGCTGCGCGGCAGGTTCGATTTTCTCACCGGCGTGCTCGGCAAGGGAATTGGCCGAGTGCGAGGGCAGACCCTCGACTATGTGCCGCCCACCAACCAGCCGTACCGCTGCCGCGTGCGCTTGATTCGAGAGGTTGACGGCCTGGTGGTGCGCGAGCTGTGGAGTGGCGTCGACGGCGGCTACGACTTTCAGTATGTCGATGAATTGCAGAGCTACAGCGTGCTCGCGTACTACCTCGATCACGGTAAGCGCGCGGTCGTCAGCGACGGCATGACGCTCGCAAACGGCAAGGTCGAGGTGATGGCATGAATGTGCTCGCCGTCAATGCAATGCTGGCCGGCCCGGGCCTCGTGCCGTTCATGGGCGAGGGCTCGCGCATGGTGCTGTGCGACGGCGCGCAGCCCATCGATGGTGGCGCGCTGACCACGATCATCGCCGCGGCCGTGCTGGCGGTTCCGGCGGGCAGTGCGGCCGACGGGGCACTCACGCTCGTGCAGGCGAATCCTGATGGTGACCTTGCCACCGCGACGGGCATTCCGACATGGGGGCGCGTGGAGCGCGCTGACGGTACGTGGATTGCGTACTACAGCGTGAGCGGGCCGTCGGGGTCGGGGCAGGTCAAGGTCACCGTCGAGAACCCGCCTCCCGGCGATCCGGAAGCCAAGATCTACCAAGGCGGAACCTTCTTCATCAGCGAGGTGAAGATTGGCGGGTAACGACCTGATCTTTCGGCAGCCGCTGGCCGGTGGCCCGCCGAATGTCCTTGTCTTCGGTGAGCCAGAGACGCCCAGCAGCGGCGCGGCCTATGCAGTGGGCCGCATCCCACTGCCGGCGTTCATGGTGGGTGGTGCCGTGCGGGTCACTGCGCCGCCCAAGGCGACGGCTGCAGGTCGCATTCCGTTGCCCGCGTTCATGGTCGCCGGCTCCGTGCGCTACGACAGCGCCGCACAACGCCCGTTGATCGGTGCAGTGGTATCGCGGTGGCAGCAAGCCCAGAACATCGAAGCACCGACGTTGGCGCGGCACCAGGTAGCGGCGACTGCTCGTGTGGGGCGCGTCTCGCGCTGGCAGCGCGCCGAGCCGCGAAGCGCCGGCACCGCGGTTGCTTGGCAGGAGGCGAAGCAATCGCGCGCGGCGGTGTCCTTGCGACACCAGGCGGCGGCCGAGCTGGGAAGTGTCAACGGCGTGCGCTGGCAGGAAGCGGCGCGCGTGCTCGGTGCCGCGTCGTTGCGGTGGCAGGCGGCGCGCGCCGTCGGGAGCGGCGTGGGGCTGCGCTGGCAAGAGGCGATCCGCATGCGCCAGGCCGCCGCGGTGCGTTGGCAGGCGGCCGAGATGCTTCTGCGGCCGCACGTCGAGGCCTTCGGCGCAGCGCGCCAGATCGAGCGTGGATGGGTGTCGCGCTGGCAGGCCGCCATGTGGCCGCAGCCAGGCCGCTCCCCGACTCCGCCCGGCAGTGATCCCTGCTACGTGCCCTCGACGCAGCTCGTGTTCCGCGAGCCGCAGCGCCACACCTCGGCGCTCATCTTCATCTGCGAGCGGCACGGCCTGCCGCCCGGCACGGGCGAAACCGTCGTCGTGCCCATTCTGGAGGTCTATTCCGTGGAGAACAGCATTGCGCTCTCGCGCGTCGATGGCGGCGACATCATCGACGCCAAGGGCTTCGCCATGTCCCTCGATGCCGATTCGTGGACATGGCAGTGGAGCGCGACGATTCCGGCCTCGGCGCTTCCGCTGGTGACCGCCGACGGCAACGGCGATCCGGCCGAGGTCATTGCGAACGTCAACGGCGTGCCGTACCGGCTGACTGCGGAGAGCTATCGGCGTGATCGCAGCTTCGGAAAGTCGGAGGTCCGGGTGCAGGGCCGAGGTCGCGCCGCGATGCTCGACGTGCCATATGCCCCTGAGCTCAACTTCGCCGCGAGTGCGCCGCGCAGCGCGGCCCAGCTCATGGCGCTCGCGATGACGATCAACGGCGTATCCAACGGATGGGCCATCGATTTCGGCATCACCGATTGGCTGGTGCCTGGCGGCACCTGGGCATTTCAGGGCACGCCCATTGCGGCCGTGCTCGACATTGCCGCCGCTGCGGGCGCCATCGTCCAGCCTCACGCTACCGACGCAACGCTGCGCATCCTGCCGCGCTATCCGGCCGCACCGTGGAACTGGCACACGCTCACGCCCGACTATGTGCTGCCGGCCGACGCCATCGCGGTGGAGGGCGTGGAGTGGATCACGCGGCCGGACTACAACCGTGTTTTCCTCTTCGGCTCGACCGATCCGAGCTTTCGCGGCCAGGTCACACGCAGCGGTACTCAGGGGGATAGCGTGGCCCCTCAGGTCGCCCACGCCTTGATGACCCATGCCGATGCCGCGGCCCAGCGTGGCATCGCGGAGCTAAGCAATACGGGGCGGCAAGCGAGCGTCAGCCTGCGCATGCAGGTACTTCCTGAAACCGGCTTGATCCTGCCTGGCTCGCTTGTGAGCTACGACGGCGGCGACGCGGTGCGCCTGGGCCTTGTGCGTGGCATGCAGCTCGACTGGTCGCGGCCGACGCTGCGCCAAGTCTTGAGCCTCGAAACGCATGTGGAGGCCTGACGCATGAGCCGCAATCTCTACCGCGCATTCCTCGACCTCCTGCCGTCGACGCCGTTGCAGATCGCGACCGTGACGGCGGTTAACGGCGATACCGCGCACCTCGTGTTGCCTGGCGGCGGTGTGTTGACCGCGCGCGGGGTGGGTAGCCGATCGATCGGTGCTGAGGTGTTCGTGCGCGATGGCGTGATCGAGGGCGACGCGCCCGCCGGCCTGCCGCTCGTGCAGCTCGAAATTTGACGAAGAAAGCAGAGGGAATACATGGACATAGGCGACATCGCGGGCAATCCCATCGCGCAGCTGGTGTTCCTGATCTTGTCGGCCGCGGGTGGCTACAAGGTCTGGCGCGCGCAGCAGCCAGCCGAGGCCAAGGAACGCGCCGACAGCGAGGGGCAGATAGCCGCGCTCGGTACGTGGAAAGAGCTGCTCGAGGGGGAGCGCGCTGCCCGCGTTAAGGCCGAGGAGCGGGCCGACAAGTTCGCGGCCGAGCGGAACGAGGCGATGCAGCAGGTTTGGGAGATGCGAGGCCAGCTCACGGCAATGAATGAGGCCCTCACTGCGCAAACGTCGGAGCTGGCGTCCTTGCGCGATCAGGTCCGCCAACTGAAGGAGCAAATCCATGCGCCGCAATGAACTGCCAATTGATTCCGACGCAGCGCCGCTCGAGGAACTGCCGCGCCTCCGTGCGCCGCGTCAGTGGCGCCGCCTGCTCGAGACAGCGGCCGTCGTCGGAAGCCTCTTCCTTGGCGGCTTCGGCTCGGGCTACTTCTGGTCCACGCGCAACGCAGAGGCGCAGATCTCGCGCCAGCGCGAAGACCACCTCGCAGAGATAGGGCGCCTGCGCCAGGCCTATGGCGACCGCCTCTCTTCCATCGCCGGCCGCGTGACCGAAGCGGCCGATACCGCGGCGAGCGCTGCGCAGACCGCGGGCGAGGCCGCGAGCACTGCGCAGAACGCCGCACAAACCGCCAACCAGGCCGCGAAGACCGCGGCGAAGGATCTCAAGAAACCATGATCGATACCCAAACCCTCATCGCATGCACAGGCGCGACGCGCACGGACGCCGAGCGCTACACGCTGCACCTTGCGGACGGCATGAACCGTTTTCGGATCCATTCCGATAGCGCGGTGGCCGCGTTTCTCGGGCAGCTCACAATCGAGTCGGATGCCCTGCAGAAGGTCGAAGAGGATCTCAACTACAAGACGTCGGATCGCCTGCGCGAGATCTTCCCGAGCCTGTTCGTGAAAGGTGGCTATCGCGCCGAGGACTACATTCGCAACCCGCGCGCACTGAGCCAGCTTCGCTACAAGGGGTTCCACGGTCGTGGCCTGATTCAGTTGACCTGGGAAGAGGCCTACATCGCGGCTGGGCGCGCTATCGGCGCTGACTACCGCGGCAATCCGGATCTCCTCCTGCAGCCGCAGCATGCGGCCTTCTCCGCGTGCTGGTTCTTTGCCGAGTACAAGGGCTGTATCGCACCTGCCGAGCGCGGCGACATCTACGACGTGACCGGCCGCGTCAACGGGCCGAAGCGCCTCAAGTTGGCCGAGCGGAAAGCGGCCACGGCGCGCGCGTTCAAGGTGCTGAGCGCATGAGCATGCTGCAAGCTTTGATGGCGGTCCTTGGCATCAGCCTGGCGGGCAATGCTGCGCTCGGCTGGGCGTGGGTGGGCGCCCGAGAACGAGCGGCTACGTCGGTACTTCAGCGCGACGACGCGCGCGCCGCGGCCTCGGCCTGCAGCGATGCGACCGAGGATCTCCGCGACCTGGCCGACAAGCGCGGCGCGGAGGTGAAGAAAGCGCAGGCCTTGGCGCGCGCTGATGCCAGTGGGCGCCAGCAGGCGGCTCACACGATCCTGAGCACGCCGCCGGCGGTGCCGGGCGATGCCTGCGCGAGCGCACAGGTTCGCGTCGATGGGTGGCTGAGGGGGAGGGTGCAGCCATGAAGCGATTGGTGCTCCTGGGGGCGATGGTGGCCCTTGTAGGGCTTCTCGCGGCGTGCGGGGTGGCGCCCGTGCAAACCGTGAAGGTGCCGATCCCCGTCCCGTGCGATGCCGCCGAGCCGGCGCGGCCGGCGATGCCGACCGAGGCGCTTTTGCCTAGCGTGGATCTCGACCGGTTTGCCGCGGCGGCGATGGCGGAAATCGAGCTGCGCGAGGGCTATGAAAGCGAGCTGCGCGCCGCCGTGAGGGCTTGCGCGGCCCCGATTGATGCGGCGGGTACATTCCGAGCTTCCCGATAGACCTGTAGGCCAGCTATGCCGATGGATTTCCTCAAGCGCATCGAAGACGCTTCTTTTCCTCTCGCTCTGAGCGAAGCGTCCGATGTTCGCTGTGCTGTTGTGCTTGCTGCAGCGGATCTCATCGAGGCCAATCTCCCGCCGGCGGATGTGCCACTCGAGGGCGCGCACGCAGTCATCTTGCGGATCACGCCGCAGGGCCGCGCGGCCCTTTCGAAAAGCCGAGCGGGGCCGAAGACCGGTCAATCTGATACTTCGGCGCCGTAGCGCGCGGCCACAATGGCGCGGCCGACGGCTACGCGCGGAGTCGGCCCCTCTTGCCAGGGCGCGCGCCCGTCAGGAAAGCGACTGCCTGGCTTGCCTGTCACGATGGCGCACCACTGATAACCCTTGCCTGGCATAGGTGCGACGTGGATCGCCTCTCTCTCGAGCACTCGGTCGAAGCCCGGCCACTCGTTCGCATAGTCGATGTCGACCGGCTCGCCAAGCGCCTTTGCGATCCAGGCATTGAGCGCAGCACCGGCCAGCTCGGCTGTTTTCATGCTTCCGATGTGCCCAGCAGCGGTATCTCGGTGCCGTCAGCGGCCACCATGATCCCGGGCGTGCTGTGCGAGATCTCGATGCGTACGCCCATGTGGGTTTCGCTGCTGATGGTTTTGGGGTCGGCACCGCATCGGATGCGCGATTCTGTGTAGGCCTCGAGCTGCGGCGGCGTGAGTACGAATTTTTGCGGGTAGGCGTTGTTGTTGGCTTTCCAGTGGGCGGACAGCTTCTCGGTCATCGAAAGGTATAGGGATGCCATGCCGCTCACCTCGAGGCGCGCCGGATTTCCACCGGGCCGATGCCGTCGTAGACAGTCGTTCCATCTTTTAGAGAGGTGACGGTCCATCGGGCGCCGGGCGTCACCTTGTAGTCGCCAGGTGCCAGGGGAAGTGCATGCTCGTCGCGGGCCTCATCGCTGTACCAGGTCGGCGCGCTGAGGATGGCGGGCTCGGGAGGAAAAAAATCTGCTTGGCTCATGGCTTCGATTGTGAGTGGGGGGCGCTATGCCCGTGCGATAGGGACTTGGCGCCAGTCGGTGGTGTAGTTCGGAGTGCGTCGCTGCTGTTTCATCGTCCATTCGCGTTGGTCGCCCGCGGTGCCGGTGCTTGCGATCCGTAGCGTGCCCTTGCCGTATCGATCGTTCAGCGTGTCCACCGCACGCATCAGCTTGCTGCGTTCGCGGCCTTCCTCGCTCTCGAGGTCTAACTCGCCCTGCAGGATGCTTCCGTCGTTGAGTTCGAGCAGCATCACGCCTGCTTTCGCGATGTTGTAGCCGGGCTCAAACAGCAGTTCGATGCCCATCACTGCGGCCTGAGTGATGGCGGCTGTGTCGCACGTTGGCCGACGAAGAGGCACGGTCAGCGAGCGCGCGAACTTCGGGCCAGGCCGGAAGGGCGACGTGTGCGCAAAGACGTGAACCATGCCGGCCAAACTGCCTTGGCGGCGCAGCTTCTCGGCCGCGCGTGCCGCGAACTCGCTCACTGCTTCGATCAGCGGCGGCAGCTCGCGCACGGGATGCCCGAAAGAGCGCGTGCAGGCGATTTCTTTTTTTGGCGGTGGCGCGTCATCGAGGTCGATGCAGGACAGCCCTTGCAGCTCGCGCACCGTGCGCTCGAGCACGACGGACCACCGTCGCCTGGCTGTTGCTGGATCGAGCTTTGCGAGGTCTAGCGCAGTGGTCACGCCGCCTTCGCGCAACTGCTCGCCGATGCGCCGGCCTACCCCCCACACGTCGCCCACCTCGGTGCTGGCGAGCAGTTCCTCGACTTCGTTGCACGACAGCGAAGAGAGGTCGCAGACCTGGGCTTGCGTCGCGGGATAGCTGCCGGGCTTCCGTTCGGCGTCTTTGGCAATGTGGTTCGCGAGTTTGGCGAGGGTCTTGGTGGGAGCGATGCCCACGCAGCAGGGGATGCCGATCCACTGCAGGATGCGCGACCGCACGGCGCGCGCTCGCTCCCGCAGATCGCCTCGCACGCCCGTAACATCGATGAAAGATTCATCTATCGAATAGATTTCTTGCCCTGGGCCCATGCCGGCGGCCAAGCTCATCATGCGATCCGACATGTCGCCGTACAGGGTGAAGTTCGCCGACAGCGCCACGAGCCCGGCGTGCTCCTCGAGGTGGCGGAACTCGAAATGCGGCTGCGCCATCTTGACCCCGAGGGCCTTCGCTTCGTCGCTGCGACTGATCGCGCAGCCGTCGTTGTTGCTCAGGACGACGACAGGGCGCCCCTGCAGACTGGGCCGGAACACCCGTTCGCAGGAGACGTAAAAATTGTTCCCATCGAGCAGCGCGAACATCTCACGTACGAAATTGCTTGATGTTGCTCGTCACCACGCCCCACACCTCGACGGTCTGGCCTTCCGAAGGGGTGATGTCCGGGTAGGTGGGATTGCCGGCCTTGAGCTTGAGGCGGCCGCCGCGAAGATGTAGAAACTTCACTGCGAAATCGCCGTCGATCACAGCCACGACGATATGTCCGTGCTGCGGCTTGATCGCTCGATCAACCACCAGCATGTCGCCGTTCTCGATGCCGTGCCCGCTCATGCTGTCGCCGGCCACGCGAAGGAGGAACGTTGCCTGTGGGTGCGTGATGAGGATGGCATTGAGGTCGATGCGCTTGACGAGAAAATCCTCGGCAGGCGACGGAAAGCCGGCGTGCACCGTCACCTCGGCCATCGGCAGCAGCTGGCTCTCGGTGCTCACTGGCACCGGGGCGGGTTGTGCTGCAATACTGTTCATACATACAGTATAGGGCGGGCAGGCGCAGGGGCGTCACCCCTTTTGCTTACAGCGCCCCCGGGCGCGCATCGGAGACACCTCGTCATGTGCTTTTCCGCTTCGACCCGAGCTGAGCATTCCGCCTTCCGGCGGCTGTTCCCGAAATCCCTACTGTCGATCAAGGACTTTTACCGGGAATACATCTCGCGCAAGAAGAAGCCGAGGCCCTTCGTGCCGAAGTTTCCGAAGGCGATGGATGCCAACTTTTCCAACCCGACGACCGACGAGGAGCGGGCCATCAAGGCGCTAATCGATGAGTACGACGCTGAGCAGGCGATGGGGTACGAGCGAACGCTTTTCGAGCAGCGCGCGCGCCTCGTGAAGGCCGAGCGAAAGCTGCAGGAGAAGGAGACGAAGACGGCGCTCCACGACCAGCGCGTGGCGTCTGAAAAAATCGCAGCGGCCCTGGCGAAGCTCGAGGACCTGAAGCGCACCGAACTGAAGCCGCGGGACGGGCGCATCTTTCCGGGGTGGTATGCCTCGGTGCTGGTCATCGAGGACGGCGAATGGCTCATCAAGCCGATGCGCTACCAGTGCCGGCCGGCGGGAAAACCTGTCTTTTACGACACGAAGTACCCTGGCACCTACAACGCGCGGCGCAACAGCCTCGAGGGCTTCTGGAAGGGCCAATTTGGGCAGACCCACGGGCTCATGATCGTCAACGGCTTCTACGAGAACGTGAAGCGGCACGACATGGAGCACCGAGAGTTGCGGCCGGGCGAGGAGCCCGAGAACGTCGTGCTCGAGTTCCGACCGCGGCCGACACAAGACATGCTCATCGCGTGCCTCTACTCGAGGTGGACGCCTCCAGAGGGCTCGGACGAGCCGGAATTGTGGTCTTTCGCGGCGATCACGGATGAGCCGCCGCCGGAGGTCGCGGATGCCGGCCATGATCGTTGCATCGTGCAACTGCGACAGGAAAACGTCGAAGCTTGGCTTTCGCCGCAGCGGCGGTCAAAAGCGGAGCTTGAGGGGTTGCTTGATGATAAAGAGCGACCGTATTACGAGCACCTTTTGGCAGCATGACTATTAAAAATGAAAATTGAACTTTTACGCGAAATCGAAAGACTAGTAGAGGGTAGGGCGCCAGAGTCGCCCACTCTGGAATTTAAGGCTGGGGATGCGCTAAGAAATGGTGGGAAAAATCCTTCCGAGATGATCAAGGATATATCTGGCATGGCAAATGCCGCGGGCGGCAGAATTATTTATGGAATTTCCGAGGATGGCCCAAAAAATGACCGTTGCGCAAGTAATTTTTCGCCGGTAATGGATGAGAATGTTTCTGCAGATTGGATATCCCAAGTGGTGGCAAGTCGTACTTCTCCGCCAATTCCGTCCTTAAGCGTTCAGTCGATTCCCAAGGGGAGTGGAAGAATTTTCGTTGTTGATGTTGCTCAAGGCAATACCGCGCATCAATCACTGTTCGATAATATTTATTATCAACGTATCGGCGCGCAAGTTCTAGCAATGCAAGATTTTCAGGTGCGCGATGTTATGAATCGCAGGATGGGTCCTGTATTAAATATTGCCTTGCAAAGGCGAATAACGAACTATCCGAAGGAAGAGGCGCGTGGATATCATTTTTATCCTACGATACAAAATGTCGGGCACATAACCGTGAGCAACTGGAGGCTGCGGGTTTTGGTTCCTCAATTGGCATATTTTTTACGTGAAAAAGACAATGCCATCGTGCTCGGGGGCGATAGGTTGGTTACTACGGATTTATCCCGCACTGAAACTGGTATGTGTAATGTTTATACGTACTCATCCGGAGCATTGTCGACCTTAAACAAAGAAGATTTACATCCAGGAGAATTGCTTCAACTCCAGGGGGGAGTGGCGCTTCCAGAGATAAATCTAAAAGTAAGCAATAAAAATTATGAAAATCTAAAAGCGTCTTCGGCAGCGATTTATTGGTTTTTTTACAGCCTCAATGCAAGACCTTTATTGGGATCGTTGACCTTTGATGAGTGGTGTGATTTTTGAGGTTCGGCAACGCAAATGTTATTTTGCGCTAATGCGCATACCCGCATTAAGGTGTCAATATGAATAGCAATATGACTATGACGTGCAAGGTTTGCGAACAAGACACGGATTGCCGGATAGGCTACTCAAACAGGCAAATCCAACCGCTTAGTTTTGCTTGTCCGCATTGCGGGTCGCTAATGAAAATCACGCTCGATATTTCTCAGGCACCACGCTCGATTTTCACGTATGAATCGTGCGAAATGTCCAAAAATCAGCCGACTAAGCTTTTTGACGGATCAAATCCGTTTGTGGATTTGCATTTAGATTTTCCGGTGAAATTTGGAAAATATATCCAAGGTGGCACTCCCTTTTTTATGGCCCTGCAAGAGCTAAGCGGGGGCCCTGATCCGGAACTGGGGGCGCGCAAAATGGCGTTTCATGTTCAAAGGCTGGATCAGTTAAATTACTTCCATGATCGTGCTGGCGAAATTAAAACGATCATCCGACTTTATAGCGGAAATAACAAGCAACTATTTAAAAAGCGAGTTGGTGAATTTCTCAAACAAGATCAAGGCGCTTCGCTAAAGCCTCAGGACGTCAACGCCTCGCTTTATCAATTCATTAGCTTTGTATTTTTGCCCTTCTTAGATTTTGGTGAAATCAAAGAAGTCGTTGATGGCTTTTCGGATTTAATTGGAAGACTGCCTAGGAGTGCTCTTGAAAAATTTGTATGGTCGCTGATGGCAACTGGATTTCTTGGCAATCTTCAGAAGGATTGTTTGAATATATATCCTGAAATCTATAATGCAGAAATGGCCCTTCGGCCTGCATTTTTTCTCGATCTGGTTGGTGGCTATGAGAAAGCTAAAACGGCAGCTAGAATTTCAACCAAAGACTTCCAGTCCTATAAGGATCTTTATAAAGATATCATAGAGGTTTTTTCTAGACAGCTTGTCATTCTCGCGGGAATCAATAACTTAATCCAACGAGGAGATAGCGAATCATTTCCCAAAATCGATGGCGGAGTGTTAAGCTCCATGGAGAAATTTACTGCGAAAGCACTTTCTGATAAATTTAAGTACTTGGATAATTGTTTTTACAACATTAATCCGGACGCAATAGACGCGGGAGTTAGAAATTCAATTGCGCACAACAATGTAAATTACGATGAAATTTCGCAAATAGTCACTTACTATCCCAAAGGCGGTGGCATTGCTCAAACGCCCGGTCAAACCATCTACTTCTTGGATTTTATGCGGATGGTTCTTGTGTTATTTCGAGAAATGCACAATCTTCATCACATGATTAAAGCCTTGTTCTATTTGGAGTATCTTGTGTTCCAGCCAGGCAGAGAGAAATTAGCGACGAATGGGGGGAATGACTGAGTCAGTTCGCGGCGAACATGTCCGTGCGATCAGTGGATCCGTCCAACGCCTGGCGTAGTTCGGCGTCTGATGCTGCTGGCATCCTTTGACTTTGGTGAGGGGGCTGGCTTCAGCTCGATGTTAGGCAAGACGCCTTGTTGCTATCTCGCGACAAATTTGAGGCTTATCGTGTAGGCATTTCTGTAGGTATCCCAGAAAAAATCTTTGGGAAGCCGCATGGATGCTTGATATTTGCCTCGCTCCATCTGCGCTTTAAGGGCATGGTCCAATAGCTCGTATGACGGCCGAGCATTTCCAATCATGAGCTGGCGGAGCAAATTGAGGTGGTTGGCGATGCTGCAACAAGCAACTTCATGCCCCCAATCGAAGGGGGCCACCAAACTCAGATATCTTTCGAATTTGCACGTTGCTGCCGTTAGCTGCCGCTTGTGTGCGCTTGACTCGCCTAGCACGTCAGCTTGACGCCAGCGGCGCGGCTATCGCGGTTTCCGGACTCAGCGTCGTTGGAGCTATCCAAATGGCGGCGTAGCTTTTGGCGTAGGTTTCAGTGAATCTACTGCATTTTCACTGGAGGGCGAGCTTCTACCATTGAACTACACCCGCGTGGGGGCGGATTCTAACGTCAGTCCGAAGGTGGGGCAGTACGCCCAGGGCCAAGGTCACCGCTTGATGAGCCCACCCACGACCCGCGCCGCCAGCGACACCTCCCCCTCCAGGTTCCGCACCAGGCTCTCCCGATCCGCATCGGTGCGCTGCTGGGAAAGAAACCGCTTGCCGGTCAAGCCCTCGATCTGGATCTCGAAGCCCACGAGCCGCCGTGCCGTCTCGCCGAGGAATTCGGGCGATGCGTCCTCCACCGACCAGGGCTGCGGTCGCCCCGCCTCCTGCGCCGCGGTCAACGCCGCAAGGTGGGCGCGCATCCAGTCGGCGTCGTCGATGAATCGCAGCCGCCCTTGCGCCTGCACCGCCACGTAGTTCCAGCTCGGTGCATTGCGGCCGCTGCGCTGTCCGTTGACGTACCAGCGCGGGGAAATGTAGGCGTTGGGGCTCTGGAAGACGGCGGTGACCTCGGTCTCTCCCGGGTCCTGCGTCCACAGCGAATGGCTTCGCGCCACGTGGCCCGACAGCAGGCCATGCGCGCCGCGGTCCGAGAGGTGCAGGGGCAGCAGGTTCGCGTCCATCTTCCCCGAGCGGGCGACGACGACGGTGGCGAGCGGGTAGTCGCGCATGAGCCGGTGCAGCTCCTCGCGCTCGGTCATGGCGAACAGCGGTTGAACGTGCATGGGTCGTGCTACTTCGCGCCGCTGACCAGCGTCTGCACCGTCGCACGCGAAATCGCTGCGATGTGCGCATCGATCGCCGCCACCACCGGCTGGAATTCGGCCTTGCTCAACTGGTTGAAGTCCTTCGGTTCCGCGAAGTCCTTGAGCTGCCGCACGCGGCCTTCCTGCAAGGTCTTCAAGGGCTCGTAGGCCGAGAGCTCGAGCGGCGGGGCGAGGGCGAAGACCTTGGCCTCCATCGCGGGCACGGCGAAGTAGCGCGTCGAGCCGAACATGCTGCGCGTGAAGAGGCCCGAGTTCGCCATGTAGCTCTCGGCGCAGGGGCCGCCGCTGCACTCCAGGCGCGCCAGGGTGCGCTTGCCCTCGACCACGACGACCGCCGCGATCTGTTCCTCCCTGAGCTTCTGCGTTGCCCAGGCTTGCGCCGGATTGGCGCGCCAGCCGTCGTTCTGCGAGACGGCGAGTGCATTGACGCTGGTGGTGGCGTAGCTCGTGAGGCGCACGACCTGGAAGCCGGCGCGCTCGAGGTCGGCCGTGAAGACGTCGTAGGTTCGCGAAGTCGGGTTCCACGGAAACTGGTGGTTCGCCGCGAAGTTGGTGAAGACGGTGGTGCCCACGTGCAGGTGCTGCGCGGGCGCCGGCATGTTGACGAGCAGGCCCACCTTCGCACCCTTGGGCAGCTTGCCGGCATTGGGTGGAACGGGGGGCGCGGTGGTGCAGCCCACGAGCGCGGTGGCGAGCATGGCCAGGGCCAGAAGCCGTTTGAGCATCGGTTGTCTCCTCGTTTTCTTCTTGGACGAATGCGCCCGGATGCGGGCACGCGCGATTCTGCGGGGACGCCGCGCGCGAGGGCAAGCCGCGGCTGTCGTGGGCGGCACAATCGAGGGCTTTGCTACAGGAGATGGCGTGAGCCGACCGGAGATCTTTTCGCATGCGGCCCTCGCCGGCCCGCGCAAGTGGCGCTGGCTGCTGGCCCTCACGATGCTCGCGGTGCTCGTGCTGAGCCTGCTGCCCCAGAACGTGCCGATGCCGAGCACGGGCTGGGACAAGTCCAACCATCTGCTGGCCTTCGCGACGCTTGGTGGCCTCGGCTGCTGGTCGTGGCCCGGTCGGTTGCGCTTCGTGCTGCCGGCGCTGCTGGCCTATGGCGGATTGATCGAGGTGCTGCAGTCCTTCACGCCCGATCGCTCGGCGGAATTCGAGGACCTGCTGGCGGACGCGATCGGGCTGCTGATCGGCGCGGCCATTGCCGCCTTCCTGGCGAGCCGGCTGCGGCGCGCCTGAGGCGCGCGGGACGCGGATCGCGGGCCCCAAAAAAACACCCGCCGAAGCGGGTGAGGTGAGCATGTAGCTCAGGGGGAGGGAGGATTCGAGCGAAGTTTCCGATGAAAACAAAAGTTTAACGTCGGTACTTTCCCTGCCCTCATGCCGGCCGCGATTCCGTGAACGATTCCCTCGTGTCTACGCCCGCGTGGCGCATGAGACTACAGACCGCCGCCGCCCGGCGGCCAAGGATGGCTCCATCGCATCACATCCGAAAGGAGCTTCCCATGATGTTCGACTTCCTTCGTTCGAGCCCGACCGCCTACCTGAAGCGCGCAGCGACGCTGCTCGAGGAGGCGCAGATGGCGCGCATCGAGCACCAGGCCGCGGCCGAGCACCACAGCGCGCTGGCGCGCATGTACGCCGAGCGGGTGCGGCGCCTCGAGAGCGAGCTCTACCGGCCGCAGCCCTCCAGCGGCGCGGATGCGCCCAAGGTGTCCGAGGAGCGCCCGCAACCTCAGCTCTACTCGCTCGATGCCGGCCGGCGTGCCGGCGCGACCTCGGCGAGCTGACACTGCCCGCAGAAAGAAGACAAAACGGCCGCTGATGCGGCCGTTTTTCTTTGGGGCGGAAACGTCTTCAGTTGCGCGCGGCCGCCGCCGCGTTCGCGGCCTCGATGGTGCGCCGGCGCAGCGGCGCCAGCACCAGCTTGGCCGCGATGCCCGAGGCGATCGACACCACCGCGACCAGCAGGAACACGCGGTCCCAGTTGCCGCCCGCGGCCAGCACGGTGCCCAGCGGCACGAACAGCGAGGCGGTGCCCTTGGCCGTGTACATGGTGCCGGCGTTGCCGGCGGCGTTCTTGATGCCGAAGGTGTCGGCCACCAGCGCCGGGAAGATCGAGTAGATCTCGCCCCAGAACAGGAACACCAGCGCCGCGAAGGTCATGAAGGCCACCGGCTCGTGGCCGTACTGGCGCAGGCCCAGCAGGGCCAGGCCCTCGCCGATGAAGACGATCAGCATGGTGTTCTCGCGGCCGATCTTGTCCGACACGAAGCCGCACAGCGGCCGCGTGAAGCCGTTGGCCAGGTTGTCGATGGCCAGCGTCATGGTCAGCAGGGGCATCGACAGGCCGAGGAAGTGCATCGGCATCTTGTCGATGTGGTAGTCCTTGGCGATCGGGCCGATCTCGGCCGTGGCCATCAGGCCGCCCGCGGCCACCAGCACGAACAGCAGGTAGGTGAGCCAGAAGACCGGGGTCTTGACCATCGCGGCCGGCGTGTAGTCGACCTTGGTCATCACCAGGCGGGTCTGCGCGATCACGCCGCTGGGTACGAAGGGCTTCACCATGAACATCGACATCACGAAGATGCAGGCGCCCTGCAGGATGCCGAAGTACAGGAAGGTGTGCTCGTAGCCCGAGGTCTGGATCATGTTGGCGATCGGGATCACGGTGATCGCCGCGCCGGCGCCGAAGCCAGCGGCCGTGAGGCCCGCGGCCAGGCCGCGGCGGTCGGGGAACCACTTGAGCGCGTTGCCCACGCAGGTGCCGTAGACGCAGCCGGCGCCGATGCCCGAGATCACGGCCGCGGCGTAGAGCACCGGCAGGCTGTCGGCGTAGGCGTTGATGATCCAGCCGCAGGCCGCGAGGATCGCGCCGCCGGCGATCACCGGCCGCGGGCCGAAGCGGTCGACCAGCCAGCCTTCGATCGGCACCAGCCAGGTCTCGACCACGACGAAGACCGAGAACGCGATCTGGATCGCGGCCAGCCCCCAGTGGTGCTTGGCCTCCATCGGTGCGACGAACAGGGTCCAGCCGTACTGGACGTTGGCGATCATCGCCATGCAGACGATGCCCAGCGAGAGCTGGATCCAGCGCGTCGAGGGTTTGCGGGTGGTGGAGGAAGCCGAGGCGGAGCGCGGCGCGCTGCTGCTCTCCACGGCGATGGGCGAGGGAGTGGTCATGACGAACCTGTCCTTTGTCTCTGGGCGAGTCTGTAGTTATGGAAGGTGCTCGGAGCCTTCGCATGGATGGCTTCCGAAACGGTTTCCACTGTCGGAGCGTTCGCCTCAAAAACTCTTGACGCGCGTCAATTTCATGCCGATGGCGGCATGCTCGTTGTCCCTTATTCGCTGTCGTGAATGGATGGCCGCGCGGGCCCGCATGCACCGTGCCTCAGCGCAGGAACACGTGCTGCATGAACTGCTGGATCGGGTACTGCACCACCGTCTGCACGCGCGCCGGCAGCTCGAGCGGACGCATCAGCATCTTGAGCGTGGCGCCCGGGCTCAGGTGGGTGCGGATGGTGCGGTTCATGGTGGCGCCGAGGCCGCGCACGTAGGCGGCATCGTCGGCACGCTCGGGCGAGCGCGCGCGCACCACGTGGCGGATCGCGCAGTCGGCGTCCTCGCTCTTGAGTTCCAGCGTGCGCCGGCCGATGGTGCCGAGCACGCGGAAGCGGCCCAGCCCTTCCTGCTCGCGGTAGCGGCGGAAGAAGCGATAGAAGTGCTTGTAGTGGTTGACCTCGTCGGTCGCGATGCGGGTCGCGAGGTCGTGCAGCACGGGCTCGTCGGTGCTGCGCGCCATGGCCTTGTAGTAGGTGGCGGTGCCGGTCTCGACCACGCAGCGCGCGCTCATCTCGAGGCCGCGCGTGGGCGCCAGCAGCTCGACCTTGCAGTAGGTGGCGTACTCCTCGAGGAAGCCGCGGTAGGCCTGCTCCCAGGGAAACTCGGGCCAGACGTACTCGACGTAGGCGCGCAGCGCCTTGCCGTGCTGCAGTTCCTCCTGCTCCCACTGGGTGCTGAGCCAGGCGGTGACTTCCTCATCGCCACGAAAGAAATCGACCAGGTTGTGGGTGTAGAGGTCGGAACCGCTTTCGATGAAGGAGGCGGCGGCCACCAGGTAGAAGAGGTTCTCGTCGCTGCGCACCCTGTCGAGCGCGATGCGCGAGAAGTCGAGGTCTTCGATCGTCCAGTGCGCTTCCGCCTCGTGGCTTGCCATGCGTGTTCCTTGATTCATGTCCAGATGAATAGGAGGGGGCCGGCCGGTTTTGGTTCTCGCCGGTCCCCGGATTCGCGTCAGGGCACATATTAGCCCCGCGCCAGGGAGCGTGCAGCGGGGGATTGCATCCGGCCGGGCCGCCCGGCGGGCGCCAAACCTATAATCGATTGTTCAAGCAAATCAAGCAGTTAGGCCGGTTCGCCGCAGTGGGTTCGACATGAGGGTCGCCATCGCCGCGCCGCCCTCGACAGAAGACGAATCCAAAGATGAGCCAGCCCACATTCACTGTCGCGGACATCCGCAAGACCTTTCTCGATTTCTTCGCCTCCAAGGGCCACACGGTGGTGGCCTCGAGCCCGCTGGTGCCGGGCAACGACCCGACGCTGATGTTCACCAACTCGGGCATGGTGCAGTTCAAGGACGTGTTCCTCGGCGAAGACAAGCGCCCCTACGTGCGCGCCGCCTCGGTCCAGGCCTGCCTGCGCGCCGGCGGCAAGCACAACGACCTCGAGAACGTGGGCTACACCGCGCGCCACCACACCTTCTTCGAGATGCTGGGCAACTGGAGCTTCGGCGACTACTTCAAGCGCGAATCGCTGCACTGGGGCTGGGAGCTGCTCACCCAGGTCTTCAAGCTGCCGCCCGAGCGCCTGCTGGCCACGGTCTACCACGAGGACGACGAGGCCTTCGACATCTGGACCAAGGAGATCGGCCTGCCGCCCGAGCGCGTGATCCGCATCGGCGACAACAAGGGCGGCAAGTACAAGTCCGACAACTTCTGGATGATGGCCGACACCGGCCCCTGCGGCCCGTGCTCCGAGATCTTCTACGACCACGGCCCGCACATCCCCGGCGGTCCCCCGGGCAGCCCGGAGGAAGACGGCGACCGCTTCATCGAGATCTGGAACCACGTGTTCATGCAGTTCGACATGCAGGACGACGGCAGCGTCGTCAAGCTGCCCGCGCCCTGCGTCGACACCGGCATGGGCCTGGAACGCCTGGCGGCGATCCTGCAGCACGTGCACAGCAACTACGAGATCGACATCTTCGATGCGCTGATCAAGGCCGCCGCGCGCGAGACCGGCGAGAAGGACCTCGCGAACAACTCGCTCAAGGTGATCGCCGACCACATCCGCGCCACCGCCTTCCTGGTGGCCGACGGCGTGATCCCCTCGAACGAAGGGCGTGGCTATGTGCAGCGGCGCATCATCCGCCGCGCGATCCGCCATGGCTACAAGCTGGGGCAGAAGAAGCCCTTCTTCCACAAGCTGGTGCCCGACCTGGCGAGGCTGATGGGCGAGGCCTATCCGAAGCTGGTGGCCGACGAGAAGCAGATCACCGACACGCTCAAGGCCGAGGAAGAGCGCTTCTTCGAGACGCTGGCGATCGGCATGGAAATCCTCGACACGGCGCTGGCCGGCGGCGTGAAGACCCTGCCGGGCGACGTGGCCTTCAAGCTGCACGACACCTACGGCTTCCCGCTCGACCTGACGCAGGACGTCTGCCGCGAGCGCGACGTGCAGGTCGACGAGGCCGGCTTCAACGAAGCGATGCGGCGCCAGAAGGAAGCCGGCCGCGCGGGCGGCAAGTTCAAGATGGAGCGCGCGGTCGAGTACAGCGGCGCGGGCAACGTCTTCACCGGCTACGAACACCTCGAGGAAGCGGCCAAGGTGCTGGCGCTGTACCTCGAAGGCTCGGCCGTGCAGGAACTCAAGGAAGGCCAGAGCGGCATCGTGGTGCTCGACACCACCCCGTTCTACGCCGAGAGCGGCGGCCAGGTCGGCGACCAGGGCTTCATCTCGGCCGAGGGCGTGCAGTTCGGCGTCGAGGACACGCTCAAGATCAAGGCCGACGTCTACGGCCACCACGGCACGCAGACCCAGGGCACGCTCAAGGTCGGCGACAGCGTCAAGGCCGCGGTCGACGGCGCGCGCCGCGCCGCCACCATGCGCAACCACTCGGTCACCCACCTGATGCACAAGGCGCTGCGCGAGGTGCTCGGCGGCCACGTGCAGCAGAAGGGCTCGCTGGTCGATGCCGACAAGACGCGCTTCGACTTCGCGCACAACGCACCGGTCACGCGCGAGCAGATCCTCGAGATCGAGCAGCGCGTGAATGCCGAGATCCTCGCCAACGCCGCCACGCAGGCGCGCGTGATGGACATGGAATCGGCCCAGAAGACCGGCGCGATGATGCTGTTCGGCGAGAAGTACGGCGAGACCGTGCGCGTGCTCGACATCGGCTCGAGCCGCGAACTCTGCGGCGGCACGCACGTGGCGCGCACCGGCGACATCGGCCTGTTCAAGATCGTGAGCGAAGGCGGCGTGGCCGCCGGCGTGCGCCGCGTCGAGGCCATCACCGGCGCCAATGCGCTGGCCTATCTGCAGGACCTCGAATCCACCGTGCACAGCGCGGCCGCCACGCTCAAGGCGCCGGCCGCCGAGCTGCAGGGCCGGCTGGCCCAGGTGCTCGACCAGGTCAAGGCGCTCGAGCGCGAAGTCGGCTCGCTCAAGGGCAAGCTTGCTTCCTCCAAGGGCGACGAGCTGCTGGCGCAGGCCATCGAGGTCAAGGGCGTGAAGGTGCTGGCCGCCAAGCTCGACGGCGCCGATGCCAAGACGCTGCGCGACACCATGGACAAGCTCAAGGACAAGCTCAAGAGCGCCGCCATCGTGCTGGCCGCGGTCGACGGCGCCAAGGTGCAGCTCGCGGCCGGCGTCACGGCCGACGCGATGGGCAAGGTCAAGGCCGGCGAGCTCGTCAACTTCGTGGCCCAGCAGGTGGGCGGCAAGGGCGGCGGCAAGCCCGACCTGGCGATGGCCGGCGGCACCGATGCCGCCGCGCTGCCCGCGGCGCTGCAGTCGGTGCAGGCCTGGGTGAGCGAACGCCTCTGATCCCGCGGAAACCGTCGCGATGACCGACACGGTGCCCGGCGAAGTCCTCGTGATGGGCGCGGGCACCATCGGCTGCTTCGTCGGCGGCAGCCTCGCGGCGGCCGGCGTGCCGGTCACCTTCGTCGGTCGCCCGCGCGTCCTGCAGGCGCTGGCCGCGCGGGGCCTGGCCCTGACCGATCTCGAAGGCCGCAGCCACCAATTGCCGGCCGAAGGCCTGCACCTGGTCGACCGGGTCCCCGGCGGCATCAAGCCCGCGCTGGTGCTGCTTGCCGTGAAGAGCGGTGCCACCGCCGAGGCCGCGGCCGAGCTGGCCTTCTCGCTGCCCGCGGGCACGCTGGTGGTTTCGCTGCAGAACGGGGTCTCGAATGCCGCGGTCGCGTCCGAGGCCGGTCCCACGCTCAACGTGGTGCCGGCGATGGTGCCCTACAACGTCGCCGAGCTCGGCCCCGGTGCCTTCCACCGCGGCACGCCGGGCCGGCTCGCGGCGCGCGACGACGAGGCGCTGCGGCCCTGGCTGCCGGTGTTCGAGCGCGCCGGCGTGCCGCTCGACCTGCATGCCGACCTGCGGCCGATCCAGTGGGGCAAGCTGCTGATCAACCTCAACAACCCGGTCAATGCGCTGTCGGGCCTGCCGCTGCGCGAGCAGCTGATGCAGCGCGGCTACCGGCGCTGCTTCGCGGCGCTGATGGACGAGGGCCTGCGCGTGCTGCGCCAGGCCGGCATCTCGCCGGCCCAGGTCACGGCCGTGCCGCCGCGCCGGCTGCCGGGCCTGCTGCGGCTGCCCGACTGGCTGTTCCGCATCGTCGCCGCGCGCATGCTGCGCATCGACGCCAAGGCGCGCTCGAGCATGGCCGACGACCTCGCGCTCGGCCGGCGCACCGAGATCGACGCGCTCAGCGGCGAGATCGTGCGGCTGGCCGAGGCCTGCGGCCTGGAGGCGCCGCGCAACGCGCGCATGGTCGAGTTGCTCGAGGCCTGGCCCGCGGCGCGGCAGCGCTTCTCGGCACGGCAGTTGCAAGACGCTTTGAAGCTGTAAGTCGGCCGCTGTACCCTCGCGGCATGCCGGCTTCGGCAGCGGGAGGTCTTCGATGCGGATCCTGGTCCTGGGCAGCGGTGTCATCGGCACCTCGGTGGCGTATTACCTGGCGCGCGACGGCCACGAGGTGACGGTGCTCGAGCGCCAGCCGGCGCCCGCGCTCGAAACCAGCTTCGCCAACGCGGGCGAGGTCTCGCCCGGCTATTCGGCGCCCTGGGCCGGGCCCGGCGTGCCGCGGAAGGCCGTCAAGTGGATGCTGATGCAGCACAGCCCGCTGGTCATCAAGCCGATGCTCGACCCGGCCATGTGGCGCTGGGGGCTCGCGATGCTGCGCAACTGCACGCAGGCGCGCTACGAGGTCAACAAGGCGCGCATGGTGCGGCTGGCCGAATACAGCCGCGACTGCCTGAAGGCGCTGCGCGCCGACACCGGCATCGCCTACGACGAGCGCATGCAGGGCACGCTGCAGCTGTTTCGCAGCCAGCAGCAGCTCGACGGCAGCGCCAAGGATGTCGAGGTGCTGAAGGCCTCGGGCGTGCCCTACCAGCTGCTCGACCGCGAGGGCTGCGTGCAATACGAGCCCGCGCTGGCCGCAGTGCGCGAGAAGTTCGTCGGCGGCCTGCGGCTGTCGGGCGACGAGACCGGCGACTGCTTCAAGTTCACGCAGGCGCTCGCGGTGCTGGCCGAGGGCCATGGCGCCAGCTTCCGCTTCGGCGTGAACATCGAGGCCATCGAGCACGACGGCGGCGGCGTGACCGCGGTGCGTACCGATGCCGGGCGCTTCGTCGCCGACCGCTACGTGCTCGCGCTCGGCAGCTACTCGCCCGCGCTCGCCAGGCCGCTGGGCATCGACCTGCCGGTGTACCCGGTCAAGGGCTTCTCGATCACGGTGCCGATCGCCGATCCGGCGGGGGCGCCCGAATCCACCGTGATGGACGAGACCTTCAAGGTCGCCGTCACCCGGCTCGGCGAGCGCATCCGCGTCGGCGGCACGGCCCAGCTCTCGGGCTTCGACCTGCGCCTCGATGCCGGCCGGCGCGACACGCTCGAGCACGTGGTGACCGATCTCTTTCCGCGCGGCGGCGACGTGGGCACGGCCAGCTTCTGGACCGGCCTGCGCCCGATGACGCCCGACGGCACGCCCGTGATCGGCGCCTGCCGCATCCCGAACCTGCTGCTGAGCACGGGCCACGGCACGCTGGGCTGGACCATGGCGGCCGGCACCGGCCGCGTGATGGCCGACCTGGTCGGCGGGCGTGTGCCCGCGATCGACATGGAAGGGCTGACGGTCGCGCGCTACGGCGGCTGAGCAGCGCTGCTTCGACGCCAGGGCAGGGCGGTTCCGAGAGGAGCCGCCCTGTTTTTGCATGCGCAAAGCCGACTAGGGTTTCTACCTAGATATGAAGTTGTCCTGATCGTTATCCTTCGTGGCGTTCCATTAATAAATCGTTGTTTCATTAGTAAAACAAACGGCGATCCACCCGGACCCACGAATCCATGCCCCTCACTCGCCGCCACGCCCTTGCCGCCGCCGTCTGCGCGGCCGCCGCCAGCGCCACCGGGTCCGCCTGGGCCGACGCCTATCCGGCCAAGCCGATCACGCTGGTGGTCGCCTACCCGGCCGGCGGCGACACCGACGCGCTCGCGCGGCTGTTCGCCGAGAAGCTCGCCACGCGCGTCGGCCAGCCGGTGCTGGTCGACAACCGGCCCGGCGCCAGCGGCATCATCGGCAGCGCCTTCGTGTCGAAGGCCGCGCCCGACGGCTACACGCTGCTGCTCGCGCCCAGCACCTTCTCGATCGCGCAACTGGTGCTCAAGACCGGCGGCACCTCGGGCTACGACGTGCTCGCGGGCTTCACGCCGATCGTGCAGACCGGTAGCCAGCCGCTGTTCCTGGTGGCCGGCGCCGGCAGCGGCTTCGCGAGCCTGAAGGACGCGGTGGCCGCGGCCAAGCCGGCCAAGCCGCTCGGCTATGCGAGCCCGGGCAGCGGCTCGCCGATGCACATCCTCGGCGAGATGTTCGCGCGCGCCTCGGGCGCCAGCCTCGCGCACGTGCCCTACAAGGGCGTGGCGCCGGCGGTCAACGATGTGCTCGGCGGCCACGTGCCCGTCACCTTCATCACGCTGGGCCCGGTGGCGCCGTACTTCGCCAACGGCAAGCTGCGCGCGCTGGCCGTGGCCTCGGCCCAGCGCACGCCGCTCGCGCCCCATGTGCCCACGCTGGCCGAGCAGGGCTACAAGGACGTCGAGGTGACGGCCTGGAACGGCCTCTGGGGCCCGCGCAACCTGCCGCCCGAGATCGTGAAGACGCTCAACGGCCACTTCAACGAGATCCTGAAGATGCCCGAGATCGTCTCGCGCATGGCCGTGCTCGGCACCACGCCCGTGGGCGGCGAGGCCGAGGTGCTCGGCAAGACCAATGCCGCCGACTACGCGCGCTTCGGCAAGGTCATCAAGGAGCTCGGCATCCAGGCCGACTGAACCCGCCATGACCGAACTCAAGACCACCGCCGATCCCGCCAGCCTGCAGGCGCTGCTGGCCGAACTGCCGGCCAACCTGCTGGCCGGCCGCCGCGTGCTCGTCACCGGCGGCGCGCGCGGCCTCGGCCTCGCGTTCGCGCAATGCATCGCCGCGGCCGGTGCCGGCGTGGTGCTGGCCGACATCCTCGGCGAGCAGGCCGAAAGCGAAGCGAAGGCGCTGCGCGACGCCGGCCGCCAGGCGCATGCGCTGGCCATCGACCTCGCGGACCCCGCCTCGATCGAGGCCGGCGCCGCCGAGGCGATCCGGCTGCTCGGCGGGCTCGACGGCCTGGTCAACAACGCCGCCATCACCAACTCGGGCGGCCGCGACGCGCACCAGCTCGAGATCGACATGTGGGACCGCGTGATGGCCGTCAACGTGCGCGGCAGCTGGCTCATGGGCCGCGCCTGCCGCGCGGCGCTGGCCGACAGCGGCCGCGGCGCCGTCGTCAACCTCGCCTCCGACACCGCGCTGTGGGGCGCGCCCAACCTGCTGGCCTATGCCTCGAGCAAGGGCGCGGTGATCTCCATGACGCGCTCGCTGGCGCGCGAATGGGGCGGCGACGGCATCACCGTCAACGCCGTGGCGCCCGGCCTCACGCTGGTCGAGGCCACCGAGTACGTGCCGATGGCGCGCCACCAGAAATACCTCGAGGGCCGCGCCATCCCGCGCGAACAGCAGGCGGCCGACGTCTGCGGCGCCACCTTGTTCCTGCTCTCCGGCCTCGCGCGCTTCGTGACCGGCCAGTTGCTGGCCGTGAACGGCGGCTTCGCGATGCACTGAATCCCTTCCTCTTCGACCCAGGAGTCCCACACCATGAGCGATCTGTCCGAACAGCAAAAGATCAACGATGCCGGCGGCAACAGCCTGGCGCAACCCGCGGGCAGCAGCCTCGCCGAGTGGATGGACAGCCGCATCGCGCGCTATTCGACCCGCAAGTACGACTGGGACGCGCTGAAGTTCCAGGCCGATTTCGATCCCAAGTTCCGCCGCGCCCAGATGCGCTACGTGGGCACGGGCGGCACCGGCGTCGCCAAGGACGTCAACACCGTGCCGGCCGAGCACTTCACCTTCTCGACCATGGTGATCCCGGCCGGCCACGAAGGCCCGCCGCACCTGCACACCGACGTGGAGGAAGTGTTCTTCCTGATCCGCGGCAAGCTCAAGGTGGTGATCGAGAAGGACGGCGAGCGCTTCGAGACCATCATGACCGACCGCGACCTGATCTCGGTGCCGCCCGGCGTCTACCGCGAGGAGATCAACATCGGCGACGAGGACGCCCTGATGTGCGTGATGCTCGGCGCCAAGAAGCCGGTGACGCCGACCTATCCGGCCGACCACCCGCTGGCCAAAATCAAGCGTTGAGCACGGCGGCCATGCAGACCACCGACATCCAGGCCTCGATGCCGCCCGCCGCCGAGCTGGCGCGGCTCGATGCGCGCTTCGCGGCCCGCGGGGTCGCGGTCGCGGGCGGCGCCGTGGTGTCGGTGCGCGAACGCGGGCAGGGCCCGGCGATCGTGTGCCTGCATGGCATCGGCTCGGGCGCGGCCTCGTGGCTCGAGGTCGCCGAGCTGCTCGCACCCGAGGCGCGCCTGATCGCCTGGGACGCCCCGGGCTACGGCGCATCGACGCCGCTCGAGGCCGATGCACCGGCGGCCGCCGACTACGCGGCGCGCCTGGGCGCCTTGCTCGATGCGTTGCGCATCGAGTCCTGCGTGCTGCTCGGCCATTCGCTCGGCGCGATCGTTGCCGCCGCGGCCGCGCGCCGCGATGCGCGCATCCGCCGGCTGCTGCTGGTCAGCCCCGCGATCGGCTACGGCGCCGCGCAGCGCGCGCAGGCGCGCGCCAAGGTCCGCGCCGAACGGCTCGCCACGCTCGAGCAGCTCGGCATCGCCGGCATGGCCGCGCGGCGCGCGGGCCGGCTGGTGTCCGACAACGCCAGCGAGCCCGCGCGCCAATGGGTGCGCTGGAACATGGCACGCCTCAACGACCGCGGCTACCGCCAGGCCGTCGAGCTGCTGTGCAACGCCGACCTGCTGGCCGAGCTGCCGCCGCCGATGCCGGTGCGCGTGGCCTGCGGCGCGCTCGATGCCGTCACGCCGCCCGCGGCCTGCGAGGAAGTGGCGCGGCGCTGCGGCGTGGCGCTCGAATTGGTGGACGATGCAGGCCACGCCGGCTACGTGGAGCAACCGCGGGCCGTCGCCGCGCTGCTGCGCGAATCGCTCGCGCATTGAGCGCCCACCACCCCGATACCCAAGGAAGGAATCCAGAGACATGGCCACCAACGACAACGACGCGATGGAAGAGGGCGCGGACCGCTACAACGTGCCCGCGCTCGAGCGCGGACTGCGCGTGCTGTGCGAGTTCAGCCGCGAGAGCCGCACGCTCTCGGCGCCCGAGCTGGCGCGCCGCTTCGACCTGCCGCGCTCGACCGTGTTCCGCCTGCTCACCACGCTCGAGAACATGGGCTTCCTCGAGCGCGCCGAAGGCGGGCGCGACTACCGCCTGGGCCTGGCCGTGCTGCGCCTGGGCTTCGAATACCTGGCCTCGCTCGAGCTCACGCAGCTCGGCACGCCGCTGCTCAACCGCCTCTGCGAGGAGCTGCGCACGCCCTGCAACCTGGTGGTGCGCGACGGCCGCTCGATCGTCTACGTCGCCAAGGTCGCGCCGCCCACGCCCTTCGCGAGCTCGGTCACGGTGGGCACGCGGCTGCCGGCCCATGCCACGGTGCTGGGCCGCATCCTGCTGGAGGACCTGACCCTGCCGCAACTGCGCGCCCTCTATCCCGAGGACAAGCTCGAGACCTTCTCGCCGAGCACGCCGAAGACCGTCAACGAGCTGTTCGACATGGTGCAGGCCGACCGCCAGCGCGGCTATGTGCTCGGCGAGGGCTTCTTCGAGTCGAACATCTCGACCATCGCCGCGCCGGTGCGCGACCACGGCGGCCACATCGTGGCGGCGCTGGGCGCCACCATCACCTCGGGCCACATCGACGAGAGCCGCATGGACGAGATGGTGCAGCGCGTGCGCGGCACGGCCGACGAGATCTCGGGCCTGCTCAACTATTCACCCGCGCGCGCCGCCAAGGTGGTGCCGCTGCGCAGCGCCTGAGACCCATGGCTGCTTCCTCTTCTTCCTTCTTCGCCGCCGATGCACTGGCCGGCCGCGTGGCCGTGGTCACGGGCGGTTCGTCGGGCATCGGCCTGGCCACGGTCGAGCTGCTGCTTGCCTGCGGTGCCGCGGTCGCGCTGTGCGGCCGCGATGCCGAGCGGCTCGATGGCGCCGTGGCCGGCCTGCGCGCGCGCTTTCCCGAGGCGCGGCTGTTCGCGCAGCCCTGCGACGTGCTCGATGCCGCCGCGGTGCGCGCCTTCGCGGCCGCCAGCGAGGCCGCGCTCGGCCCGGCCTCGATGCTGGTCAACAACGCGGGGCAGGGCCGGGTCTCGACCTTCGCCGACACCGACGACGAGGCGTGGACGCAGGAGCTGCACCTGAAGTTCTTCTCCGTGATCCATCCCACGCGCGCCTTCCTGCCGCAGCTCGCGGCGCAGCGCGCCGTGCTCGGCGATGCCGCCATCGTCTGCGCCAACTCGCTGCTGGCGCGCCAGCCCGAGCCGCACATGGTCGCGACCTCGGCCGCGCGCGCGGGCCTCTTGAACCTGGTGCGCTCGATGGCGACCGAGTTCGCGCCGCAGGGCGTGCGCGTCAACGGCATCCTGATCGGCCTGGTCGAGTCGGGCCAGTGGCGCCGCCGCTTCGAGGCGCGCGAAGACAAGTCGCTGGACTGGGCCGCCTGGAGCGGCCAGCTCGCGAAGACCAAACACATCCCGCTGGGTCGCCTGGGGCTTCCGACCGAAGCCGCGCGCGCGATCCTGTTCCTTGCTTCCCCCCTCGCTTCCTACACGACGGGCAGCCATATCGACATCTCCGGAGGCCACTCGCGCCATGCATAACCCCCAGAACAACAACAGCCCCGTGACCGTGGGCGCGGTCGTCGCCGCCTTCCTCGAGCAGTGCGGCGTCAAGGCCGCCTTCGGCGTGATCTCGATCCACAACATGCCGATCCTCGATGCCTTCGCGCAGCGCGGCACGATCCGCTTCGTCTCGGCGCGCGGCGAGGCCGGCGCGGGCAACATGGCCGACGCCTATGCACGCTCCACCGCGAGCCTGGGCGTGTGCATCACCAGCACCGGCCCGGCCGCGGGCAACATCGCGGGCAGCCTGGTCGAGGCGCTGACCGCCGGCGCGCCGCTGCTGCACATCACCGGCCAGATCGAGACGCCCTACCTCGACAAGGGCATGTCGTACATCCACGAGGCGCCCGACCAGCTCACCATGCTCAAGGCGGTGTCGAAGGCGGCGCTGCGCGTGCGCAGCGTCGAGACCGTGCTCGGCACGCTCAAGCGCGCGGTGCAGCTCGCGCTGACCGCGCCCACCGGCCCGGTCAGCGTGGAGATCCCGATCGACATCCAGTCGGCGCTGACCACCATGCCGGCCGACCTGTCGCCGCTGCCCATCGAGCGGCCCGTGCCCTCGGCTGCCGGGCTCGATGCGCTGGCCGCGCGGCTCGCCGCCGCGAAGCGTCCGCTGCTGTGGATCGGCGGCGGCGCGCGCCATGCCCGCGCCGCGATCCAGCGGCTGCAGAAGCTGGGCTTCGGCGTGGTCACGACCACGCAGGGCCGCGGCACCGTGCCCGAGGACGATGCCGGCTCGCTCGGCGCCTACAACATCCAGAAGCCGGTCGAGGCCTTCTACCAGAGCTGCGATGCGCTGCTGGTCGTCGGCTCGCGGCTGCGCGGCAACGAGACGCTCAAGTACGAACTCAAGCTGCCGCGCCCGCTCTACCGCATCGATGCCGACGCGGCCGCCGAGGGCCGCTGCTATGCCTCCGAGGCCTTCGTCTGCGGCGACTCGGCGCTCGCGCTCGAGGGCCTGGCCGATCGCCTCGAGGCGGCGGGCTATCGCGCCGACCCGCAACTGCTGGTCGACCTGCGCGCCGCGCACGAGCAGGCGGTGGCCACGCTGCGCGACGGCCTCGGCCCCTATGCCGAACTCGTGCGTCGCCTGCAGTCGGCGGCCGGCCGCCAGTTCAACTGGGTGCGCGACGTGACCGTCTCCAACAGCACCTGGGGCAACCGCGAGCTGCGCATCTTCGAGCCGAGCGCCGGCGTGCATGCCACGGGCGGCGGCATCGGGCAGGGCATGCCGATGGCGATCGGCGCGGCCATCGGTGCCGCGGTCACCGGTTCGGGCCGCAAGACCTTCTGCCTGGCCGGCGACGGCGGCTTCATCCTCAACCTCGGCGAGCTGGCCTGCATGGTGCAGGAGAAGGCGCCGATGGCCATCGTGCTGATGAACGACCAGAGCTACGGCGTGATCAAGAACATCCAGGACGCGCAGTACGGCGGCCGCCAGTGCTATGCCGAGCTGCACACGCCCGACTACGAACTGCTGTGCCGGTCGATCGCGCTGCCGCATGCGCGCGTGAAGGACCTGGCCGAGCTGCCGGCGCGGCTCGACGAGGCGCTGTCCACCGACGGCCCCTTCCTGCTCGAGATCGACATGCTGTCGATCGGCGGTTTCAAGACCAGCTTCGCGGGCCCGCCGACCAACACGGTCACGCAGATTCCCGCGCTCGGCACGGCAAAGTGACAGCGAGCGAGACCCGATCCATGACCGCCCCCACGCGCATCGCCCTGGTCGGCTGCGGCGCCATCGGCACCGCGGTGCTCGAACTGCTGCGCGACGACCCGGCCCTGAAGGTGACGACGATCGTCGTGCCCGCCGACGGCACCGAAGCCGCGCGCCGCGCCGCGCCCGGCGCGCAGGTGCTCGCCGCGGTGCCGGCCGAAGGCATCGACCTCGTGGTCGAGACCGCGGGCCATGCGGCCATCGAGCAGCACGTGCTGCCGGCGCTGGAACGCGGCACGCCCTGCGTGGTCGCCTCGGTGGGCGCGCTGTCGGCGGCGGGCTTCGCCGAACGGCTCGAGGCCGCGGCGGTCGCGGGCCGCACCCAGGTGCAGCTGATTCCGGGCGCCATCGGCGCGATCGATGCGCTGGCCGCGGCCCGCATCGGCGGCCTGGCCAGCGTGCGCTACACCGGCCGCAAGCCGCCGAAGGCCTGGAAGGGCACGCCGGCCGAGCAGGGGCTCGACCTCGATGCGCTGGCGCAGGCCACCGTCATCTTCGAGGGCAGCGCGCGCGAGGCGGCCTTGCTCTATCCGAAGAACGCCAACGTGGCGGCCACCGTCTCGCTCGCGGGGCTGGGGCTCGACCGCACGCAGGTGCGGCTGATCGCCGACCCGGCCACCGCCGAGAACGTGCACACCGTCGAAGCCGAGGGCGCCTTCGGCAGCTTCGAGCTGACCATGCGCAACAAGCCGCTCGCGGCCAATCCCAAGACCTCCGCGCTGACCGTCTACAGCGCCGTGCGCGCGCTGCGCAACCGCGTCGCGGCGCTCGCCATCTGAGCCATCCCATGATTTCTTCCGAACTTCTTCCGATCTGCATCGCCGGCGAATGGCGCCTGGGCGGCGGCGACATTTACGAGAGCCTGTACCCGGCCACGGGCGAACCGATCGCGCGCCTGCGCGCCGCGAGCCTGGCCGATGTCGAGGAGGCCATCGCGGGCGCCGACCGTGCCTTCCGCAACAGCGGCTGGGCCCAGCGCCTGCCGCACGAGCGCGCCACCGTGCTGCACCGCGTGGCGCAGCTGATCCGCGACGAGGCCGAGTCGCTGGCGCAGAAGCAGCGCCTCGACAACGGCAAGCCGATCAACGAGACGCGCAACCTCGTGGCCAGTGCCGCGGGCACCTTCCAGTTCTTCGCGGCCGCGCTCGAGACGCTCGAGGAAAGCATCACCCCGTCGCGCGGCGCCTTCGTCACGATGAGCGTGCACGAGCCCATGGGCGTGGTCGCGGCGATCACGCCGTGGAACTCGCCGATCGCGAGCGAGGCGCAGAAGCTCGCGCCCGCGCTGGCGGCCGGCAATGCGGTGGTGGTGAAGCCCGCCGAGGTCACGCCGCTGATGGCGCTCGAGCTGGCGCGCATCTGCGAACAGGCCGGCGTGCCCAGGGGCATCGTCAGCGTGCTGCCGGGCCGGGGCTCGGTGATCGGCGATGCGATCACGAAGCATCCGCTGGTCAAGCGCGTGTCCTTCACCGGCGGCACCACCACCGGCCGGCACATCGCCCACATCGCGGCCGACAAGATGATGCCGGTGTCGCTCGAGCTCGGCGGCAAGTCGCCGACCATGGTGCTCGAGGACGCGGACCTCGACCATGCCGTCAACGGCGTGCTCTACGGCATCTTCAGCTCGTCGGGCGAATCGTGCATCGCGGGCTCGCGGCTGTTCGTGGCGCGCGGCATCTACGACGAGTTCCTCACGCGGCTGGCCGAAGGCGCGAACGCACTGCGCGTGGGCGACCCGGCTTCGGAGCGCACACAGATGGGCCCGCTGATCACGGCGAAGCACCGCGAGGGCATCGAGCGCTACGTCGAGCTCGGCGTGTCCGAGGGCGGCCGCATCCGCACCGGTGGCGTGCGTCCGCAGGGCGCCGGCTACGACAGCGGCTACTTCTACCGGCCGACCATCATCGAAGGCCTGGACAACGGCGCGCGCACCAGCCAGGAGGAGATCTTCGGCCCGGTGCTGGTCGCGATGCCCTTCGACGACGAGGCCTCGCTGGTCGCGCAGGCCAACGACAGCGTCTACGCGCTGGCCGCGGGCGTGTGGAGCCGCGACTTCAAGCGCGCCTGGAAGCTCGGCCGCGCGGTGCAGGCCGGCACGGTCTGGGTCAACACCTACAAGCAGTTCTCGGTCTCCACGCCCTTCGGTGGCTGGCGCGACAGCGGCCTGGGCCGCGAGAAGGGCCGCGAAGGCATCTTCCAGTACATGGAGCAGAAGAGCATGTACTGGGGCACCAACGAACAACCGCTCGCGTGGGCGAACTGAACAGGGCCACACCATGAGCGTTCTAGGCATCGACCAGATCACCTACGGGGCGGACGACCTGCCCACCTGCCGCCGCTTCTTCGAGGACTGGGGCCTCGCGCTGAAGTCCGAGGCGCCCGGCGAACTCGTCTTCGAGTGCCTCAACGGCTGCCGGGTCGTCGTTGCGGCGTCGAGCGACGCGAGCCTGCCGCCCGCGATGGAGGAGGGCCCGACCCTGCGCGAGGTGGTGTGGGGCGTGGAGAGCGAGGCCGATCTCGAGCGCTACGCCGCCGCGATCGCGAACGATCCGGCTTTCTTCGACGCCAGCATCGACGGCGCGCGCCGCATCGGCTGCATCGATCCCAACGGCCTGGCCGTGCGGCTGCAGGTCAGCCGCAAGCATGCCGTCGAGGTCGACTGCGGCGTGATGAACACCTGGAACGCCAAGCCGCGCCTCAACCGGCCCGCGCCGATCTACGAGCGCGCCACGCCGATCGAGGTTGGCCACGTGGTGTTCTTCGTCGGCGACGTGAAGGCCACGAGCGCCTTCTATGCCGAACGCTTCGGCTTCGTCGGCTCCGACAGCTATCCGAACCGCGGCGCCTTCATGCGCTGCGCGCCCGAGGGCGGCCACCACGACCTGTTCCTGCTGCAGATCCCCTCGGGCAAGCGCGGGCTCAACCACGTGGCCTTCACCGTGCGCGACATCCACGAGGTGTTCGGCGGCGGGTTGCACTTCTCGCGCCAGGGCTGGGACACGCAGCTCGGCCCGGGCCGGCACCCGGTCTCCTCGGCCTACTTCTGGTATTTCAAAAACCCGGCCGGCGGCCTGATCGAGTACTACGCCGACGAGGACCAGCTCACGGCCGACTGGCAGCCGCGCGAGTTCGAGCCGGGGCCGACGGTGTTCGCCGAATGGGCGGTCGATGGCGGCCTCGACGGCCACACGCGGCGCCAGAAGAACGCGGAGGGGCCGAAGGGCGCCTTCCTCACCGAGAAGAAATGACGGTTCCGATCACCATGCAACGACGCTTCTGTGTCTCCCTCCTGTTCGCGGCGCTGGCCGCCATCGCCTTGCCCGCGAGCGCGCAAAGCGATGTGCACAAGCAACTGGCCGCCGAGCGCTTCACCATCGTCTCGCCGTTCCCGCCCGGCGGGCCGGTCGACACGCTGGCGCGCGTGCTGTCCGACGGCCTCGCCAGGCGCTATGGACAAGCGGCCGTGGTCGACAACCAGGTCGGCGCGGCCGGCAACATCGGCATGGAGAAGGTCAAGCGCGCCAAGGGCGACGGCCACACGCTGCTGGTGATCCCGGCCGGCAACGTCACGATCAATCCCACGCTGATGCCGAACTTCCCGTTCGACATGCAGAAGGACTTCGTGCCGATCACCATGCTGGCCAAGGCGCCCAACGTGCTGGTGGCATCGCCGGCCTCGGGCATCAAGAGCGTGAAGGAACTGGTGGCGCAGGCCAAGGCCAAGCCTGGCACGCTGTCGTATGCCTCGCCGGGCGTGGGCAGCGGGCTGCACCTGGCGGGCGAGCTGTTCAAGCAGCAGGCCGGCATCGACCTGCTGCACGTGCCCTACAAGGGCACGCCGCCCGCGCTCAACGACGTGCTCGGTGGCTCGGTGCCGCTGATGTTCAGCAACCTACCCGCGACCCTGCCGTTCATCGGCAACGGCAAGCTGATCGCGCTCGGCGTGACCGAGGCCGTGCGCAGCCCCGCCGCGCCCGACATCCCCACCCTGGCGGAGCAGGGCATCCAGGGCGTGGCCGTGACCTCCTGGTACGGCCTGATGGCGCCGCGCGGCACGCCGGCGGCGGTGGTCGACCAGCTCGCGAAGGACGCGGCCGAGATGCTGGCCCAGCCCGAGGTGCGCGAGCGCCTGAAGGCGCAGGGCATGACCGGCGCCGCGATGAAGCCGGCCGAGTTCGCCGCCCACATCCGCGACGAGACGGCCGTCTGGGCCCGCATCGTCAAAGCGCGAAACATCGTGGCCGAGTGAGCCGCGAACAAGAAGGAAGAGACACACACCCATGAACACCAGCGAATCCACCATCGGCATCGTCGGCGCCGGCATCGGCGGCCTGGCCGCCGCCATCGCGCTGCGCCGCGCCGGCCACGACGTGGTCGTGTTCGAGCAGGCGAAGCAGTTCGCGCGCGTCGGCGCCGACATCAACCTCACGCCCAACGCGGTGCGCGCGCTCGACGGCCTCGGCGTCGGCGAGGCGGCCCGCGTGACCGCCGCGCGGCCCTCGCACCGCATCAGCCGCACCTACGACAGCGGCGCGGAGACCTCGCGCCTCGAGATGGCCGAATCGGCCGAGGCACGCTACGGCGCGCCGCAGCTCACGATCCACCGCGCCGACCTGCTGGCCGCGCTGGCCCAGATGTTCCCGGCCGAGCGCGTGGCATTGGCCAGGCGCGCCGAGCGCATCGCGGCCGACGAGGGCGGCGTGTCGATCTCCTTCACCGACGGCAGCGAGGCCCGCGTGGGCGCGCTGATCGGCGCCGACGGCATCCACTCCTGCGTGCGCAACGCGATGTTCGGCGCCGAGAGCCCGCGCTTCACCGGCATCGTGGCCTACCGCGCCGTGGTGCCGGCCGAGCGCGTGGCCGGCCTGCCGAACCTCGGTGCCTTCACCAAGTGGTGGGGGCCGAATCCGCAGAGCCAGATCGTCACTTTCCCGCTCAACCGCGGCCGCGACATCTTCATCTTCGCGACCACGCCGCAGGACAGCTGGCAGCTCGAATCCTGGACCGCGCCCGGCGACGTGGACGAGCTGCGCGCCCAGTACACGGCCTACCACCCCGAGGCGCGCGCGCTGCTCGATGCCTGCGACACGGTGCTCAAGACCGCGCTCTACGAACGCGACCCGATGCCCGCCTGGGCGCGCGGCCGCATGGCGCTGATCGGCGATGCCGCGCATCCGATGCTGCCGTTCATGGCGCAGGGCGCCGGCATGGCGATCGAGGACGCGGTGGTGCTCGCGCGCCATCTCGAGGGCGTGGCGATGGACGGCATCGCCGCCGCGCTGGCCGACTTCGAGACCGCCCGCATCGAGCGCGCGAGCCAGGTGCAGCTCGGATCGCGCGGCAACAACTGGCTGCGCGAGGGCGGCAACGCCGACTGGGTCTACGGCTACGACGCCTGGACCGCGCCGCTGGCCACGCCCGCGATGGCCGCGACCGTTTGAAGAATTCCACCTCACCCACGGAGGACCCCATGCCACAAGACCGCTACCTGCAACCGCACCAGGCGCGCCAGCGCCCGGCCACCACCTACGAAGACCTGCTGGGCGACGTGATCGAGCGCGCCTTCGCCGACGGCATCCACGACCTGCCGGGCCTGGTGCAGCGGCTCAACGACAGCGGCCTGGCCACGCCCGGCGGCCTGGCCTGGACCGAGGCGCTGTACCGCAAGGAAATGGCCACGCTGGCCGGCTGAGGAGACACCCATGAGCATCGCCATCCAACCCGTTCCGGCCGACCCGGTCGACCATCTGCTCGAGATCGGCCTCAAGGACCTCTGGTATCCGATCTGCCCCTCGCACTTCATCAAGGAGAACCCCGTCTCGCTGCGCCGCCTGGGCCGCAAGCTCGCGCTGTGGCGCGACGGCGAGGGCGTGCTGCATGCGCTCGAGGACCGCTGCCCGCACCGCGGCGCGCCGCTGTCGCAGGGCGTGGTGCTCGGCGACCGGCTCTCGTGCCCCTATCACGGCGTGGAGGTGCGGCACGACGGCGTGGTCACGCGCGTGCCCGGCAGCCCGGGCTGCAAGCTCGAGGGCTCGAAAGCCACGCGCCACTTCCACGTGCAGGAGCGAGCCGGGGCCGTGTTCCTCTACAACTCGAAGGAGCCGGTCGATACGCCGCCGCCGCTGGTTCTGCCCGAGCAACTGACCGACGACGCCGAGTATTCGAGCTTCCTCTGCTACACCGAGTGGAAGGGCGACTACCGCTACGTGCTCGACAACGTGATGGACCCGATGCACGGCACCTACCTGCACAAGCAGTCGCACTCGATGGCCGAGGGCGACGCGAGCGCCAAGTTCGGCATCCGGCCGACCGACATCGGCTTCGTGTTCGAGAAGGAAGGCCAGCGCAACGTCAACTTCGACTGGACCGAATGGGCCGACACCGGCATTCACTGGATGCGGCTGGAGATCCCGTATCCGAAGACCGGCGGCCCCGGCGGCAACTTCATCATCGTGGGCGCCTTCTCGCCGATCGTGAAGGGCATGACCGCCACCTTCTTCTGGCGCGTGCGCAAGCTGGCACCGGGCTGGCAGCGCGACACCTGGCGCTTCCTCTACCGCAACCGGCTCGAGGCGCGCCACTGGCACGTGCTCGAGCAGGACCGCGTGATGCTCGAGGAGATGGAGGCCGACGCCAACCAGCACGAGAACCTCTACCAGCACGACCTGGGCATCGTGCGGCTGCGCCGCCACATGCGCAACCTGGCGGTGGCGCAGCTCGCGCAAGCGGCCGAGCCAGCCACCGCCTGAGCGAGGAAGCGATCGCCATGTCCTCTCCCACGCTGAACGCCCTCGTGCACACGATGCGCTACGAGGCCGACGGCATCGTCAGTGTCGAGTTCCGGCCGGCCACGCCCGCGGTGGACTTTCCCGCCTTCGAGGCCGGCTCGCACATCGACCTGCACCTGCCCAACGGCCTGGTGCGCAGCTACTCGTTGTGCAACCCGGCCAGCGACCGCCAGCGCTACGTGGTGGGCGTGCTCAACGACCGCAAGAGCCGCGGCGGCTCGCGCTACGTGCACCAGCAATTGCGCGTGGGCATGACCCTGCCGATCTCGGCGCCGCGCAACAACTTCGCGCTCGAGGAGGACGCTCGGCGCTCGGTGCTGGTGGCCGGCGGCATCGGCGTCACGCCCATCTGGTGCATGCTGCAGCGGCTCGCGTCGCTCGGGCGGCCGGTCGAGCTGGTCTATTGCGCGCGCAGCCGCAAGGAGGCGGCCTTCGTCGAGGCCATCGAGGCGCTGGCGCGCGAGAAGGCCATCGAACTGAGCTGGCACTTCGACGACGAGAAGGGCGCGCCGCCCGATCTCGCGAAGCTGCTGGCCGGGCGCGGCGACCACAGCCACTACTACTGCTGCGGTCCCACGCCGATGCTCGATGCCTTCGAGCGCGGCTGCGAGCAACTGGGCTATGCCAACGTGCACATCGAGCGCTTCGCCGCCGTGCAGGTGGAGGCACCGGCCGCCACGCAAAGCTGCGTGGTGGCCTGCGCGAAGAGCAAGCGCGAGGTCGAGGTGCCCGCGGGCAAGTCGATCCTCGACAGCCTGATCGATGCCGGCCTCGACCCCGACCACAGCTGCAAGGAAGGCGTGTGCGGCGCCTGCGAGACGGCCGTGATCGAAGGCGAGGTCGACCACCACGACGGCATCCTCACCAAGGCCGAACGCGCGGCCAACAAGACCATGATGATCTGCGTGTCGCGCTGCAAGGGCGCGCGCCTGGTGCTCGATATCTGATTCCCCCAAGGCCCCAGGCCAGAAGAAAACCACCCGAGACATTCCATGAAAAAGTACTTGCTCACGCTGGTTTCGATCAGCGCGGCTGGCGGAGCGCTGGCCCAATCCTCCCTCACGATCTTCGGCGTGGTCGATGCCGCCGTCACCTACACGCGCGGCAGCGGGCCCGGCGCGGGCAGCAAGACGCAGCTCACGAACAGCGGCAACATGTTCAGTCGCCTCGGCTTCCGCGGCACCGAGGACCTCGGCGGCGGCCTGTCGGCGGGCTTCTGGCTCGAGATGGGGCTGCAGAACGACAGCGCGCTGGGCTTTCCCTCGAACTCGAACAACCAGGCCAGCGGCAACGGCACGCCCGGCGTGCTGAGCTTCAACCGCCGCGCCACCGTGAGCCTCGCGGGACCCTTCGGCGAGATCCGCCTGGGCCGCGACTACGTGCCGGCGTTCTGGAACACCGCGATCTACGACCCCTTCGGCACCGGCGGCGGCATCGGCGCCAACCAGCTCTACTTCTCGGGGCTGGGCGGCCTCACGGCGCCGACCGGCACGCGCGCTTCCAACAGCGTGGGCTACCTGCTGCCGGGCGGCCTCGGTGGCTTCTACGGCCAGGTGATGTACGCGATGGGCGAGAACGAATCGACCTCGGTGCTGCCGGGCACGCTGGTGTCGAACAAGCGCGACGGCAACCATGCGGGCCTGCGCGTGGGCTATGCCGACGGCGGCTTCAACATCGCGCTGGCGACCGGCAGGACGCGCTACGCGAGCGGCGACCTGCGCGTGACCAACCTCGGCGCCTCCTACACCTTCGGCCCGTCGCTGATGAATTTCAAGCTCACGGGCGAGCTCTACGGCGAATCGAAGGGCAGCACCGATGCCAAGGGCGCGCTGATCGGCTTCCACCTGCCGATCGGGCCGGGCGAGATCAAGGGCTCGTACGCGCGCTACCGGCTCGAGCCCTTCGGTGCGCTGCGCAATCCCACCTCGTCGAAGCTCGCGCTGGGCTACGTGCACAACCTGTCGAAGCGCACCGCGCTCTATGCGACCGTGGCGCGCATCAGCAACAGCAACGGCGCGGCCGCGGCCCTGTCGGGCGCGATCACGGCGCCGAACCGATCCTCGAGCGGCACCGAATTCGGCATGCGCCACATGTTCTGAGAGGGCGAACGCGCCCGGAAAGTCCCATGCGAAGCCAGAGCAAGAACCTCCGCTGGTACGGCGTGATCACGCTGTTCCTGATCGTCGCGATCTCCTACGTGGACCGCATCAACATCGCGGTGCTGATCACCGACGCCGACTTCCTGCGCCACGTGGGTCTCGCGCCGGACGACCGGGTGCGCCAGGGCTTCCTCGCGACGGCCTTCATGCTGGGCTACGGCATCTCGGCCTTCGTGCTCACGCCGTTCTGCTCGGCGCTGTTCGGCGTGCGGCGCAGCCTGATCTTCGGGCTGGTGCTGTGGGGCGTGGTGACCTGGGCCTCGCCGCTGTTCCACAGCTACGGGCTGCTGCTGGCCTCGCGCGTGCTGCTGGGCGTGTCGGAAGGGCCGCTGTTCTCGCTGGCCTCGTCGTACATCAAGGCGCATTTCCGCGGCGACGAGAACGGCAAGCCCAACGCGATCGTGAACATGGGCACCGGGCTCGGGCTGGCGCTGGGCTTTCCGCTCGTGGGCTGGCTGCTCGCGCAGTACGCCTGGGACACCTCGTTCCACGTGCTGGGCGTGCTCAACATCGTGCTGGGCATTCCGCTGGTGCTGGCCTTCGTGCGCATGCCGGCGGGGCAGGGCGATGCGATAGCGCCGAAGTCCTTCGGCGACGCGATGGCGCGCGTGGGCGGCATCGTGAAGGGCGCGCTGCACACGCGCCACCTGTTCCTGATCACGCTGCTGACCTCGGCCGCGCTGGCCTACCTCTGGGGCAGCAGCAACTGGCTGCCGACCTACCTGCGCGAGGCGCGCGGCTTCTCGCTGCGCGAGATGGGCTGGCTGGCCTCGCTGCCGCAGTACGCGACCGTGCTCGCGGTGTTCGTGGGCGGCGTGCTGGTCGACCGGCTGGGCCGCGCGCGCGTGCCCTTCATCTTCATGGGCGCCAGCGCGGGCGTGGCGCTGTCGGTGCTGCTGGCGATCAGCGCGCGCGATCCCTACGTGGCGGCCTGCTGCCTGGTGGCTGCGAACTTCTTCTGGGGCCTGCAGAGCCCGGCGATCCCGAGCACGGTGCAGCACTGCGCGCGGCCCGAGCACACGGCCAGCGCCTTCGGCGTGACCAACGGCGTGGGCAGCCTGGTGGCCGGCTTCATGCCGGTGCTGATGGGCGGCGTGATCGGCGCGCTGTCGTCGGCCGGCGCGGCGGGCCATGGCGCGGGCGGCGGATCGGCGGCGGGCTTCTTCGCGGGCTTCGCGCTGCTGATCGGCACCCAGGTGGTGGTGTTCGGCTGCGGGCTGGTGCTGTGGCGGCGCGACCGGGCGCCGCGGGCGGCCGGTCTTGCGGAAGGGGTGTCCCGGGCTTCTTAGGGCGCGACGCTCGCGCCCTCGATGCCGTGGCGCTGCAGCGCCTCGGCCACGAAGCCGCTGGCCTTCATCTCCTCGACGAAGGCCGCGAGCAGCGCCTGGGCCTCGGCGCCGCGGCTGGCCGGCGTGCCCATGGCCTGCTGGATCACCATGAAGCGGCCCGGCAGCAGGCGCACGCCCGAGGAGCGGCGCGCCTCGGTCTCGAGCAGCTGACGGATGCCGGCGGCCACGTCGACCTGGCCCGCGCGCAGCGCCGAGAGCACGGCCTGCGCGCCCTGCACGCGCACGAGCTCGGCCCGGTGGATCTCGCGCGTGAGGAACAGGTCGTAGGCGCTGCCCGCGCCGACTCCGATGCGATGGCCGGGGGCGTCGACCTCGGCGTTGTCCTGCAGCGCCGAGCCGTCGAGCACCAGGTAGCTGCCCTCGATCAGCACATAGGGCGCGGTGAAGCGCAGGCCCTCGCTGCGCGCCGGGTCGATCGCGAAGAAGCCGATGTCGGCGCGCTCGGCCTTGACGGCGTCGACCGAGGCCGCGGCCTTGTCGAACACCACCAATTCGACGCCCACGCCCAGGCGGCGCGCGAACTCGTGGGCCAGGTCGATCGACACGCCCACCGGCTGGTAGCTCACCGGGTGCTTGTTGGCCAGGATCGGGTTGCCGAGGTTGATCGAGGCGCGCAGCGTGCCGCTGGGCGCGAAGGCGGAGACGAGGGCGGGGGAGATCTGGGTCATGGCGGTCCGTCTGGGGTGGCGCGCGGGCGGCGGGCCCGGCCCCGGAGTTTACGGGCGCGGCCGCCGGCCCGCCGGTTGCCGTGGTCCGGGGGGCCTGGCGGCCGGATTTCCTACTCGGGGTGATGGTTCTCGCTCACCGGATATTCAGCGCCATCGCGTAGGCTCTCGCCATCCGAAAAAAAATACCGAGGCTGTCGCCCATCGTGCCGATCTCCACCTTTCTCGTCGAAGACAACCCACTCATCCGCCACAACCTCATCGCCGCCATGGAGGACGAGGCCGACATCCTGCTGGTGGGCACGGCCGCCACCGAGGCCGAGGCCATCGAGCGGCTCGACGCCTGCGATCCGCCCTGGGAACTGCTGGTGGTCGACCTGTTCCTCGAGGAGGGCTCGGGCCTGGGCATCGTCAAGCGCTACCGCGAGCGCCGCGCCGGCCAGCGCGTGGTGGTGCTGACCAACTACGGCACCGACGACATCGCGGGCTGGGCGCGCGAACTCGGCGCCGACGCGGTGTTCGACAAGTCGGGCGGGCTCGACGACTTCTTCTCGTTCTGCGCCGGCCTCGGGGCCGAGGCCCAGGGCGCGCGCTGATGGCGGCACCCGGACCGGCGGCTTCGGTCGCGCTGCAACCGCTGCGCGAGGCCACTCGTGAACTGCACCATGCGCTCGACAGCCGGCTGCGCATCGGCGGCGAGGACGCCACGCTGGCCGACTATGCCGAGCACCTGCGCGCGCTGCGGCCCTGGCTGGCGGCCGTGCGCGACGCGCTCGCCGGCTCGGGCGTCGCGGCGCTCGAGGCGGTGGCGCGGCAGCTCGCGCTGCGCCTCGAGGCGCTCGAACTCGACCTGCGCGACGCGCAGGCGGCCGGGCCGGCCACGCTGCCGGCCTTGCCGGACACCGGCACGCTCGCCGCGCAGGCCACCGACCCCGGCTTCGCCTGGGGCCTGGCCTACGTGGTCGAAGGCTCGCGGCTCGGCGGCAGCGTCATGCACCGGCGGCTGGCCCCGCGGCTCGCGCCGCATCCGATGCGCTACTTCGCGCCCGTGGGCGCCGAGGACGGCACGCCCGCGCACTGGCGCCATTTCGTCGCCCAGCTCGGCGAGGCGCTGCGCGACGGCGCGGCCGTGCCGTCGGCGCAGCGCGGCGCGGTGGCGGGCTTCGAGGCGCTGATGCCGTGCTTCGGCCTCGGGCGCGACGGCGGAAGCGCGCCGTCGCCAAGCCGCGACGCCAACCTGCATGCCTCGTAGGAATCCGCCGACGAGGACGCCGCCGAGGCCGCTGGCATGATCGAACCGACCTCGATCCATTCCCCCTCCCACCCCGCGCCGACCGATCCGGCCTCGTCCTTTCCACCGAACGTGCCAGCTTCCCCCACGCCCTCGCAATCCCTCCCCGGCAGCGTCGACGCGGTCGATCTGTCGAGTTGCGATCTCGAGCCGATCCGCGTGCCGGGCTCGATCCAGCCGCATGGCCGGATGCTGGTGCTGGCGCCCGAGGGCCTGGCGCCGCTGGCCTGGAGCGACAACTGGCCCGAGGGCGAAGCCGCCGCGGCGGCGCGGGTGCTGCGCGCCATGGCGTTGCCGGCGCTGCAGCCCGGCGCCTCGCCGGTGTCGCTGGGCGCGCTCGACATCGCCGGCCACCTGCTCGACGTGGCGGTGCACCGCACCGAACAGCACCTGGTCGCCGAGTTCGAGGCCGCGAAGCCGGCCGCGGGCAACGAGGCGCCGATCTACGCGCTGAGCCGCATCCTGCTGCCCGCGCTGCAGCAGGCGGTCGACGTGGGCGAGCTCACCGGCCTGGTCGCGCGGGCGATGAAGCAGCTCACGGGCTTCGGCCGCTGCCTGGTCTACCGCTTCGATGCCGCGGGCCACGGCGAGGTGCTGGCCGAGGCCGCCGACGCGGGCTACGACAGCTACGTCGGCCACCACTTCCCGGCCTCCGACATTCCGCAGCAGGCGCGCGCTCTCTACCTGGTCAATCACTTCCGGCTGATCGCCGACGCCAACTACAGCCCGGTGCCGCTGGTCTCGAACGACGCGGCACTGGCGCCGGCCGGCATCGACCTGTCGCAGGCGCAGTTGCGCAGCGTGTCCCCGATCCATCTCGAGTACATGCGCAACATGGGCACGCTGGCCTCGATGTCGGTGTCGATCGTGGTGCGCGGCCGGCTCTGGGGGCTGATCTCCTGCCACGACCACGACCCGCGCTTCCTCGACACCGCGACCCGGCTGGCCTGCGAGCACATGGGCCAGCTGCTGTCGATGCAGATCGACGCCAAGGAAACCCACGGCGAGGTGGCCGAGCGGCTCGAGCTGCGCCAGCTCACCCTGCAGACCGTGTCGCAGCTCGCCGACAGCGACGCCACCCTGCGCCGCCTGGTCGACGAAGGCTCGCTGCTGCTGCGCGTGGCGCGCGCCACCGGCGCGGCCGTGGTGCTCGACGACGCGGTCTGGACCGTGGGCGACGTGCCGGCCGAGGCGCAGATCCAGGAGCTCGCGCACTGGATCGCGGGGCTCGGCGTCGAGGTCTACGAAAGCGACGCGCTGGCCGCGCATTTCGCGCCCTTCGCCGACTGCCAGTCGGTCGCGGCCGGCGTGCTGGCGATCTCGATCTCGCAGGTGCACCGCCACCTGATCCTGTGGTTCCGGCCCGAGATCGTGCAGACCGTGCAATGGGCCGGCGACCCGCGCAAGCCGATGGTGCCCGATGGCCGGCGCATGCATCCGCGGCTGAGCTTCCAGAGCTGGGTCGAGCACATCCGCGGGCGCTCCAATCCCTGGACCGGCGCCGAGCAGGGCGCGGCCGTCGAGCTGCGCCAGGCGCTGATCGGCATCGTGCTGCGGCGCGCCGAGGAGCTCGCGGCCGTGGCGACCGAGCTGGGCCGCGTGAACCGCGAGCTCGAGGCCTTCTCGTACACCGTCTCGCACGACCTGCGCGCGCCGATGCGCCACATCGCGGGCTATGTCGACCTGGTGACGCAGACCGAGGGCCAGCAGCTCACCGACCGGGCGCGGCGCTATCTCTCGCATGTGAAGGACGCGGCCGCGTTCGCGGGGCAGATGGTCGATGCGCTGCTCGACTTCTCGCGCATGGGCCGCGCCGCGCTGCAGAAGCGCGCGGTCGACACGCCCTCGCTGGTCGAGGGGCTGGTGCGCGAGCTGGTGCGCATCGAGCCCACGCGCGCCATCGAATGGCGCGTCGAGCCAGACCTGCCGCCGCTGTACGCCGACCCGCTGCTGCTGCAGGTCACGGTGCGCAACCTGCTGGCCAACGCGGTCAAGTACTCGCGCACCCGCGAGCCCGCCGTGATCACGGTGCGCGCGGTGCGCAATGCCGCCGGCACCGGCCTCGAGGTCGAGGACAACGGCGTGGGCTTCCAGATGAAGTACGTCGACAAGCTGTTCGGCGTGTTCCAGCGGCTGCACCAGGCCGAGGAGTTCGAGGGCACCGGCATCGGCCTGGCCAACGTGAAGCGGATCGTGGAGCGGCATGGCGGCACGGTGTGGGCGCGCGGCGAACTGGGCGCGGGCGCCTGCTTCGGCTTCGTGCTGCCGGGCGCGGAGGCGGATGGAACGAATTCGAGCAACGCAACTGACGGAGAAGAGGATGCTTAAGCCGATCCTGCTGGTCGAGGACGACAAGCGCGACCTGGAACTGACCCTGGTGGCCCTGGAGCGCAGCCAACTGGCGAACGACGTGGTGGTGCTGCGCGACGGCGCGCAGGCGCTCGACTATCTCAAGCGCGAGGGCGAGCATGCCGATCGCGCCGAGGGCAATCCGGCCGTGATCCTGCTCGACCTCAAGCTGCCCAAGGTGACCGGGCTCGAGGTGCTGCAGGAAGTGCGCGCCTCGGCCGCGCTGCGCAGCATCCCGGTGGTGATGCTGACCTCCTCGCAGGAGGAGTCGGACGTGCTGCGCAGCTACGAGCTCGGCGTCAACGCCTATGTGGTCAAGCCGGTGGCTTTCGACCGGTTCGTCTCGGCGATCGCCGACCTCGGGGTGTTCTGGGCCGTGCTCAACGAACCGCCGCCGGGGTCGCTCAAGGCCACCCGGCGCCATGAGTAGCGGCACGGCTTCCACGACGGCCCCCGACATCCTCGTCCTCGAGGACTCGCGCTTCGACGTCGAACTGCTGACCGAGGCGCTGGTCGCCGCGCTGCCTGGGGCGCGCGTGACCGTGGTGTGCGACGAGGAGGGCTTCACGGGCGCGCTGCAGAGCGCGCGCTACCAGCTGATCCTGTCGGATTACGAGCTGCCGGGCTTCTCGGGCGCGCATGCGCTGGAGATCGCGCGCGCGGTGGCGCCGCTCACGCCCTTCATCTTCGTCTCGGGCGTGATCGGCGAGGACAACGCGGTCGAGCTGCTCAAGCGCGGCGCCACCGACTACGTGAGCAAGGGCCGGCTGGCGCGCTTGCCGGTGGTGATGGAGCGCGCGCTCAAGGAGGCGGCCGACCGCGAGGCCAAGCAGGCGGCCGAGGCCAAGCTGCGCGTGGCCCACGAGATCTTCGGCGCCGCCGAGTCGCGCCGGCTGGCGCTGATCGAGCTCAGCGACCGCATCCGCGACATGGACGGCATCTGCGAGATCGCCTACACCGCCTCGCAGATGCTTGGCATGCAGCTGCAGGTGGACCGCGCGGGCTACGGCCTGGTGAACAAGGCGGCCGAGACCATCGAGATCGAGCGCGACTGGACCGCGCCCGGCGTCAAGAGCCTGGCCGGCACGCTGCACTTTCGCGACTACGGCAGCTACATCGACGACCTGCGCCAGGGCACGACGGTGGCTTTCGCCGATGCCCACGACGATCCGCGCACGCGTGCCAACGCCGATGCGCTCGACGGCATCGGCGCGCGCGCCGTGGTCAACATGCCGCTGACCGAGCGCGGCGGGCTGGTCGGGCTGCTCTATCTCAACCACGGCAGCGCGCGCGCCTGGTCGCGCGACGAGCTCGATTTCATCGGCGAGGTCGGCGAGCGCATCCGCTCGGCGATCGCGCGGCGCGAGGCCCAGCTCGAGCTGCAGGCCTTCGCCGAATCGCTGGCGCGCGAGGTCGAGGTGCGCACGCGCGAGCGCGACCGCACCTGGGAACTGAGCCAGGACCTGCTGGGCGTGGCCAACGGCCAGGGCCATTTCGAGAGCGCGAATCCGGCCTGGGAGGCGGTGCTCGGCTGGAGCCGCCAGGAGCTGATGGCGATGCCGTTCCGCGAGCTGGTGCATCCGGACGACCTGGCCGCGACCGAGGCCGAACTCGCGCGGCTGGCCCGCGGCGAGCGCACGCGCGGCTTCGAGAACCGCTACCGCGCCAAGGACGGCAGCTACCGCTGGCTGTCGTGGACCGCGGTGCCCGATGGCGGTCTCAACTACTCGGCCGCGCGCGACATCACCGAGCAGAAGGAGCGCGCGGCCGAACTCGAGGCCGCGCGCGAGCAGCTGCGCCAGAGCCAGAAGCTCGAGGCCGTGGGCCAGCTCACGGGCGGCCTCGCGCACGACTTCAACAACCTGCTGGCCGCCATCGGCGGCAGCCTGGAACTGATGCGCCGGCGCGGGCTCGAGGGCCGGCAGGCCGACCTCGAGCGCTACATCGGCGTGGCCCACGGCGCGGTCAAGCGCGCGGCCGCGCTCACGCACCGGCTGCTGGCCTTCTCGCGCCGGCAGACGCTGGAGCCCAAGTCGGTCAACCTCAACCGCCTCGTGAGCGGCATGGAGGACCTGCTGCGCCGGACCATGGGCCCCGAGATCGCGCTCGAGACCGTGGCCGCCGTCGGCCTGTGGAACGTGCATGCCGACCCGAGCCAGCTCGAGAACGCGCTGCTCAACCTGTGCATCAACGCGCGCGACGCCATGCCCGAGGGCGGCACGCTGGTGATCGAGACCGCCAACCGCTGGATCGACGCGCGCAGCGCGCCGGGCCGCGACCTGCCGGCGGGCCAGTACGTCTCGCTCACGGTCAGCGACAACGGCGTGGGCATGAGCGCGGAGGTCGTGGCGCGCGCCTTCGATCCCTTCTTCACCACCAAGCCCATCGGCATGGGCACCGGGCTCGGCCTGTCGATGATCTACGGCTTCGCCAAGCAGTCGGGCGGGCAGGTGCGCATCTATTCCGAGGTCGGCCAGGGCACCTCGGTCAGCATCTACCTGCCGCGCCACGACCACAAGGAGGAGAGCACCGCCGAGGCCGTGCAGGTCGAGACCGCGCCGCGCGCCGACCGTGGCGACACCGTGCTGGTGGTCGACGACGAGGCCTCGCTGCGCATGCTGATCGTGGAGGTGATGCAGGGCCTGGGCTATGCCACGCTCGAGGCCGGCGACGGCGCCGATGCGCTGCGCATCCTCGAGTCGAACCAGCGCATCGACCTGCTGCTGACCGACGTCGGCCTGCCCGGCGGCATGAACGGCCGCCAGGTGGCCGACGCCGCGCGCACCCTGCGCGCCGGCCTCAAGGTGCTGTTCATCACCGGCTATGCCGAGAACGCGGTGCTGAGCCACGGCCATCTGGCACCCGGCATGCACGTGATGACCAAGCCCTTCGAGATGGATGCGCTGGCGAACCGGGTCAAGGCGCTGATCGAGGCCCGCTGAGGGCAGGGGCGTTCGCCTGCCGCTAGCATCGGCGGGTCCGTTCGCTTCCGTCCCCAGCGCCATGACCCAACTCTCGCCCCTGCTGCTCATCGCCGGCGTCTACCTCGCCGTGCTCGCGAGCCCGGGCCCCAACTTCTTCATCCTGAGCCAGATGGCGCTCGACGGGCGCCAGCGCGAATCGCGCTACGTGGTGCTGGGGCTCACGACCGGCTCGATCTTCTGGGTCGTGCTCTCGCTCGCGGGCATGTCCACCCTGATGGCGCACCATCCGTGGCTGGCCTCGGCCGTGCGTTTCCTCGGCGCGAGCTACCTGGTCTGGTATGGCGCGAGCCTGCTGTGGCGGGCCGTGGCCCGACCCGTGAAGACCGCCGCGGGCAGCGCCCGCCGCGCGCCCGCGGGCACGCGCCGCGATGCGCGCGGCGCCTACCGCGCCGGCCTGCTGACCGGCATCACCAACCCCAAGGGCGCGGCCTTCTGGACCAGCGTGTTCGCGACCCTGGTGCCCGCGCAGGCCGCGGGCTGGTTCTATCCCGCCACCATCCTCATGGTGGCGGTGCTCTCGCTGCTGTGGCACTTCGGCATCACCGTGGTGTTCGGCGCCGAGGCGATCCGCGCGCGCTACCTGCGCGTGGAGCGCTGGGTCGATGGCGTGGCCGGCGGCATGCTGGTCATGCTCGGCGTGCAGCGGATCGTCGCTCGTTAGCGTCTCAGGCGGCGGCCGTTTCCGGCAGCTTCGCGACCACCTTGATCTCGAAGTCGAAGCCGTAGAGCCAGGTCACGCCGATGGCGGTGGCCGTGGGATGGGGCGCCTCGCCCCAGAACTCGGCGAGCACGAGGTTCCAGATGCGCTCGAACTTCGAGGCCGGATCGACGATGTAGACCGTCACGTCGATCACGTCGGCGAAGCTGGCGCCGGCGGCCGCGAGCACGGCATTCAGGTTCTGGAAGGCCAGCCGGACCTGGGCCTCGAGCTCGGGTTCGGGCGAACCGTCGGACCGGCTGCCGACCTGGCCCGAGACGAACAGCAGGCCGTTGGCGCGCACGGCCGGCGAGTAGCGGTGAAGCTCGTAGAGCGCCTGGCGGCCGGCGGGAAAGACGACATCGCGGGGGGAAGACATGGGATTCACTTTCTTCGATGGTTGCGGATGCAGTGAATCTAGGTGTTCGCTCTTCGCGGATAAACGGGCAAGACGCACAATGACTGTTTGACAATCCCAAACAATCGGACCACGACATGGACCGTTTCGATGCGATGCAGGCCTTTGCGCGCGTGGTGGAAGCCGGCAGCTTCACCAAGGCGGCGCAGACCCTGCACATGAGCAAGACCACCGTGACCCAGCTGGTGCAGCAGCTCGAGGCACGGCTGCGCGTGAAGCTGCTGCACCGCACGACGCGGCAGGTCAAGGTCACGGCCGAGGGCACGCTCTACTACGAGCGCGTGGTGCGCCTGCTGGCCGACCTCGAGGATGCCGACACCCGCCTGGCCAGCGTCACGGCCTCGCCCAAGGGGCGGCTGCGCGTCGACGTGCCGGCCCCGCTGGCGCGGCTGATCCTGGTGCCGGCGCTGCCGGCCTTCCATGCGCGCCATCCCGAGATCCAGCTCGACCTGGGCGTGAGCGACCGCGTGGTCGACGTGATCGGCGACAACGTCGACTGCGTGCTGCGCGGCGGCGAGCTCACCGACTCCTCGCTGGTGGCGCGCCGCGTGGGCGACCTGCGGCTCGGCGTCTATGCCTCGCCCGCCTACCTGGCACGCGCCGGTACGCCCGCGCATCCGCGCGAGCTCGAGGATTCGCATCACCGCATCGTCGGCTTCCTGCGCTCGCGCAGCGGCACGCTGGCGCCGATCGCGCTGTCGCGCGCGGGCGAGCAACTCGCCCCGCGCGGCCGCCACGTGGTCGCGCTCGACGACGGCAATGCCTATGCCGCGGCCGGTGTCGCGGGCATGGGCGTGCTCTGGCTGCCGCGCTACATGGCGCAGGCGCACCTCGACAGCGGCGAGCTGGTGCCGCTGTTCGAGGACTGGGAAGTGGCCTCGATGCCGCTGTACCTGGTGTTCCCGCCGAACCGGCACCTGAGCGCGAAGCTGCGCGTGTTCATCGACTGGGTCGACGAACTGATGGCGAAGCATGCGCCGCTCGCCGTGCCGGGCGGCGCCTGAGGCGGCGCGCGCCTCAACGCGAAGCCAGCGGCTCCAGCCCCGTCTTCGCGATCGTCGGCGCGCTGGCCGGCGAGTTCAGGTAGCGGATCAGTTCGCGTGCCGCCTCGGGCTGCGTCGATGCGGTGGCGATGCCGGCCGAGAACACCGTCACCTGCTGCACCTCGGCCGGCAGCGGGCCGACGTAATCGATGCCCTCGATCGGCAGCAGCTCGCTGACCTGCTGCAGCCCGAGCGCGGCGTCGCCGCGCGCCACCACGCTGCCCACGCGCTCGCTGAGGATGCGGCGGCTCTTGGGCTTGACCTGGGCCTCGAGGCCGAGCTTCTTCAGCAGCTCGGTCTCGTAGTAGGTGCCGCTGGCGCTGGCCGAATAGGCGATCGACGGCGCCGCGAGCAGGGTGCGCTTGAGCGCCTCGACGCTCGAGATGTCGGGCCTGGGCGCGCCCTTGCGCACCGCGAAGCCGATCGAGGAACGCACCAGGTCGACCTGGCTGCCGGCCCGCACCTGGCCCTGCGCGACCAGCGCATCGAGCGCGGGCCGGGCCAGGATCACGACGTCGACCGGCTCCTTGCGCGCGAGGCGGCTCGGGATCGAGTCGCTGGCATTGCCCATGGAGGCGCCGTAGGCGGTCTTCACCGCGCGGCCGCTGGCGCGCTCGAAGCCGGGGCGCAGTTCGTTGTAGGCGGCCGTGAAGCCGCCCGAGGTCATCACGTGGAGCTCGGGCTTCGGTGCCGGGGCATTGCCGGCGGGGCTGCCGCAGCCCGCGAGCGCGAGCCCGAGGGCGGCGCCGAGCAGGGCGCGGCGCGTGAAGGCCGCGAGGCGGGGGCGCTGGATTGTCATGGGGTCTCCTGTGTCGATGTCGCGTCCGTCATCGTAGGAGCACCGGCTGTCAATCCGCCGTCAGCACGGCGCGGGTCTTCACCGAGGCCGTGGCGCCCGGCTCGATGCCTTCGCGCGCGAGCGGCAGCCGCACCGTCACCAGCAGGCCCGGGCCGGGCCGCGTGTCGCCGAGCACGATGCTGCCGCCATGTGCCTCGGTGGCCGAGCGCACGATCGCGAGGCCCAGGCCGCTGCCGGTCTGGGTCTGGTCGGGGTCGCGGAAGAAGCGGTCGAACACGCGCTCGCGCAGCTCGGGCGGAATGCCCGGGCCGCGGTCGGCCACGGTCAGTTCGGCCTGCGCGCCGTCGCGCCGGATGCCCACGGTCACGGCCGAGCCCGGCGGCGCGTACTTGGTGGCGTTGTCGATCAGGTTGTCGATCATCGACACCAGGCTGTCGCGATCGCCGGCCACCGGTGCCGGGTCGTCGCTCAGCAGCTCCACCTCCACGCCGCGCGTGCGCGCGAGCACCGACAGCGCGGCCAGCCGTTCCTGCACCAGGTCGTCCAGGCGCAGCAGGGCGGGGCGCGGCGCCGAGACCTGGGCCGCGCTGCGCATCAGGTGCAGCAGCTGGTTCACCAGCCGCTCGGCGCGCGCGCTGGCGCTGACCACGCGCGCCATCAGCTCCTGCTGGCGCGCCGGCGGCACCGGCTCGGGCTGCGCCTGCAGGCCCTGCAGTGCCTCGACGTTCACGCGCAGCGCCGCGATCGGCGTGCGCAGCTCGTGCGCGGCATCGGCGATGAAGCTCTGCTCGCGCTCGATGCTCGCGCGCAGCCGCTGCATCAGCGCATTGAAGTTGTCGACCAGCGGGCGCAGCTCGTCGTGGCGCGTCTGCGTGGCCAGCGGCGCGAGCTCGCGCACGTCGCGCGACGCGATCTCGCGCGCCACCTTGCGCCAGGGCCGCAGCGCGAGCCGGATCGACAGCCAGGCCGGCAGCAGCAGGAAGGGCACGCTGATGACCAGCGGCAGGATGTAGTAGCCGCGCGAATGGAAGGTCAGCCACATCTGCGGGCCGGCCGGCAGCACCAGCGCGACGCGCGTGGCGCCGTCCTCGCTCTCCAGCGAACGCGTGCGCCATTGCTTGCCCTGCGCGGTCACGTCCTCGGCCACGCCGAGGCGGCTGTTGGCGATGTCGGTGGGCACGCCCTCCGAGTGGTAGACCAGCCGGCCGTGCTGCCACACCAGCAGGCTCGGCGAGAGCGAGGGATCGTTGTCGCTGCCCATGGTCTCGCGCAGCGCGGTGTCCATGCGCTGGAGGCTCTCGGCCAGCGCCGCGGGCCGGTCGGCCAGGTTGTGCGCCACCGACAGCACGCTGCGGTGCGAGGTGTCGACCATGCCCATGTCCTCGGTCAGCGAGGTGCCGAGCACGAGGCCCACCGCGATGCTCCACAGCAGCGTGAGCATCGCCACCTGCGCCAGCATCAGCCGGCGCACCAGCGTGGGCCGCAGCAGCCGGCGCCAGCCGCGCGGGGCGTCGGAGGCCGCCGCCGCGGCCGTCAAGACGGCGTTCCCGGCAGCTTCAGCGCGGCCTGGTCGATCACGTAGCCGATGCCGCGCACGGTGCGGATGTAGCCGTCGCCGATCTTGCGGCGCAGGTTCGAGATGTGGACCTCGAGCACGTTGCTGCCATGGGTCTGCCAGGCCGGCAGCACCTGCTGCTCGAGCATGCGCCGCGTGATCACGCGGTCGGTGCGCTTGATCAGCAGGCTCAGCAGCTTGAACTCGCTGCGCGACAGGTCCACCGGCTGGCCGTTGACCTGCACGCGCTGCGTCGGCTCGTGCAGCCACAGGCCGCGCACCTCGAAGGTCACGCCGTCGCTGCCGTAGCTGCGGCGCGCGAGCGCGCGCACGCGCGACAGCATCTCGGCGAGAACGAAAGGCTTCACCAGGTAGTCGTCGGCGCCGTTGTCGAGCCCGAGCAGGCGGTCGTCGAGCGCATCGCGCGCGCTGAGGATCAGCACCGGCAGCCGCGATTCGGCGCGCCGCACGTGCTGCAGCAGGCCCAGGCCGTCGCCGTCGGGCAGGCCCAGGTCGAGCAGCAGAAGGTCGCAGCCCTCGCCATCGAGGATGCGCCGCGCGTCCTCGATGCGGCGCACCCACACCACCTCCATGCCCTGCGTCTGCAGCGCCACCCGGATGCCGGTCGCGAGGTCGAAATCGTCTTCCACCACAAGAATCTTCATGAATGCAATCTAACCGGCGAAGCTGAAGGAATTCCTAAAGCTTCTCGACCAGGCCTGAAAGGTGCAAGGCAGGCCGAGCCGCCGAATCTTCAGCAGACCTTCATCTGCGCCGCCCACGATCCAGCAGGCTCGCGCGTTGCTTCACGGGCCGGTCCCCGGGGCCGGCTTCGCATCCTCCACGTCCTCTTCGCCTTTCGACGATGTCCCTCGACGCCATTTCCTTCCTGCCGCATTTCCGCTCGGCCCAGGCCCATGCGGCACTCTCGCGGTCGTACGACAGCGTGCTCGCGCGCTGGCCGGTGCCGGTGGAATCGCGCCATGTCGACACGCGGCGCGGCCGCGCCCACCTGCTGGCCTGGGGACCGGCCTATGGCGTGCCGGTGCTGCTGCTGCATGCCGAGGGCGGCAATGCCAGCACCTGGGTGCACATGGCCGGCGTGCTCGCGGGTGCGCTGCGCGTGTACGCGGTCGACATCGTGGGCGATGCCGGTCGCAGCGAGGGCCGGCGCCCGGCCAGCGAGGACGACTACTGCGACTGGCTCGAGGACGTGCTGATCGGCATCGGCCGGCCCAAGCTGGGGCTTTGCGGCGCCTCCTTCGGCGCCTGGCTGGCCGCCGCCTACATGCGGCGCTCGCTGCGCCGCGTCTCCAGGCTCGCGCTGCTCGCGCCGCCGCGCATCGGCCCGCGGCGCGTCGTTCCCGCCGTCTTCGCGCTGCTCGCGCGGCTGCATCCCTCCGACGGCAACCTGCGCCGCCTGCAGGCGCTGAGTTCCTCGCCGCATGCCTGCCCGCTGTCCGACTGGGCGCTCGAGGACCTGCTCGTGCGCTGGCGCAGCCAGGGCGCCGGACCGCCGCGCGCCGCCGGCCTGAGCGATGCCGAGATGCGGCTGCTGCCGGCCGGCACCCGCGTGCTGCTCGGCGAGGACGATGCGCTGCATGCCGTCGACGTGGCGAGCCGGCGGCTGCGCGTCAACGCGCCGCGCGTGGAGCTGATGGTGGTGCCCGATGCGGGGCATGCGATCGAGTTCGATCAGGCGCAGCGGGTGGGGCAGATACTGCTCGATCATTTCCGCGGACGCGGCTACGTGCTGTAGCGCGGTCCAAAGTCCGCAGCGGCGGAGGCGACGCGAACCAAAGAACGCGTGCGCCGCGATTGATGCAACTGCGCTGCATCAACGAAAAAGCAACGCGCTGTTGTCCGGGCGCATCGCGTCGAATGCGCGGCGATGCGGATGGCGTGAGTCCATCTTCGTACCTCACGCAGCACCACGCTTCGTTGACTCCATTCTTCGTATGACGCGCGAACAATTTGAGAGGGAAAAGTTCCGCGCTTCGTTGACGCGTGGGGGGAGCGGCAGTTAGAACTGTGCGCACTCGATGGAGGGAGAACGCGTGAAGATCTCGAACACCAAGCGCACATACTCCCGCCGTTGCGTCCTCGCTGCCGATCGCCTCGTGGCCGGTGCGGGAAGACGCAAGGCGGCCGATGGGGCCATGCCGAACGCGGCTTCGTCCATCGCGCGTCGCGTGCATTGCACGCGCGCCCTTCGCTGAATCGAACGCTCCGGCTCCTGGTGCGATTCGTCCTCCCGCTGCCCCGCGCATCGTCGGGTATGCACATCCGCTTCTTCCGCACGCCGAGTCCGCTGATGCCGCGGATCCTCGGCCCGCCGCATCGACCGCCGGTGCGGTAGCACGCGGCACGCGCTTGCCGCGTCCACTGAAACCGCTGCTCATGGCTGGCACTGCCTGCCTGTCGAACGATCGGTTCGACGGGAGGGTGGCGTCTTGCCGACGCGCGAGCCTTTCACCCCCTTAACCCGCGCGCGTTCCATGCAGGAGCCGGCCACACGCCGGCAGGTGCAGGACGGCGCATGTCCCTACAAGAGGCGATCATGAAGAAATTTCTCAAGCCCGCAATCCCGTACTTTGCCATCGGTGCAGTGACCCTTGCCGCGCTCGTGGCTTGCGGTGGCGGCGGTGGCGGCACGCCATCGTTCGGCGGCACCGGCGCGGCCCCCGACACCGGCAACGTGGTGGCGCAGAACGGCGACGCCAACGCGCCCGACGACGGCAATCCCTCGGCCGTGCCCGACGCGGCGGCGAACGGCAACATCGATCGCTCGGCCCAGCCGATGGAGCTGCCCGACACGGTCTGGCCGAAGAACTACAAGCTGTGGTTCCGGCCCGATGCGGCACTCAAGACCTTCACGGGCCGCGGCGACGTCGAGATCGAGGTGCTGAAGCCGGTCGATGCGATCGTGGTGGCCGCGCACGACCTCAAGTTCGCCAACGGCCGCACCACGCTGCGCAAGCTCTCGAGCCCGGGTGAGGCGATCGCGCTGATCCCGACGCCGCAGACGCGCGGCGACTTCGTGCAGCTGCGGCTCAACGACGGCCAGATCGCGAAGGGCAAGTACCTGCTGCACATGGAGTGGGACGGCAAGATCCAGTTCTCCGATGCCGAGTACTGCCCGCCGGCCGAGATGATCAAGAACCCGCTGTGCTCGGCCGCCACCGGCGTGTTCAAGGTCGGCCTCTCCACGCCCGAGGGCGTGAGCAGCGATGCCATCGTGACGCAGGGCGAAACCAACTTCGCGCGCCAGTGGTTCCCGGGCTGGGACGAGCCCGCGTTCCGCCATACCTTCGAGATCTCGGCCGAGGTGCCGGGCGACTGGAAGACGGTGTCGAACGGCGCGCAGAAATCGCAGACCCGGCTGCCCGACGGCTACCAGCTGGTGTCGTTCGAGAAGACGCCCTCGATGCCCATGTATCTGACCTTCTTCGGCGGCGGCAAGTTCGACATCCTCGAAGACACATTCAAGAGCCCGCTCGACGGCAAGACCATGCCGCTGCGCTGGTTCACGCCGCCCGGCCGCTCGACCTGGGCCACCTTCGCGATGGAGTGGACCAAGGTCGCGATGGACTACTACTACAAGTACACCGGCATCCCGCTGCCCTTCGACAAGTTCGACACCGTGGCCGCCAACGACAGCTACGACAACAAGCCCAACACCGGCTTCGGCGGCATGGAGAACTGGGGCTCGATCTTCGAGTTCGCCGACTCGGTGCTGACCAAGCCCGGCGACACGCCCACGCTCTATTCGGTGACGGTGGTCACGCACGAGGTCGCGCACCAGTGGTTCGGCGACCTGGTCACGCTCGACTGGTGGGACAACGTGTGGCTCAACGAGTCGTTCGCGCGCTGGTTCGAAAGGCGCACCACGATCAAGTTCCACCCCGAGTACTACAGCTTCTCGGACTACGTGCTCGACAAGCACAGCGTGATCGTGGCCGACCTCAAGAACACGGCGGTGCCGGTGCAGCGCAACCTCAACGACGCGGGTTCGTTCGGCTTCATCAGCCCGTCGATCTTCGTCTACAACAAGGGCAGCCACGTGCTCGAGACGATCCAGAACTACATCGGCGAGGAGGCAATGCAGAAGGGCCTGCAGATCTACCTGAAGGACTATGCCTATGGCAACGTCACGCCCTCGCGGCTGTGGAGCTCGCTCGAGAAGGCGACCGACAAGAAGGTGAGTGCGATCGGCGACAGCCTGATTCGCCAGACCGGCGTGCCGCTGCTCACGGTCGACGCGCAGTGCGCGGGCGACCGCACCTACGTGGCTATCACGCAGGAGTCGTTCCCGAACCAGAACCAGTACCCGGCCTCGACCTGGACCGTGCCCGTCACGCTCGCCTATGGCGACGCGATGGCGCAGCGCAAGACCTTCGTGATGGACAACAACCGCACCAACCTCGAGCTGCCGGGCTGCACCGCGGTGCTGGCCGGGCCGACCGGGCAGGACTACTACGTGAGCAACTACAGCGCGGGCTCGTGGAGCGCGCTGCTGGCGCAGGCGCAGAACTTCGCCGACAACAAGCCGCTGCTGCTGAACATCGAGCGCGATGCCTTCCGGCTGCTCGGCGTGGGGCGCATCACGCAGGCGCAGTACGACCAGATCAAGGGCGTGCTGAACCTGCCGACCGCGCTGCTGGCCAAGACGCAGGAGAGCCAGCAGAAGATGGCGGCGGTGGATGCGGGCGCCAAGGAGGAGTACCCGCATGCGCTGCGCTTCCAGGGCAGCCTGAAGCTGCGCGAGAACCTCCAGCGCTGACGGCCTGAACCCGCCGGGCGACGCGCCCGGTGGGCCACCCATCTTTCACCGGAGACCATCGATGAGCACATGGAACAACGCACCGCGCGCGCTCGCGTGCATCGCTTGCGCGCTGCTGCTGGCCGCCTGCGGCGCGCGCGGCGGCCCCGAGGCCGAGCTGGTCGGCGTCTATGCCGTGAAGCAGGGCGGGGCGCTCAAGGAGCTGATCAAGATCGAGCGCCAGGGCGGGCGCTACGTGTTGCGCGACAAGGTTCGCACGCCCGACTGGAGCGAGCCCAAGATGCAGCTCGCGCCCGCCACGCGCGACGACTGGCGGCGCATCACCACCGACAGCACGCGGACGGAATTCGTCGGCATGAAGAGCGAGCAGCTCGCGCTGTTCAAGGTGCCGCCGGGCTGGGAGAAGAACGGCTTCCGGACCTCGACCGGCTACTTCCTGTTCTATTCGCACGGACCGGTCGAGGCCTACAAGCTCTGAGCGCGACGCCCGCGTGGGCGCTGGCTCAGGCCGGTAGGGCGAATGTCGCGACCGCGGTCGCGAGCGTCTGGCCGGTGGAGGCCAGGTCCATGGTCACGCGCGCGAAGGCCAGCGAGCGGCCCGAGCGCACCAGCTCGGCATGCGCGAGCACGTCCTCGCCGCCGCCCGCGCGCATGAAGGTCATGTGCAGGTCGACCGTGGCGATCGGGCGGCGCCCGCGGCCGTCGGTCCAGATCGCGAAGCACATCGCGCTGTCGGCCAGCACCGAGAGCGCCTGGCCGCCGAAGATGTTGCCCTCGCGCGTGGCCTGCTCGCCGGCCGGCATGCGCAGCGTGGCCTTGCCTTCGCCCAGCGATTCGACGCTGACGCCGAGGCTGCGCACGCAGCCCGGCAAGGCGGTGGCGAGGACGTCCCTGGCTTCTTCGAGGGTGAACGCGGTCATGGCTGGAGGTCTTTCCGTGGTCGATGCGGTGGAGGGAGGCCGCGCGCCGGCGCGGCGAAGGCCGGCAGCGTACCGCACCGGCGCGGCGCGATCGATTCCCCGAAAGAGATAGTCAGCCGCGCACCGACTCGAGGAAGGCCAGGATCTCCTCGCCCAGCCATTGCTCGCCGCTGTCGAAGTGGGCCATGACCGAGACGTGGTTGTGCCCGGGCAGGCTCAGGTGGCGCGGCGCGTGGCCCCGGGTCTCGGCCATGCGCCAGGCGAACTCGGTCGCGTAGACGTCGAGCAGCGGGTTCTCGTATTCGGCATGCACGACGAAGGTGGGCAGCGCCAGCCGGTGGGCATGCGCCATCGGCGACAGCGCGTCGTAGGCCGCGGCGTCGTCGCCGAAATAGGCGCGCACGCCGGCCGCGTTCGGGTTCTCGGGCCGCGCGTCGGCGCGCAGCCGCGCCGACACCAGCACCAGCGCGCGCAGGTGCCGGCCCATGAAGCCCAGCGAGGGATCGCAGGCATAGCTGGCCGCATGCGTGCCGCCGGCCGAATGCCCGATCAGGCAGATCGCGGCGGGATCGCCGCCGTGCCCGGCCGCATGGCGCGCGACCCAGTCGCAGGCCGCGGCCACGTCGAGCGCGCCCTGCGGATGCATGGCCTCGGGCGCGAGCCGGTATTCGATGTTGATGCCCACGCAGCCTCGGCGCGCGAACCAGCGCAGCACGTTGCCGTACATCGCGGCGTTGATGTCCTTGCCGCCGCGCACGAAAGCGCCGCCATGCACGAACACGATCACCGGCGCGGCCCGCGCGCCGCGCGGCCGGTAGACGTCGAGCACCTGCCGCGGATGCGCGCCGTAGGGCAGGTCCCGCACGACCTCGCAGCCGTGGGCGGGCGCGGCCAGCAGCAGCGGCAGGTAGGCGGCCTTCACGCGGTCGCCGGCCGCGCGGATGTCGGCCTGCCAGGCCGGGCCGGTCTCGCGCAGCATCCGGTCGATGGCTTCGGAGCGTCCGTCGGGGCGCATGCCGTCTTCAGTCGGCACGGAAGGCAGAGGCCTCGACCTCGATGCGCCAGGCCGGCTGCGCGAGCGCCTGCACCACGAGCAAGGTCGAGGCCGGGCGCGCCTCGCCGAGGAAGCCGGCACGCACCGGGCCGAGCCGCGGCACGTCGGCGACGTCGGTCAGGAAGGTCGTGACCTTGACCAGGTGCGACACGTCCATGCCGGCCGCGCGCAGCACGGCCACGAGGTTGGTCCAGGCCTGCCTGGCCTGCGCCTCGAAGCCCTCGGGCAGCGTGCCGTCGGCCGCGGTGCCGATCTGGCCCGCGATGTGCAGCCAGCGGCCCGGCCCCTGGGAGACGATGCCGTGGCTGTAGGCGCCGACCGGCGGCGCGACGTCCCCGGGTGCGAGGCGGATGGCGACGGTGTGCGTCATCAATGCACCGCGCCGTCGAGTTCGGGAATGAACGGGATCTCGACGCCATAGGCACCGATGTCCTCGCGGATCTTGTCGACCCCGCGCTTGATGATGCCCATCTCCTCGTCGGGATGGGTGGCGCCGAGGCCGTGGTCGGCCGCCAGCGCGCGGTTGCGGCCCGAACGCCGGCGTTCGTCCTCGGGCAGGTTGACCACCGCATAGACGCCGTTGAGCAGGCTGCCGCGCAGCTTCTTCGCGACCTTCTCGCCGATGGTGCGCTTCTCGTCGGCCGGCAGCTCGCTGAAGAAGCGCCGCATGATGATGCGGCCGAACTGGATGTGGCGCGCCTCGTCGCGCAGGATCAGCCGGCAGGCCTCGCGGATCGAGCCGAAGCGCGCGTTCTCGTAGCGCGCCTGCAGCAGTTCGCCCGAGAGCTGCTCGAACAGCGTGTTGACCGAGAGGCCCGCGAAGAAGCTCATCGCCTTCTCGTCCTTCTCGTCGTGGAAGCGCGGGATGATGTCGCGGAAGTAGTCGGCCCGCGGCGTGGGCTCGTAGGCCGCGAGGTGCTCGGCGATGCGGAAGCTGGCCTCGTGGTGGCGGAACTCCTCGGCGATGAAGTTCGTGATGTGCTGCTTGATCTCGAAGGGCTGGTGGCCAAAGATCGCCTCGCGCAGCCGCTCGGCGCCATAGGGCGTGGCGCCGTGCTCCATCCAGGCGCGCAGGCTCCACCATTCGGCGCCGGCCTGGCGCACCTCGGGCGGCAGCTCGGCCTCGCGCAGGTCGGCGTAATCGATGTCGGCCACCGGGTCCCAGGCCAGTTCGCGCGCCTGGGTGCACAGGCGCCAGACCTCGGGGTATTCGACCTTCGAGACCACGGGATAGGGGTTCGGCACGGAAGGAATCTCTTCGAGCAGCGAGGCTTGCATGGGCGGTGTCCGTCGTGGGTGGGGGAAAGGCCATGCTAGGAAGGCCGCGCTCATACATCCAATACTGTTTAAAGTGGCTCGTCATTCGCCGCAGCTATCTCCACGCCCATGTTCGAATTCAGACAACTGCGCCAGTTCGTGGTGCTGGCCGAGGAACTGAACTTCGGCCGCGCCGCGATCCGGCTCCACATGTCGCAGCCGCCGCTGAGCGTGGCGATGCGCAATCTCGAGGAGCAGCTCGGCGCGGTGCTGTTCGACCGCAGCCGGCACCACGTGCGGCTCACGCCCGCGGGCCAGGTCTTCCACAAGGACGCGCAGCGCCTGCTGCAGCAGGCCCAGGCGGCCGGCGAGCGCGCGCGCCGCGCGGCGCAGGGGCTGGAGGGTTCGCTGCGGCTCTCGTTCGTGCCGAGCGCCGCGCTCGACGTGCTGCCCGCGATCTTCAAGCGCTTCCAGCACGACTACCCGACCGTGCAGCTGCGCCTCACGGCCGAGACCACCGCGCGCCAGCTCGAGGACCTGCGCAAGGGCGAGGTCGAGCTCGCGCTGGTGGTGGGCCCGGTCTACGAATCGCGCGGGCTGGTGCTGGTGGACCTGCAGGCGCAGAAGTTCGTGATCGCCGTGCCGCGCAGTCATCCGCTGGCGGCGCAGCGTTCGGTGAAGATCGAGGCGCTGGCGGCCGAATCCTTCATCTCGTTCCCGGCCGCGGAGGGCGCGGGCTTCGTCGCCGCGCTGCTCGGCGCCTGCCAGGCGGCGGGCTTCCTGCCGAAGGTGGTGCAGGAGGCCGCGCAGATGCAGTCCATCCTCACGCTGGTCGCGGGCGGCCTGGGCATCGCGTTGGTGCCGGCCGCGATGCGCGTGCTCGCGATGGCCGACGTCGCCTTCCTCGAGATCGCGGGCGCGCGGCCGCCGCCGACCTACCGCCTGGTGTTCGCGCATGCGAGCGGCAACGACAACCCGGTGGTGCAGTCGTTCCTGGCGGTGGCGAGGAAGGCGGTGGAGGAGCGATAGGCCTCGTGGCGGCTACCGGAACGACAGCTTGAATGTCGCCGGCTTGTAGAAGTCCGAGCCTGTGCCCAATGGCGGGACGGCACCGGCCAGTACCGTCAATGACTTGCCCGCGAACTTGCCGATGGGCGTGATTTGCCTGTCGGCGATGAATTCGTCGATCTCGTAGCTGTCGAGGGTTTCTCGACCGGCGGTCCGTACCCGTTTGACGCCGACATCGGCCTTCGGGTCGGTCGTGAAGGCGAAGTAGTGCGTCGAACCGTCGAAGTCCCAGGCGCTCTCTCTCATCGCCACCGAGCCGATGCTGAGGTAGCGGCTGTCCGGGCCCGAGGCACCGACCTTGGTCGGCCCCAGGAGATTCCGCCGGAAGACCGGGGACCGGGACTTCTCGGCCAGTGCCTCGTCCTCGGAGGCCGCCAGCCGGAATGCCATGCCTTCCGGGATCTGCATCAGGAGCCGGAACGGTTGCCGCTTGAGCACGATCGATTCGCCGTTCTTCAGAGGACGGCGAACGCCGGCCTGCTCGATCCAGGCATTCCATTCGTATCGTCCCTGCTTGGCCAGCGCTGCCTGGTAGATGCCAGAGAACCAGTCGAAGTAGGCCGGTTCGGAGGAGGGAATGTAGAAGGCCACTGAGCGCTCGAGCGAGAAGGTCTCGATCTTCTCGGTGTAGATCGCGAGGGGATCGGCGCCCGCACGAAGCAGGGCTTCGGCGATCTCGCGGTCCGCTGCCGTCGACGCGGCCATCAGGGGAGTGATGTCGCTGCCGTTCCCCTCGGCATTTGCGCCGTTCGTCAGCAGCCACTGGGCGATGGCTCGTTCGCCCAGATAGATCGCCTGGGTCAGGGGACAGCTGCGGATGCCGCATTCATCGAGACTGGCGCCCTGCGCCAGCAAGGCCTCGAGAAGTTCCTGGTTCTTGAGATAGATGGCCTTCAGGAGCAGGGTGTTCCCGTTGGAAAGCCGCGCATTGATGCCGGACTTGTCGATCTGGCCGCTTGCCAGAGCATTGCGCAATTCGGCGGCGCTCCTGATCTGGTTCAGCACCCGTCGCGCCTTCAGTTCCGGGTTGCTGCGCAGTGCGTCCGCGGAAGGAAGAGAGAGTGCCGCGTGCAGCGCCACCCAATCCCGCGGGTTCACCTCGCCGACAAACTTGGACGGGCGGTGGCCGGCGACCTGGATCACCGTCCATTTGCCGGTGCGCAGGTCGGGCATGGGCTCGCTGAAGGCATGTTCGGGCGTCGTGAGCACCGCGTTGCGCAGCTTGAGGGGCAGTTCGTTGCTGCGCTCGCCGAGATGCCGGATCGATCGGGCATTCCGCCGCCGGCAGCCGGCGTTCATGTTGGCCGCGCAGTCCTGGGCTTCGGCTTCGGTGTCGAAGACGAACTCGCTGTAGTCATAGGCCATGCCGTCGAAGGTGGCTACGGCCTCTTCCCAGAGCACGATGCCGTCCGCCTCCGGATAGTCTGTGCGCACCGGAGGGGGCGGGCTGGCAACCTGCGAAGGGGGGGCGGAAATGCTGTTGCCCGGTACCGCCCCCAGGTTCGCGGCTGGCGGGCGCAGGACGGAGAGTTGGGCGGCGGCATGCAGGCTTGTCGCCAGGGCCACGATCGCGAGCAAGGAACGTGTGCGCATTGCAGTGTTGTTGTATGGTTTTTTCGACGGCGGCATGCAAGGAATACCCCGCGGGCGGCTGCGTATCGGCCCAAGCCGTCGCACACCCGCCGCGGGCGAGCGCGGTCGGCGCGTTTCTCAGCCCGGAATCTCGGGCTCCACCAGTTGCGCCAGCGCCACCAGCGACTCCTGCCAGCCCAGGTAGCACATCTCGACCGGAATCATCCCGGGGATGCCCTCCTGCACGATGGCCACGTCGGTGCCGCAGGACACGGCGGTCAGCGTGACGGTGGTCTTCATCGTGCCCGGCAGGTTGGGGTCGTCGAAAGTCGCGTCGTAGGCCACGCGCTGGCCCGGCACCAGCTCGAGGTACTTGCCGCCGAACGAGTGGCCGTGGCCCGAGCTGAAGTTGGTGAAGGACATGCGCCAGCTGCCGCCGACCACCGGCTCCATCTGGTGGACCTTGCCGGTGAAGCCGAAGGGCGGCAGCCAGCGCTCGAAGGCGCCGGGTTCGGTGAAGGCGCGGTAGAGGCGCTCGGGCGGTGCGCGCAGCACGCGGTGCAGACGGACGGTATGGGTAGCCATGGTGTGTTCTCCTGGTGAAGTGATGTGGAGGACGACCCTCCACTGACACGACGGATGAGCCTGCGGCACATCGACATGGATCGAAAAATATTTCGAATGGCGGTGACGGCGTGTCGGCCGCGCCTTCGTCAGTATCGAAACTCGGCCAATGATTTGACGATCGGCATCGTCAGCAAGTAAAGGGGAAAGTTTCCGTAGAGGTACTGGCGCGCCTCCGCTTCTCTGTCGGTGACCCTCATCAGGAACCGGCCGCCTTCGAAGTTGAGTCTGATGTCGCCTATGTAGGTGATGGAGTTGGGAAGAATCCGGAACCGGTTCGACGCCTGAAGCCAGGCAAAGTAGGGATACTTTTCGACCTTGCTCCACATGTATTCGCCCGAATCCAGGGGAATGACGACATATTTGGGTTCGGCTTTCGCGAAGACAAAGCCCTTGGGGCCTTTCAGGTTCTCCCCGAAGCGGCTTTCGAACGTGGAGGTCTCGGCGTAGTCGAGGAAACCGAGTCTCGCGTCCTCGCTCGCGGAGACCTTCAAGACCAGCAAACCCTGGTTGGGCTTCAGCGGTTCGCCATCGACTGCCTTGGGCGTATGGACGCAGCCCGCGAACTGCAACACCAAGAAGGCGGCAAGAAGCCCCTTCAGCCCCGCGCGCAGCAAATCGCCAAGGGCTACCTCTCTCCAGGCTCCCGTCTTGTTCGTTTTCATCTTGGTCACTTCTTGTTCTGCCAGAGTCGCCTCAGTCCTCCCTGAGGCTGCGCATGATGTTCCTCGCCGCCTTGCCTCGACTGGCGGCGAGGCTTCGGCGGCGGAATCATAGATGGGCGATCGGCCGGTGGGGCAAACATTGTTCGGCAGTCAGCGGGCGCCGGAGGCCGGTGATTCATTTCATATATGAACGCCGGCCAGTGAACGTATTGGACAGACCGCAACCCCCGTTCGCACCATGCGGTTCCCACCAAGGAGTCCCCCGATGAATCTTCCTCGCACGCTGCTCGCGGGCCTGCTGCTCGTTGCCGCCGGCATCGCCGCGCCGGCCCTGGCCCAGGGCTTTCCCGATCGCCCGGTCACGCTGGTCGTGCCCTATCCGGCCGGCGGCTCGGCCGACATCCTGGCGCGCACGGTGGGGCAGAAGCTGGCGGCGCAGCTCGGGCAGCCGGTGGTGGTCGAGAACAAAGGCGGCGCCGGCACGGCGATCGGCGCGCGCTTCGTCGCGGAAGCGAAGCCCGACGGCTACACGCTGCTGCTCGGCACGGTGAGCTCGCAGGCCATCAACCCGGCGATGTCCAAGGTCGGCTACGACCCGGTGAAGGACTTCGTGCCGGTCAGCGCTCTGGCATCGATCCCCTTCGTGCTGGTGGCCCATCCCAGCGCGCCCTACGGCAGCGTGGCCGAGCTGCTCGCGGCGGCCCGGCAGGCGCCGGGATCGATCAGCTATGCCTCGGCCGGCCCCGGCACCTCGAACCACCTGGCCGGCGAGATGCTGGCCTCGGCCGCCAAGCTCAAGCTGCTGCACGTGCCCTACCGCGGCAGCGCGCCGGCGCTGGCCGACGTGCTCGCGGGCCACGTGCCGCTGATGTTCGACCTGCAGACCACCTCGCTGCCCAACATCGCGACCCACAAGCTCAAGCCGCTGGCCGTGACCGGCAGCCGGCGCAGCCCGCTGCTGCCCGAGGTGCCCACGGTGGCCGAGAGCGGGCTGCCGGGCTTCGAGGTCAGCGCCTGGTTCGGCGTGTTCGCGCCCGCGAAGCTGCCGCCGCCGGTGCTCAGGCAACTGTCGGCCGCCATGGCGAAGGTGCTCGAGGACCCGGCGCTGGCGCAGCGGCTGCGCGAGATCGGCGCCGAGCCCGATCCGCGCAATGCCGCGCAGTTCACCGCCTACGTCGGCGAGGAGGCCGGCAAGTACGCGACGGTCGTGAAGACCGCGGGGCTCGCACCCTGACCGGCCGCTGACGCGGGATCGTGCGCAGGCCGGCCGGGCCGGATACCGGCGAGAATCCGGCCGCCTTCACTGCCGCCAGGTTTCCCGTGTTCCAACGTCCCTCCATTGCCGTGCGCACGATGGCCTTCGTGGCCGCCGTGTGCCTCGCCCTCGTGGGGCTCGACATCTGGCACAGCTGGGAGTCGCGCACGGCGCTGCTCGAGCAGATGGGCGTGGCGACCTCGAACCTGTCGCGCGCGCTGGCGCAGCAGGCCGACGACACCATCAAGCAGGCCGACACCGTGCTGGTCGGCGTGGTCGAGCGCATCGAGCACGAGGGCACGGGGCCGGCCCAGGTCGAGCGGCTGCGCCGCGTGCTGGCCGCGCAGGTGGCCGAACTGCCGCAGCTCGACGCGCTGCACGTCTACGACCAGGACGGCAACTGGGTCGCGAACTCCCGCGCGGCGCCGCCGCAGAACCTCAACAACGCGGACCGCGAGTACTTCGTCTTCCACCGCGACCACCCCGACCGCGGCCCGCACATCGGCATTCCGGTGACGAGCCGCACCAACGGCAAGCGGCTGATCCCGGTGTCGCGCCGCATCGACCATGCCGACGGCAGCTTCGCGGGCGTGGCGCTCGCGAGCATCGACGTCGACTTCTTCCTCAGGTTCTACGACAGCCTCGACATCGGCAAGGGCGGCGCCGCGGCGCTGATCCTCGAGAGCGGCACCATGATGGTCCGCCGCCCCTTCGGCCCGGAGATGGTGGGGCGCGACATGCGCGGCTCGCAGCTGTTCACTTCGTACAAGGAGAACGGCCCGGTCGGCACCGCCTACATCAAGTCGGCGCAGGACGGCGTGCTGCGGCTCAACAGCTTCCGGCGGCTCGACCACTACCCGCTGTTCGTGGGCGCGGCGCTGTCCAAGGACGAGATCCTCGCGGGCTGGTGGAAGGACACCTTCTGGCATTCGGGCGGCGTGCTGGCGCTCAGCGCCGTGGTGGCCTTCGTCGGCCTGGGGCTGGTGCGCCAGATCGAGCGGCGCACGCGCACCGAGGCCGAGCTGCTGCGCGCGCGCGACGCGCTCGAGGCGCTCAACAAGACGCTCAACACGCTGGCGATGGAGGACGGCCTGACGGGGCTCGCGAACCGGCGCCAGTTCGACGTCGCGCTCGACACGGAGTTCGGCCGCGCGGTGCGCAATGCCAGCACATTGGCGCTGATCCTGCTCGATGTGGACCGCTTCAAGGAATACAACGACATCTACGGCCACACGGCCGGCGACGAGTGCCTGCAGAAGATCTGCCGCACCATCGCCAACGTGGCGGCGCGCCGGCCCGGCGACCTCGCGGCGCGCTATGGTGGCGAGGAGCTCGCGGTGCTGCTGCCGGGCACCGACGTCGAGGCGGCCGCGCTGCTGGCCGAACGCATCCGCGCCGCGGTGCGCGCGCTCGAGATCGAGCATGCCGGTGCCATCGACGGCTTCGTCACGCTGAGCGCGGGTGTGGACGCGCTGCGGCCCGAGGCCGGCGCCTTGCAGCCGAAGGAGCTGGTGCGCGGCGCCGACAAGGCGCTGTACGTCGCCAAGTCGGGCGGGCGCAACCGCGTGTGCACCAACGAGACACCGGTGACCTGAACACTTGCGTACTCAGGAGTCCCGCCGGGTAGCGGGCCCTCGCGCGGCGCTCTACGATCGCGCATCCCGCGCGCCGCGATGGCATCGCCGTCCGGCGCGCCGCCCAACCCGACAACAGGAAAAGAACAAGCCATGTCATTCACAGAAGTCGCCGTGCCCGAGCAGCTCGTGCGCGCGCTCGACGCGCAGAGCCGGATGCCGATCACGCGGATCGGCGAGGCGCTGGTCGCGCTCGGCATGATCACCGGCGACCAGCTCGCCGCCGGGCTGCGCCAGCAGCGCCGCGAGCCGCTGGTGCCGCTGGGCGAGACCCTGGTGCGCATGGGCGCCGTGAGCCGCGGCCAGCTGCAGACCGCGCTGGTGCGCAAGATGGGCTATCCGCTGGTCAACCTGCATGTGTTCCCGCCCGCGGCCGAGGCGCTGCGCAAGGTCGCGCATGGCGTGGCGCGGCGGCTGCAGGTCATGCCGCTGATGCTGCACGAGGGGCGGCTGGTGATCGCGATCGACGATCCCACGAGCCGCTACTCGGTGATCGACGAGGTGCAGTTCGTCGCGCAGATGAAGGTGATCCCGGTGGTGGGCCAGTGCCTGGACCTCGACGCCGTGCTGGCCGCGGCCTACGAGAAGATCGGCGACGCGGCCGACGGCGGTGGCGGCGGCGCGGCCCACCTCGACCCGATGCGCCCGCTCGAGTTCGACATGGCCGGCACCACCGAGCTGCTGCAGACACTCGAGAAGGAGGGCCCGGCGCCGGCACCGGCGGAAACGCCGATCGAGCAGTCGGACAACTCGCTGGTGCGCATGATCAACAGCATGATCCAGGAGGCGCATCGCGAGGGCGCCTCGGACATCCACATCGAGAGCTACCCGGGCCAGGAGAAGACGCGCATCCGCTTCCGCCGCGACGGGCTGCTCTACACCTACCTCGAGCTGCCGCCGAGCTACCGCAACGCGATCGTGGCGCGCGTGAAGATCATGTGCGACCTCGACATCAGCGAGAAGCGCAACCCGCAGGACGGCAAGATCAACTTCGCCAAGTACTCGCCGCAGCACAAGATCGAGCTGCGCGTGGCGACCATTCCCACCAACAACGGCCTCGAAGACGTGGTGATGCGTATCCTGGCCTCGGCCAAGCCGCTGCCGATGCAGTCGCTGGGCCTGTCGCCCGACAACCTGCGGCGCCTGACCCACGCGGTGGAACGGCCCTACGGCATGGTGCTGTGCGTGGGGCCCACGGGCTCGGGCAAGACCACCACGCTGCATTCGGCGCTCATGCACATCAACACGCCCGAGCGCAAGATCTGGACCGCCGAGGACCCGGTGGAGATCACGCAGAACGGGCTGCGCCAGGTGCAGATCAATCCGCGCATCGGCTGGACCTTCGCCAAGGCGCTGCGCGCCTTCGTGCGCGCCGATCCCGACGTGATCATGGTCGGCGAGATCCGCGACGAGGAGACCGCGAAGACTGCGGTCGAGGCCTCGCTGACCGGCCACCTGGTGCTGTCGACCCTGCACACCAACAGCGCGCCCGAGACCGTGACGCGCCTGCTCGACATGGGCATGGACCCGTTCAACTTCGCCGACTCGCTGCTCGCGGTGCTGGCGCAGCGGCTGGTGCGCCGCATCTGCGGCCACTGCGTGCGCAGCGCGCCCGCGAGCGAGGAGGCGGTCGAGGAACTGCTGGCCGACTACCTGCACGCCTTCCCGGCCGAGGAGATCCCGGCGCGCCGGCAGGCCACGCTCGATGGCTGGCTGCAGCGCTTCGGCCGCGACGGGCGGCTGCACCTGCACAGCGGCGCGGGCTGCGAGCACTGCGCGAAGACGGGCTTCCGCGGCCGCGTCGGCATCCACGAGCTGATGACGGTCTCGAAGGAGCTGCGCCGGCTGGTGCAGGGCGGGGCGCGCGCCGAGGAGCTGCTGCAGGCGGCGTTGAAGGAAGGCATGCGCACGCTGCGCCAGGACGGCATCGAGAAGGTGCTGGCCGGCCAGACCACGATCGAGGAAGTGCGCGCGACCAGCAACGCCTGAGGACGCGCCTCAATCGAACCGGCCGCTGGCCAGCGCCGCCGCTGCCGCGCGGGTTTCCACGCCGAGCTTCTCGAAGATGTGCTCGAGATGCTTGTTCACCGTGCGCGGGCTGGTGCCGAGGATCTCGCCGATGTCGCGGTTGGTCTTGCCCTTGGCGAGCCACGACAGCACCTCGGTCTCGCGCGGCGTGAGCGCGGCCTCGGCCAGCCGCGCCGACGAGGCACCGCCCGCGCCCTCGCGCTGCACCGCGAACAGCAGCATGGTCTCGCCCAATGCGGCCGCGCCGAGGTTGCGCACCGACAGCCGGATGCCGGCCGCGGTGACCACGCCGAGGGTGACGCCGGGCGCCAGCGCGGCCTCGAGCGCGCGCGGCAGCAGGCCCGGCGCGCGTGCCTCGCCCAGCGCATGCAGCCACAGGCCGGCCTGCGGCGAGCGCCAGGCGACGCGCCCGCGCGCGTCGACGAAGACCACGCCCATGCCGGCCACGTCGACCGCGTCGCGCGCCATGCGCGTGATGCGGGCGTTGCGCGCATGGGTGTGCAGGCGCGCCAGCACCTCCTGGGCGCGGATCGGCTTCACCACGTAGTCGACGCCGCCGCATTCGAAGCCCTCGACCACGTCGGCGGTTTCCGAGAGGCCGGTCATGAAGATCACCGGGATGTGCGCGAGCGCCGCGTCGGCCTTGATGCGGCGGCAGGTCTCGAAGCCCGAGAGGCCGGGCATCATGCCGTCGAGCAGGATGGCGTCGGGCACCACCAGCGCGAGCCGCTGCAGCGCCGATTCGCCGTCGGCCGCCACCAGCACGGTGTAGCCGCTGGCCTCGAGCGTGTCGCACAGCATGCCCAGGCTGCTGGGGGCGTCGTCCACCACCAGCACCACGGGGCGTTCGGCTTCAGGAAGGGGAGGCGAGGGTGTCAGCATCTTCGGCGAGGGCTTGGCGGAGGGAGTCGAGTTCGAAGCGCGCGACCATGCCGCGCAGCCAGGTGCAGGTGGCGGCCGCGCCCGGCGAGCGGGCGGCCAGCCGGTCGAGCGCCTGGTGCAGGCCGCGCACGTGGCCCATCTGCACCAGCCGCATCAGTTCGGCGCGCTCGTCCTCGCCGAGCAGCAGCCGCGGCGGGCGAACCGGCGCGAGCTCCTCGTCGGCCCGCGGGCGCAGCGCGTCGACGGCATCGAGCCATTCGAGGCCGAGGTGGCGCTCGAGCGTGGCGATCAGTTCGGACTCGATCACCGGCTTGCCCACGAAGGCCTGGCAGCCCGCGGCGCGCAGCCGCTCGGCCTGGTTCTCGAACATGTTGGCCGAGACGATGATGATCGGCAGCGCATCGAAGCCCGAGGCCCGCACCAGGCCCGCGGTCTGCCAGCCGTCGAGGTCGTCCATGCTGAGGTCGAGCAGGATCGCCGAGGGCAGCTCCTCGCGCAGGCTGTCGAGGCACTCGGTGCCGCTCGCGGCCTCGCGCACCTCGAAGCCCAGCGGCGCCAGCATGCCGGCCAGCATCTGGCGCTGCACCGGCTGGTCGTCCACCACCAGCAGCGTGCGGCGCTCGCCGAGGTAGCCCGACACCGGCTGGCGCAGCGCGCCGGCCCTGGCCTGCGGGCCGGGGTCGGCCACCGCGCGCAGGTAGACGCGCACGCTGAAGGTGCTGCCGGCCGAGGAGGTGTCGGCCAGCTTGAGTTCGCCGCCCATCAGCGAGGTCAGCAGTCCGGTGATCGTGAGGCCCAGGCCGGTGCCGGGCTCGCCGCGCCGGCGCCCCGCGGCACCGCGCTCGAAGGGCAGGAAGATGCGCTGGTGGTCCTGCGGCGCCACGCCGATGCCGGTGTCGATCACGTCGAAGCGCAGCACCTCGCGGCGCGCGTCCACGTGCAGCGTGACGGTGCCGCTGTCGGTGAAGCGCACGGCATTGGTCAGCAGGTTGATGAGGATCTGGCGCAGCCACTTGGCGTCGGCATGCACCCAGGGCGGCAGCCGCCCGGCGTGGGTGTAGACGAAGGCCAGGCCCTTGTTCTCGGCCTGCGGCCGCACCATGTGCACCACCTGGTCGAGGAAGGCCGGCAATGCCAGCGGCGCCGGCTCGAGCTGCAGCCGGCCGGCCTCGATGCGCGCGAGGTCGAGCAGGCCGTCGATCAGGCCCAGCATGTGCTCGCCGCTGCGGTGGATGGTCTGCACCGCCTCGCGCGGCGGCAGCGCGGCATCGCCCTTGAGCAGGATCTGCGAATAGCCCAGGATGCTGTTGAGCGGCGTGCGCAGTTCGTGCGTCATGCCGGCCACGTAGCGGGTCTTGGCCTGGTTGGCCGCCTCGGCCGCTTCCTTGGCGGCCTGCAGCGCGGCATCGGTGCGCTGGTGGGCCTCGATCTCGAGCGTGAGCAGGTGGTTGTGGCGGTTCGACTCCTCCTGCGCCATCTGCCGGCTCTCGCTGCCCAGCACCACCCACCAGGCCGCCACCGCCGCCACCAGCGACAGCAGGGTGAAGACCTTGAGGAAGGCGTCGCGCAGCCGCGGGTCGACCGCGCTGGCGCCGGTGATCGCCTCCTGCGCGTAGACCACGCCCATCACCGTGGCCAGCAGCGCCACCAGCGAGGCCGCCACCATCAGGTAGTGGGCGACGCGGAAGTTGAGCCGCGCCGACAGCGCCGGCGGCAGCAGCGACTGCAGCCAGCCGCTCATCTGCTCGGCCGCGCGCGAGTCGGTCTTGCAGCGGTCGTGGCAGCGCGATTCGAGCGTGCAGCACAGCGAGCAGATCGGCGCGCTGTAGGCCGGGCAGTGGGCCATGTCCTCCGATTCGAAGCCGTTGTCGCAGACCGAGCACTTGACGATCTGCCCCGGCGTCCAGTGCGCGATGTCGCGCCGCGCGAGGTAGTAGCGCCCGCGCGTGCGCCAGGCCAAAAGCGGCGAGACCGCGAGCGCGGTGGCCAGCGCGATGAAGGGCGAGAAGGAGCGCGCCCACTGGCCGATGGCGCCCGAGTAGGCCAGCATCGCGAGCGCCGCCGCCACCAGCGTGGCGACCAGGCCCACGGGGTTGATGTCGTAGAGGTGGGCGCGTTTGAACTCGATGGTCTTCGGGCTCCAGCCCAGCGGCTTGTTGATGACCAGGTCGGCCACCAGCGCGCCGACCCAGGCGATCGCGATGTTGCTGTAGAAGCCCAGCACGTGCTCGAGCGCGGCGAACACGCCCAGCGCCATCAGCAGGATCGCGATCACGACGTTGAACACCAGCCACACCACGCGGCCCGGATGGCTGTGCGTGAGCCGCGCGAAGAAGTTCGACCAGGCCAGCGAGCCGGCATAGGCGTTCGTGAGGTTGATCTTCATCTGCGAGACCACCACGAACAGCACCGTGATGCCGAGGATCCAGGCCGGGTCGCGCAGCACGTAGGCGAAGCCCGTGAGGTACATCTGCGTCGGCTCGATCGCATGGTTGGCCGGGATCTCGTGCTGCAGCGCGAGGAAGGCCAGGAAGGCGCCGCCCATCATCTTGAGCATGCCCGGCACGATCCAGCCCGGCCCGGCCACCAGCACCGCGGTCCACCAGCGCGCGCGGTTGGCGGCCGTCTTCTCGGGCAGGAAGCGCAGGTAATCGACCTGCTCGCCGATCTGCACCACCAGCGAGAAGGCGACCGTGGCGGCGGCGCCGAACATCAGCGGATCGAAGCCGCTGCTGTTGGAGACCCGGCCCACGAGGCCGGTGAAGTCGGCATAGAGCTCGGGCTTCTTGAGCAGCACCGCGACGAAGGGGCAGACGAACAGCACGATCCAGATTGGCTGCGTCCACAGCTGCAGCCCCGAGATCAGCGTGATGCCGCGCGCCACCAGCGGAATGATGACCAGCGACGACACCAGGTAGAGCAGCCACAGCGGCCAGTCGAGGTACATCTGCAGCGCGAGCGCGAGGATGGCGGCTTCGAGCGCGAAGAAGATGAAGGTGAAGCTCGCGTAGATCAGCGAGGTGAGGGTGGAGCCCAGGTAGCCGAAGCCGGCGCCGCGCGTGAGCAGGTCCATGTCGACGCCGTGGCGCGCGGCGTAGTAGGAGATCGGCAGGCCCGTGAGGAAGGTGATCAGCCCCACCACCAGGATCGCCCACAGCGCGTTCGAGAAGCCGTAGCTCAGCGCGATCGCGCCGCCGATGGCCTCGAGCGCGAGGAAGGAGGTGGCGCCGAAGGCCGCGTTCGCGACCCGGAACTCCGACCACTTGCGGAAGCTGCGCGGCGTGTAGCGCAGCGCGTAGTCCTCCAGCGTCTCGTTCGCGACCCAGGCGTTGTAGTCGCGCCGGATGCGAAAGATCTTCTGCCCGCTCACGGAATTGACGGAAGGCATCGGGGTGTCTCGTGGAGACGGCGACGGCGAGGGGATCGGCATGGTGCAGCTGCATTGCAAGAAGCGCTCCGTGCCCGCCGTGCGCCCCCCGGTCCGTCGTCGTCGGTCCCGCGAGTCTGCGGGCAGGCGATGCGCAGGCCGCTACGTTGAATGACGTATTCGCGCAGCGGCCAGTGATTTCTAAAGTTCCAGCCATGGTGCCAGCCGCACCGTCCGATGCACTTCGATGGTGCGCGGCCTGTACTTTCCTCAACCTGCTGGAGTTCTTCGATGTCGCGTGATTCCGATCTTTCCCTCGATGCCCTGGCATTGCGTCGCCGCCGCCTGCTGCAAGGCGCCGCCGCGCTGCCCGTGATGGGCCTGAGCGGCCTGAGCTTCGGCCAGGGCCAGTTCCCCACGGCCAAGGTCAACACCACCAAGCTGGCCGTGACCGACACCGAGGTGACGGTGGGCCAGCTGCATTCGTCCACCGGCACGATGGCGATCTCGGAGACCGGCTCGATCCAGGCCGAGCAACTCGCGATCGACCAGATCAACGCGATGGGCGGCATCCTGGGCCGCAAGATCAAGGTCATCAAGGAGGACGGCGCCTCCGACTGGCCGACCTTCGCCGAGAAGTCGAAGAAGCTGCTGGTCAACGACAAGGTCGCGGCCGTCTTCGGCTGCTGGACCAGCGCCTCGCGCAAGGCCGTGCTGCCGGTGTTCGAGAAGGAGAACGGCCTCCTGTACTACCCGACCTTCTACGAAGGCCTGGAGCAGAGCAAGAACGTGATCTACACGGGCCAGGAAGCGACGCAGCAGATCATCTGGGGCCTGGACTGGGGCGCGAAGGAGAAGAAGGCGAAGACCTTCTTCCTCGTCGGCTCCGACTACATCTGGCCGCGCACCTCGATGAAGATCGCGCGCAAGCACATCGAGAACTTCCAGAAGGGTTCGGTCAAGGGCGAGGAGTACTACCCGCTGGGCCACACGAACTTCAACTCGCTGATCAACAAGATCAAGGTCGCCAAGCCCGACTGCATCTTCGCGGCCGTGGTGGGCGGCTCGAACGTGGCCTTCTACAAGCAGCTCAAGGCCGCGGGCATCACGGGCGACAAGCAGTTCCTGCTGACCCTGGCCGTGACCGAGGACGAGATGACCGGCGTGGGCGGCGAGAACTTCGCGGGCTTCTACTCGTCGATGAAGTACTTCCAGTCGCTCGACAACGAGAACAACAAGAAGTTCGTGGCCGCCTTCAAGGCCAAGTACGGCAAGGACGCGGTGATCGGCGACGTCACGCAGGCCGGCTACCTCGGCCCGTGGCTGTGGAAGGCCGCGGTCGAGAAGGCCGGCAGCTTCGACGTCGACAAGGTGGTGGCGGGCTCGCCGGGCATCGAACTCAAGACCGCGCCCGAGGGCTACGTGAAGCTCGACGCGAACCACCACCTGTGGAGCAAGGCGCGCATCGGCCAGGGGCAGCCGGACGGGACCTTCAAGGTGGTGGCGGAGTCGGCGGAGTTGATCAAGCCGGATCCGTTTCCCAAGGGCTACCAGTAATCCCTGCCTGCTTGCTTGTCTTTCTCCCTCTCCCTCTGGGGGGGCAGGGGTGGGGGCAAGCGGCGTGACCACCGCGCACGCCGCATGCCCCGATCCCGACCTTCCCCCAGAGGGGGAAGGAGCAACTACCCCAACACCTGGAACTGTCGCCATGACGCTGTCGGACATGTGGAACATCGGCCTGATGCAGGGCTTCGCGGGGCTGAGCCTCTTCGCGGTGCTGCTGCTCATGGGCCTGGGGCTCGCGATCATCTTCGGCCAGATGGGCGTCATCAACATGGCGCACGGCGAGTTCATGACCATCGGGGCCTACTCGGTCTTCCTCGCGGCGCAGGTCACCGAGCACCTGGCACCGGCCTTCATGCCGTACTACTTCCCGATCTCGATCGCGCTGGCCTTCGTGTTCGCCTTCATCGTCGGCTGGCTGGTGGAGTGGGCGCTGATCCGCCATCTCTACAAGCGGCCGCTCGACACGCTGCTCGCGACCTGGGGCGTGAGCCTCGGGCTGCAGCAGATCTTCCGCACCTTCATCGGTCCGAAGGAAGTGAGCCCGACGCTGCCCGAGTGGCTGATGGGTTCGTGGACGCCGCACGAGGGCCTCGACATCCCGATCAACGGCATGTTCGTGCTGGTGCTCACGGCGCTGGTCACGGGCGGCGTGCTGATCGCGCTGCACAGGAGCCGCTGGGGCCTGCGGGTGCGCGCCACGGTGGCCAACCGCACGATGGCCAACGCCACCGGCATCGACACGAAGAAGACCGACCGCCTGACCTTCGCGATCGGCTGCGGCATCGCGGGCGTGGCGGGCGCGGCCTTCACCACCATCGGCTCGACCGGGCCGACCTCGGGCTCGCTCTACATCGTCGACGCCTTCCTGGTCGTCACCTTCGGCGGCGCGGCCAGCCTGCTGGGCACGGTGGTCTCGGCCTTCGGCATCGCGCAGACGCAGTCGGTCTCGGAGTTCTTCATGACCGGCTCGATGGCCAAGGTGCTGACGCTGTCGCTGATCGTGCTGATCCTGATGATGCGGCCGCAGGGCCTGTTCGCCGTCAAGGTGCGTCGCTGACTTTCGCTTTCCCGGAGAACTCCCGATGAATTTCCTCAAGGCCTCGATCCAGCGCTACCAGCTCGGCAGCCTGCTGCTGCTGGTGCTGCTGCTCGCGGTGGTGCTGCCGCTGTCGCTCGACATCTTCCGACTCAACCTGGTGGGCAAGTACCTCACCTATGCCTTCGTCGCCGTGGGTCTGGTGATGGTGTGGGGCTACGGCGGGGTGCTGAGCCTCGGGCAGGGCGTGTTCTTCGGGCTCGGCGGCTACGCGATGGCGATGTTCCTCAAGCTCGAGGCCTCCGACCCGGTGTCGACGAAGATCCAGTCGACGCCCGGCATTCCGGACTTCATGGACTGGAACCAGATCACGGCGCTGCCGGCGTTCTGGCTGCCGTTCAAGAGCCTGCCGCTGACCTTGATCCTGGTGGTGGCGGTGCCGATGGCGCTGGCCTGGCTGATCAGCTTCGCGATGTTCAAGCGCCGCGTGGGCGGGGTCTACTTCGCGATCATCACGCAGGCGGTGGCGCTGATCCTCACGGTGCTGATCATCGGCCAGCAGGGCTACACCGGCGGCGTGAACGGCATGACCGACCTGAAGACGATGCTGGGCTGGGACACGCGCACCGACAGCGCGAAGTACATCCTCTACTACGTCTGCGTGGCGCTGCTGGTGGCGGCCATCGTGCTGTGCCGCTGGATCCAGACCAGCAAGCTGGGCACCTTGCTGCTGGCGATGCGCGACAAGGAGGACCGGGTGCGCTTCTCGGGCTACGACGTGTCGAACTTCAAGGTCTTCACCTTCTGCCTGGCGGCCGGGCTCTCGGGCATCGGCGGCGCGATGTTCGCGCTGCAGGTGGGCTTCATGTCGCCGAGCTTCGTGGGCATCGTGCCCTCGATCGAGATGGTGATCTTCTGCGCGGTGGGCGGCCGCATGAGCCTGGTGGGCGCGGTCTACGGTGCGCTGCTGGTGAACGCGGGCAAGACGCTGTTCTCGGAGAGCTTCCCGGACCTGTGGCTGTTCCTGATGGCCGGGCTGTTCATCGGCGTGACGATGGCCTTCCCGATGGGCCTGGCGGGCCTGTGGGAAGAAAAGATCCGTCCGTGGTGGAAGTCGCGTCGCCAGGCGCTGCGCGTGGCCGCGGTCAAGCCGCCCGCGGTGGCCGCGGCCCCCATCGCACCCGCGCCCACACCCGAGCCAGAACCCACGCTGCCCGACGGCGTGGGCAGCCAGCGCGCCTGAACCGGAGAACGACCATGAGCAACACCGATTTCGCGCTCGCCGTGGAAGACCTCAGCGTGTCATTCGACGGCTTCAAGGCCATCGACGACCTCACGCTCTACATCGACCGCAACGAGCTGCGCGTGATCATCGGCCCGAACGGGGCCGGCAAGACGACGCTGCTCGACCTGATCTGCGGCAAGACGCGCGCCAGCGGCGGCAGCATCAAGTTCAAGAACACGGAGCTCACGAAGATGGCCGAGCACAAGCGCGTGCGGCTGGGCATCGGGCGCAAGTTCCAGACACCGTCGATCTACGAGAACCTCAGCGTGTTCCAGAACCTCGAGGTGTCCTTCCCCAAGGGCCGCTCGGTGTTCGGCGCGCTGGCCTTCCAGTGCGACGACGAAGTCAAGGCACGCGTGCAGGCCGTGGCCACGGAGATCGGCCTGGCCGACCGGCTCGACACCGAGGCGGGCCTGCTGAGCCATGGCCAGAAGCAGTGGCTGGAGATCGGGATGCTGCTGATGCAGGAACCCGAGCTGCTGATGCTCGATGAACCCATCGCCGGCATGAGTGCGCGCGAACGCGAGCTCACGGCCGAACTGCTCAAACGCATCTGCCAGAACCGTGCGGTGATCGTGATCGAGCACGACATGGCTTTCGTGAAGCAGATCGCGCACAAGGTCACTGTGATGCACCAGGGAAAGATCCTGGCCGAGGGGCCGATGGAGAAGGTGCAGGCGGATCCGAAGGTCATCGACGTTTATTTGGGGCATTGATGCGTCTGTTTTGTGCTCTTCGTTCGGGGCGGGCTCACGCCGACGGGGTACTCCCCTCCGCGAATGTCCCCCGGCCTTCGGCCTCCTCCTTGATTTCGCTGCGGGGAGTACCCCATCGACGTGAGCCGGGACACGGCCGTAGAACCGGCCGCACAACGACTGCGCTCCTCGTGCACAGGGCAGTGGGTGCTTCCCGCAGCGAAATAAAGGAGGAGCCGAAGGCGGGGGACATTCGCGGAGGGAAGTACCCGCTGTCCTGTGCACGTGCCCCGAACCGTCGTGCTTCGAACAGCAGCGCCCCCCAAAAAGAACACGCAGGAACAAAGGCCCAACAATGAGCAACATCAACCTCAAGGTAGAAAACCTCCACGTAGCCTACGGCCAGAGCGAAGCCCTGCACGGCATCTCGTTCGAGGGCATGGCCAACGAGACCGTCGCCATCATGGGAAGAAACGGCATGGGCAAGACCACGCTGTTCAAGAGCCTCATGGGCGTGCTCCCCCTCAAGAGCGGCCGCATCGAGGTCGCGGGACAGGATGTTTCGCGCGACGAGAGTTTCAGGCGCGTTGCCAAGGGCATCGCCTACGTGCCGCAGGGCCGCATGATCTTCCCCACGCTGACCGTCGAGGAGAACATCGAGACCGGCCTCGAGAACTCCAGGACCCGCCGCATCCCCGAGGAGATCTACGCGCTCTTTCCCGTGCTGTGGGACATGCGCCGGCGCAAGGGCGGCAACCTCTCGGGCGGGCAGCAGCAACAGCTGGCCATCGCGCGTGCCCTCGTCACCGATCCCAAGGTGCTGCTGCTCGACGAGCCCACCGAGGGTATCCAGCCTTCGATCATCAAGGACATCGCCAAGGCGCTCAACGAGATCCGCAAGCTGCGCGGCCTGACCATCGTCGTGTCGGAGCAGGTGCTGAGTTTTGCCATGGACGTGGCCGACCGCCTGTTCGTGATCGAAGGCGGGCGCCTCGTGCACGAGACCGCGCGCGACAAGACCGACGTCGAGCGCATCAAGGCCTATCTCTCTGTTTAACCACAACCCCAACCAGGAGCCACTGCAATGACGGACACGCTGATCAAGGTCGATCTGACCAAGTCGCCCACCGAGAACGAGATGATCCACAACCGCTGGCATCCGGACATCCCGATGGCCTGCTGGGTCAATCCCGGCGACGACTTCATCCTCGAGACCTTCGACTGGACCGGCGGCTTCATCAAGAACAACGACAGTGCCGACGACGTGCGCGACATCGACCTGAGCACCGTGCACTACCTCTCGGGCCCCGTGGGCGTGAAGGGCGCCGAGCCCGGCGACCTGCTGGTGGTCGATCTTCTCGACATCGGCGCCAAGCAGGACAGCCTCTGGGGCTTCAACGGATTTTTCTCGAAGAAGAACGGTGGCGGCTTTCTCACCGATCATTTTCCCGAGGCGCAGAAATCGATCTGGGACTTCAAGGGCATGTTCACCAGCTCGCGCCACATCCCCGGCGTGAACTTCGCGGGCCTGATCCATCCGGGCCTCATCGGCTGCCTGCCCGACAAGCCCATGCTCGACATGTGGAACGAGCGCGAGAAGGCGCTGATCGCGACCGACCCCGATCGCGTGCCGGGCCTGGCCAACCCGCCGTTCGCGGGCACCGCCCACATGGGCAAGATGACCGGCGATGCGCGTGCCAAGGCCGCGGCCGAGGGCGCGCGCACCGTGCCGCCGCGCGAGCATGGCGGCAACTGCGACATCAAGGATCTGTCGCGCGGCTCGAAGGTGTTCTTCCCCGTCTACGTCGACGGCGCGGGCCTCAGCGTGGGCGACCTGCACTTCAGCCAGGGCGACGGCGAGATCACCTTCTGCGGCGCCATCGAGATGGCCGGCTGGGTGCACATGAAGGTCTCGCTGATCAAGGGCGGCATGGCCAAGTACGGCATCAAGAACCCGATCTTCAAGCCCAGCCCCATCACGCCGCAGTACAACGACTACCTGATCTTCGAGGGCATCTCGGTCGACGAGAGCGGCAAGCAGCACTACCTCGACGTCAACGTCGCCTACCGCCAGGCCTGCCTCAACGCCATCGAGTACCTGAAGAAGTTCGGCTACTCGGGCGCGCAGGCCTACTCGATTCTCGGCACGGCACCGGTGCAGGGCCACATCAGCGGCGTGGTCGACGTGCCCAACTCCTGCGCCACGCTGTGGCTGCCCACGGGCATCTTCGACTTCGACATCAATCCCAACGCCACCGGGCCGGTGAAGATGATCGACGGCAGCATCGACATGCCGCTGTCGCCCGACCTGCGCTGAGGCATTGGAGAAGGAAGCCGCATGCCCACCTACGACTACGACTGCGCACGGTGCGGCGGCTTCGAGGCGCTGCGCCCCTCGGCGCTGCGCGACGAGCCCGCCGCCTGCCCCGACTGCGGCGGCGCCTCACCGCGCGTGCTCTCGGCCGCGCCGCGGCTCGCGCTCATGGCGGCCGACACGCGCCATGCGATGGCCACCAACGAGCGCGCAAGGCACGAGCCCGCGAGCTCGCGCGACTACGCGCGATTGCGCCATCCATCGGGCTGCGGATGCTGCTCGACGAATGCGCGCCGCGGTGCCACGGTGACCGCGTCGAACGGTGCCAAGTCGGCACCGTCGCGGCGGCCCTGGATGATCTCGCATTGAGGATTTGGCAAGTTTTCATGCATGCGTCGGAAGCATGCAAAGGATGCGTGAAAGTAGTGCTTTCAGCCGATCTCCCTATGAAAATGGCAGATTCGGTGGCTCGCTCGCATGCGTGAAACTTGCCCAAAACTTTCTTGATTGTTTCGAAACGGCGAACGCCGTGATTCTTTTTGCGGTGATTCAAAAGGGTCGAACAGGATCAAACTTCTCCTCACGGACAAACCACCGTTCAACCTGAAGGAGATACCAAATGACCGCCTCGAAGATCCTCGCCGCCGTTGCCGTTGCCCTGCTTGCCGCCACCGGCGCACAAGCCGAAACCTATGACGGCGTCCACACCGTGCACTCCACGGTCTCGCGTTCCGAAGTCGCATCGCAAGCCGTGGCAGCCGCCCGTGCCGGCGACGCCTACAGCGAAGGTGCCACCGCCGGTGCGCAACCCTTCAGCTCGACCGCCGATCGCTCGGCCGTCCGTGCCGAAGCCGTTGCCAAGGCCCACGATCCGCTGCAAAGCCTGGACCGCCGCGCCTTCTACCGCGACGAAGTGCCGCAAGCCTACAAGAAGCCCAGCGTGTCGTTCACGCGCCAAGCCGGCCTGTGAGCCAGCGCCGCAGCCATGGCACCTCGGGTGCCGACAGGAACGGGCCTTCGGGCCCGTTTTTTTTGTCTAGCCCATCGCCGACACCAGCCCCGCCACGTGCGCGCCCAGCGCGAGCGAAGCGGTCAGCCCCGGCGACTCGATGCCGAACAGGTTGACCAGTCCGGGTATCCCGTGCACCCGCGGCGTCTGGATCACGAAGTCCGTCGCCGTGTTGTGCATCGACGAGCCCGGTCCCGCGAGGCGCGGGCGGATGCCGGTGTAGCCGGGCTGCAGCTCGCCGTCGCGCAGGCCGGGGTAGTAGCGGCGCACCGCGGGATAGAAGGCCGCTTCGCGCGAGGCATCGAAGCCGTAGTCGACGCCGTCGCGCCAGCCCAGGTCGGGGCCGAACCGGCACTGGCCGCCGAGGTCCAGCGTCACGTGCGCGCGCAGTGCGCCATCGCGCCCCGCCGGGTACACGAGATGGCGAAACGGCGACGGCCGCGCGAGCGAGAAGTAGTGGCCGATCGCGTGGTACAGCGGCGGCACCCGTTCGGCCGGCATGCCCTCGATGCGCGAGGCGACCGCCTGCGCACCCAGGCCGGCGGCGTTCACCACCGTGCCGCACACCACGCTCGTCTCCTCGGCGCCGCCCACGTCGAGCACGATGCCGTCCGCGGTCGGGCGCGCGGCCAGCACGCGGCTGTGCAATGCGAGCGCGGCGCCCGCGCGTTCCGCATCGCCCAGGTACGACAGCATCAGCGCGTGGCTGTCGACGATGCCGGTCGAGGGCGAATGCAGCGCGCCCACGCACGCCACCTCGGGTTCCATCTCGCGCGCCTCGGCCGCGCCGATGAGGCGCAGTTCGGTCACGCCGTGCGCCGCGCCCAGCTTCAGGTAGTTGTCGAGCTCGGGCAGCTCGGCGTCCTCCACCGCCACGATCAGCTTGCCGATGCGCCGGTGGCCGATGCCGCGCTCGGCGCAATAGGCGTACAGCGCGGCCTTGCCGGCCACGCACAGCCTTCCCTTGAGCGAGCCCGGCGCGTACGAGAGACCCGCATGGATCACCTCCGAGTTGCGCGCGCTGGTGTGCGTGCCGATGGCGTGCTCGGCCTCGAGGATCACCACCTCGCGCCCGGCCAGCGCGAGCGAGCGCGCGATCGCGAGGCCCACCACGCCGGCGCCGATCACGACGCAGTCGATCCGGTCCATGCGCTTCAGTCCAGCTTGATGCCGGCGTCGCGGATCAGCGCGCCCCACTTGGCGTGCTCGGCGCGGATGTAGGCATCGAACTGCTGCGGCGTGCCGGTGACGGGGACGCTGCCTTCCAGCGCGAGCTTGTCCTGCACCTCCTTGCGCGCCACCACCTTCACCACGGCGGCGTTGAGGCGCGCCACCACGTCGGCGGGCAGTCCGGCCGGACCGACCAGCCCGACCCAGGTCGTCGCCTCGAAACCCGGGAAGCCCTGCTCGGCCACCGTGGGCACGTCGGGCAGCGCGGGCAGCCGCTGTGCCGAGGTGACGGCCAGCGCGCGCGCCTTGCCGCCCGAGAGCTGCGGCATCACCGACACGCTGCTGCCGAAGTACAGGCCGATCTGTCCGCCCAGCAGGTCGGTCATGGCCGGGCCCGCGCCCTTGTACGGCACCTGCAGCACCTGGAGGCCCGCGCGGCGCGCGAGCATCTCGCCGGCCAGGTGGCCGACTGTGCCGCTGCCGGCCTGCGCGATGCTGAACTGGCCCGGCCTGGCCTTGGCGGCCTTGACGAAGTCGGCCAGGGTGCGCAGCGGCGAGTCGGCGCGCACCGCCAGCACCACGGGCTGCGCCGCCACTTCGGCGATGGGCGTGAAGTCCTTCAAGGCGTCGAAGGGCATCTTCGGATAGAGCCAGGGGTTGATCGTGAGGTTCGAGGTCTGCCCCATGCCGATGGTGTAGCCGTCGGGCGCGGCCTTGGCCACGGCGTCGAGGCCGATGTTGCCGGCGGCGCCCGGCTTGTTGTCGATGACGACCGTCCAGCGCTCGAGCACGGTGAGCCGCTCGGCGATCAGGCGCGAGGTGGCGTCGGTGCCGCCGCCCGGCGTGAAGGGCACCACCAGCCGCAGCGGCTTCTGCGGCCAGTCGTTCTGCGCGCGCGCCATGCCGGCGGCCTGGGCCAGCGCGGCGAGGGTGGCGGCCTGCAGGAAATTTCTTCGGTCCATGTCTTGTCTCCTTGGGTTCTCGTGGGCTCTCTCGGCGGGGGGGCGGGGCTCAGACCGGCAGGCCCTTGGCGCGCAGCACGGCGTCGAAGCGCTCGGGATCGGCGGTGCCGGCGCGGTTGGCCTCGCGGATTGCCGCCTCGCGGGCCAGGTGCGCGCGCGTCTTCTCGAGCACGCTCGCGGCTTCGGCGGCCGGCACGGCGATGACGCCGTCGGCATCGCCCACCACCAGGTCGCCCGGCAGCACGACCAGGCCCGCGCACGAAACGGGCACGTTCACCTCGCCCGGGCCGTCCTTGCTCGGGCCGCGGTGCGTGTGGCCGCGCGCGAAGATCGGCATGCCGTCCCCGGCCCACTCGCACAGGTCGCGCACCGCGCCGTCGATGACCAGGCCGGCCAGCTGTCGCGCGATGCAGGTGGTGCGCATCAGCCCGCCGACCAGCGCCTGCGTGAGGTCGGCGCCGCCGTCGACGACCAGCACGTCGCCCGGCGCGACCATCGTCAGCGCCTTGTGGATCATCAGGTTGTCGCCGGGCCGCACGCGCACGGTGACGGCCGGGCCGCACAGCACCGTGTCGAGCCGCGCGTGGTACTGGCGCAGGCCGACGGTGCCGATGTGGCGGCTCATCGCGTCGCCGATGGCGGCCACGGGCAGCGCGCGAAAGGCATCGACGATGGCGGCATCGGGGCCCGCGGCGCGTGGGTTGATGCGGTAGCCGGGCGGCCAGGAAAGGGGCGTGGTCATGCGTTGACTCCGTGGGCGGGGATGGAGGAGGAAAGGACCTGCGGGTTCACGCAGGCCGAGGGATCGGCGGGACGGCCCTGCAGCCAGCCGAGCACGTTGCGCGCGGCGCCTTCGGCCATGGCCGCGAGCGCGGCCGGCGTGGAGCCGCCGACGTGCGGCGTGAGCACCACGTTGGGCAGGGCCGCCAGCGGGCTGTGCGCGGGCAGCGGCTCGTCGGCCATCGTGTCGAGGCCGGCGGCGTGCAGGTGGCCGCTGCGCAGCGCGTCGACGAGCGCGGCCTCGTCGACCACCTCGCCGCGCGCCGTGTTGACGAGGATCGCGCCGCGCGGCAGGGCCGCGAGCTGCGCCGCGCCCAGCATCCGGTGCGTGTGGCGGTTGAGCGGCACGTGCAGGCTCAGCACCTCGCTCAGCGGCAGCAGCGCCTCGACCGAGGGCAGCATGCGCACGCCGGCCACCGGGGCCGCGCCTTCGCCGATCGCGGGATCGAACGCGGCCACCCGCATGCCCAGCGCCAGGCCCACGCGCGCCACGCGCTGGCCGACCTGGCCGAAGCCGACCAGGCCCAGGGTCCGGCCCTGCAGCTCGACGCCGTCCTGCGCACGCGACCAGCGGCCCTCGTGCAGCTCGCGGTCCATCCAGCCGATGCGGCGCGCGGCGGCGAGCATCAGGCCCAGCGTCATCTCCGCCACCGAGGGCGCGTTGGCGCCGGGCGTGACGTAGACCGGGATGCCGCGCGCCGTGGCGGCCTCGACGTCGATGTTGCTCACGCCCACGCCGTGCTTCGAGACCACCTTCAGCGTGGGACAGGCGGCGATGGCCCGCGCCGACAGCGGCACGGTGCGCGAGACGACCGCGTCGACGGGTTCGCTGGCCATCAGGCGTTCGACCTCCTCGGCGCTGTCCGCGTGCGTGAGGTAGAGGATGCGCGCGCCGGCCGCGGCGAGCAGGTCGGTGCCGGCCTTGGCCAGGCGCGGCGCGGTCACCAGAACGGTGGGCTTCATGGGTCTCCTTGCGATGCGGGGCGGATTCTCGAAAGCCCAACTCATTCCGTCCAATCGATAATGTTCATTCAATGATTCCTCGGAGCTATGAATGGACATACAGCTGCGCGACCTGAAGTACTTCGAGGCGGTGGCCGACGCGGGCCACCTGGGCCAGGCCGCCGACAAGCTCGGCCGCACCCAGCCCGCGCTCACCAAGGCCGTGCAGCGGCTCGAGGAAGCCTTCGGCAGCGCGCTGTTCGAGCGCAAGGGCCGCGGCATCCAGCTCACCGCCGTGGGCGAGGTGCTGCTGGCGCGCGCGCGGCTGCTGCGCGGCGCCACCGAGGAGGCGTTGCGCGAGGTCAGCGATTTCGCCAAGGGCAACGCGGGCCATGTGCGCATCGGCAGCGGCCCCATCGCCGCGGAGCACGTGCTGCCCGAGGTCTGCAACCTGCTGCTGGCCGAGGCCGGCGACACGCGCATCGACATCACCGTCGCGCCCAGCATGGCGCTGCGCGAGCGGCTGCGCGAAGGCGCCATCGACCTGCTGATCGGCCTCATGCCCGAGCACGACCCGGCCTTCGTCACGCATTCGATCGTCGAGGACGTGGTGGTGGTCGCGGCCAGTCCGCAGCACCCGGTGTTCGACATGCCGCGGCCCACGATGAAGGCCCTGCTGCAATGGCGCTGGGTGCTGCCGGCCGATCCCATTCCCAGCCGCCAGTGGCTCGATGCGACCTTCCAGTCGCGCGGGCTGCCGTTGCCGACCGTGCAGGTCAACGCCAACTCGATCCCGCTGCTGCCGCGGCTGATCTCGCGCACCGACCTGCTGAGCTTCCTGTCGCGCCACACGCTGGGCGCGGCGGGGCGCGAAGGCACGCTGCGCGAGGTGCCGCTCAAGGAAACCACGCTGCGCCGCCACTTGGGCGTCACCTACCGCAAGGAGGGCTACCTGTCGCCCGCGGCGCGGCGGCTGGTGACGCTGCTGCGCAGCGAAGGCGAGCAGCTTTTTTCCACGGCGCTGTCGAAATATACGCATTGCGTATAAACTCGCGGCCCATGAACATGCCGCAACAGGTGCTCCTCCGCGACGCGATGCGTCAGCTCAACATGACGCGCGACGCCTTCGCCGAGCGCATCGGCAGCCGGAGAAGGGCGCTCGATGCCTGGCTGCTGCCCGACGAGTCGAACGAATTCCGGGCCATGCCCGAGGTCGCGCGGCGCTTCGTGAGCGAGATCCTGGCCTCCAGTGGGCGGCCCAGCGAATATACGCAGAGCGCACATGATGGCGCGCTGCGCCGGTCGCTCCATGTCGACGGCGCGCAGCACCTGCTGTCGGTGGCCCAGTTCGACCGCGATGCCATCGACGAGCTGTTCCGGCTCGCCGACGTGATGCAGCCGATCGCGCGCCGCCGCAAGGTCAGCCGCGTGCTCGAGGGCGCGGTGCTGGCCAACCTGTTCTTCGAGGCCAGCACGCGCACGCGCGTGAGTTTCGGCGCGGCCTTCTGCCGGCTCGGCGGCTCGGTCTGCGACACGACGGGCTTCACCTTCTCCTCGATGGCCAAGGGCGAATCGATCCGCGACACCAGCCGCGTGATCAGCGGCTATGCCGACGCGATCGTGGTGCGCCATCCCGAGCAGGGCTCGGTCGCCGAATTCGCGCGCGCCACCAATGTGCCGGTCATCAACGGCGGCGACGGGCCGGGCGAGCATCCGAGCCAGGCGCTGCTCGACCTCTACACCATCCAGCGCGAGTTCTCGCGCCTGGGCAAGCTGGTCGACGGCGCGCATGTCGCGATGGTCGGCGACCTCAAGTACGGCCGCACCGTGCATTCGCTGATCAAGCTGCTCGCGCTGTACCGCGGCCTGAAGTTCACGCTGGTCGCGCCGCCGCAGCTCGCGATGCCGGCGGAAATCGTGGCGCTGGTGAGCCGCAACGGCCACGTGGTGGAGACCGCCACCGCGCCGGCGCGGGCGCTGGCTGGCGCCGACGTGGTCTACGCGACGCGCATCCAGAAGGAGCGCTTCGCGCACGACGAGGTGCTGGAGGGCTTCGACCAGGCCTTCGCGATCGACCGCGCGCTGGTCGATGCTTCGTGCCGGAAGGACGTGGTGCTGATGCATCCGCTGCCGCGCGACGGTCGCCCGGGCTCGCACGACCTGAGCACGGACCTCGACAACGACCCGCGGCTGGCGATCTTCCGCCAGACCGACAACGGCATCCCGGTGCGCATGGCGATCTTCGCCACGCTGCTGGGCGTGGACAAACTGGTGAGCCGCTCGATGCGCGACGCGGCCTGGACGCCGCCCTCGCACATCGGCCCCGACGACAGCAGCTTCCACGGCCTCGACTGAGGGATGCGCGAAACCGCCATCGAGCGCGGGTAAGCTCGCCGCCCATGAAGCGCAACTCCACCGCCAAGTCCACCAGCGTCACCCCCGCGCCCAACGGCAAGGCCTCGGCCGCCGATGCCTCCGGCGGCGCCCCGGTGTTCGCGGTGCTCGCGCGCATCGAGACCCTCTGGTCCTCGCTCGGCCCGGTGGGCCAGCGCATCGCCGACTTCATCGTGAAGAATCCGCGCGAGGTGGTCCACATGTCGGTCAGCGAGGTGGCCGAGCGCACCGGTTCGAGCGAAGGCAGCATCGTCGGCCTGTGCAAGAACCTCGGCGCCACCGGCTTCCAGCAGATCAAGATCGCGCTGGCGCAGGAGATCGTGCGGCCGGTGCAGTTCATCCACGAGGACCTCGATCCGCAGGACGCGGCCGATGCGGTGATCCGCAAGATCTTCCAGAGCAACGTGCAGACCCTGCACGACACGCAGGCCACGCTCGACGCCGGTTCGATGGAGCGCGCGGTGAAGCTGCTGCGCGATGCCGAGCGCATCGAGATCTACGGCATCGGCAGCTCCGCCACCATCGCCGAGGACGCGCATTACCGCATGCTGCGCATCGGCCTCAACGCGAAGGTGGTGGTCGATTCGCACGTGCAGGCGATCAGCGCCTCGCTCACCGACTCGCGGGTGGCGGTGCTGACCATCTCGCACTCGGGCAGCACGCACGAGACCGTGACCGCGACGCGGCTGGCCAAGGAGGCCGGCGCCTCGACCGTGTGCATCACCAACTTCGGCAAGTCGCCGATCCAGGCCTTCGCCGACGTGCTGCTGTTCACCATGGCGCGCGAGACCAACTTCCGCACCGAGGCCATGACCAGCCGGCTCGCGCAGCTCGCGATCATCGACGTGCTGATCGCCTGCCTGGCGCTGTCGGACTACGACACCTCGGTGCGCACGCTGCGCCAGACCTTCGACGTGCTGTCGCTCAAGCGGTACTGAGGCGGCTGCGCTCGCTCGGCCGCGCGGGCAGGGCAGTCACCTCGGCCGTGGCGCGCGCATGCAGCAGGCCGGCGACCGACGGCGCCACCGCCTCGGGCGCGGTGCCGACCAGCAGGCAGGCCATGCCCAGCCGCGCGGCGCCCGCGGCATCGGTGGCCGGGTTGTCGCCGATCACCACCGTGCTCGCGGGCTCGGCGCCCAGGCAGCGCAGGCCCTCCTCGAACAGCAGCGGCTCGGGCTTGCCGACGATGCGCCAGGGCTGCGCGCCGCTGGCCGTGAGCACGGCCGCGAGCAGCGAGCCGGTCTCGGGCACCACGCGGCCGTGCGGGCCCGGATGGGTGGCGTCGGCGTTCGTGACCACCAGCCGCGCGCCGCGCAGCAGCTCGTTGGCCACCGCGCCGAGCCGGGCATGGCTGAAGCGCATGTCGAGCGCGAGCAGCACGAATTCGGCCTCGGACGCGACCAGCCGGAAGCCGAGCGCGCGCGCATGGCGCTGCAAGGCGGGCGTGCCCACCACCATCAGCCGCGCGGTGGGGTGCTGGCGCGCGAGCAGGCTCACGGCGAGCTCGCCGGCCAGCACGATGCGCTCGGGCGGCGCGCGCAGGCCGAGCCGGCGCAGCCGCAGCGCGAGGCCCTGGGCGGTGTGGGTCGAGTTGTTCGACACGATCGCGAAGCGGCCCTCGAAACGCTCGAGCAGCTCGGCCGCGCCGTCGATGGCCTCGTTCTGGCGCACCAGCGTGCCGTCGAGGTCGAGCAGCAGGTGGCGCGCCTGCGCGAGCGGTGCCAGGTCCGCTGCCGCGGGGCCTCCCGGCGCCCGGGTCTTGGATGCGATGTTCTTCATGGATCTCCGGTTCGGGCCATCGGGGGAACGGGGTGTCCTGGCCGTGGGGCGGGATTGTATTGAACATTGCTCAGTTGATTGCTAATTTTCAAATGAGCTTATTTCATTTGCTTGTCATCTTCGACTTCTAAAGTTCAACGCAACCGAGCGAGGCACTCGCCCGAGAAACGCCCCCGAACCGAAGGAATCGATCATGAAGAAACTCCTGGCCATCGCCGCCGCCGCCGTCTCGTTCAGCGCGCTGCTGGCCCTCCCGTCCCATGCCCAGTCCGTGGCCGACGGCTCGCGCGAGCATCCGCTGCGCGTGCTGCTGATTCCCGCCGACGGCGGCACCGAGTCGGGCACCAAGGCCGACTACGCGCCGGTGTTCAACGCCATCACGCGCAGCACCGGCCTGAACTTCGACCTCAAGGTCGGCCAGTCCTATGGCGCCGTCGTCGAGGGCATGTGCAACCAGCTCGCCGACATCGCCTTCTTCGGCCCGGTGTCGTACGTGCAGGCCCACAAGCGCGGCTGCGCGCAGCTGCTGGCCGTGGGCGTGGAGAAGGGCGCCTCGGTCTACTACGCCGGCATGTTCGCCAAGGCCAACGCCCCGATCGCCTCGATCAAGGACCTCAAGGGCAAGCGCGTGGCCTTCGGCGACGTGAACTCGGCCTCGAGCTTCACCTTCCAGGTCGCGATGCTGCTCGACGCCGGCATGGACCCGGCCAAGGACCTGTCGGCGATCCGCATGACCGGCAGCCACGCCAGCAGCCTGGCGGCGCTGGTGCAGGACCAGGTCGACGTGGCCTCGCTCTCGTTCGACTCGTACGAGAAGGCGGTCAAGCAGGGCGCGGCCGATCCGAAGATCATCAAGGTGATCGCCAAGAGCATGGCCATTCCCTATCCGCCGCTGGCGCTGAACTCCAAGCTGCCCGAGGCGCTGAAGACCAAGCTCAAGGACGCCTTCCAGACCGTGAACAAGGCCCCTGGCGTCACGCCCGACATGATCCGCGGCTACGGCGGCGGCAAGATCGACGGCTACGACACCAAGTTCTCCGAGGAGGAGTTCAACGTCGCCGCCGAGAAGCTGGGCCTGCTGACCGACGACCTCAAGGGCCGCATCCTCGCCAAGGCGGCCGAGCGTTGATCGCCGGCGATCGCACGCACGCCGCAGCGCCCGCCGCCGGAAGCACGCCCATGCTGCAGTTCGAATCGGTCGCCATGCGCCACCCCGACGGCACGCGCGCGCTCGGCGGCGTCTCGCTCGAGGTGCCCGCGGGCCAGTTCTGCGTGGTGCTGGGCGCCTCGGGCGCGGGCAAGTCGACCCTCTTGCGCACCGCCAACGGCCTGGTCGTGCCCACGCAGGGCACGGTGCGGGTCGAGGGCGTGCGCATCGCGGCGGGCTCGCTGGCGCGCGTGCGTCCGCGCATCGGCATGATCCACCAGCAGTTCAACCTGGTGCTGCGCTCGAGCGTGGCCGAGAACGTGCTCGCCGGCGCCTTGCCGGCCCTGGGCACCTGGCGCGCTTTACTCGGCCTGTTCACCGACGCGCAGCGGCGCAAGGCCTGCGAACTGGTCGAGTCGGTGGGCCTGGGCGAGGAGCACCTGCTGCGCCGCGTGAGCGAGCTCTCGGGCGGCCAGCAGCAGCGCGTGGGCATCGCGCGCGCCTTCATGCTCGATCCGCCGCTGGTGCTGGCCGACGAGCCCGTGGCCAGCCTCGATCCGCAGACCAGCCACGACGTGCTGTCGCTGCTGCGCCGGCAGGCGCGCGAGCGCGGCACCACGGTGCTGTGCAGCCTGCACCAGGTCGAACTGGCCTGTGAGTTCGCCGACCGCATCGTGGCGCTGCGTCGCGGCGTGGTGGTGTTCGACGGCGCGCCGCGGATGTTCCAGTCGCAGGTCTTCGATGCGATCTATGGCCGCGACGATGCGGCCCCCGCGGCCCGGCCGTCGCTGGCCGGCGAGCCCGAGGCGGCGCTGCCGCTGCATGCCGGTGCCCTGGAGCTGGCGCGATGAACACGATCCCGACGACCCCCGAGGCGCGTGCGTCGCGCCCGGCCTCGGCCTGGGACCTGCCGCGGCCCTTCGGCACCCGGACGCTGCTCGTGCTGCTGCTGGTGATCGTGGCGGGCTTCTTCGCGGGCCAGCGCGTGGAACTGGGCCGCATGCTCTCGCTGACCGGCGAGGGCGTGCTCGCCGCGGTGGGCCTGCGCGACGACTCGCAGGTGCTCTCGGGACTGGGCTCGATCGCGCGCTCGCTGTTCCCGCCGCAGATCTCCGAGCAGACCGAGGTCGCGCGCATCGAGGGCTTCGACCGCAACCGGCTGCCCTGGTTCTCGCGCGTCGAGACGATCGAGACGCACGAGCCCAAGCTCAATCCCGAGACCCTGCAGATGGAGGACCGCGTCGAGCGCCGCGAGGTGCTGGTCGAGCCGCTGGGCTATCTGTGGCACGTGGCGGTGAAGATGCTCGAGACCTTCGAGATCGCGGTCTGGGCCACGCTGATCGCGATCGTGCTGAGCGCGCCGCTGGCCTGGTGCAGCGCGAGGAACTACGCGCCCAACCGCCTGGCCTACGGCCTCGCGCGCAGCGTGGTCGGCCTGTTCCGCGCGGTGCCCGAGCTGGTGAGCGCGCTGTTCCTGGTGCTGGCCTACGGCTTCGGCCCGATCGCCGGCGTGCTGGCCCTCGCGCTGCATTCGGCGGGCTTTCTCGGCAAGTTCTACGCCGAGGACATCGAGACCGCCGACGACAAGCCGCAGGAGGCGCTGCGCGCCATCGGCGCCAGCAAGCTCAAGGTGATGCGCTTCGCGGTGCTGCCGCAGGTGATGCCGCAGTTCATCGCCTACACGCTCTACGTGCTCGACCGCAACGTGCGCATGGCCACCGTGGTCGGCCTGGTCGGCGCGGGCGGCATCGGCCAGGAGCTCAAGGGCCGCTACGACATGTACAACTACGCGCACGTCGGCACGATCCTGATCGCGATCTTCCTGACCGTGCTGGTGCTCGACCGCGTCGCCGCCCGGCTGCGCAGCCGCTATGGCTGAGCCCTGAGTCCGAGCGGGCACCGCGTGCGCGGCGCCCGCTTCCTTTCCCCGCCTCTCGTCCGAACTCTCGCGCGGCCCGTCCGCCGCGCGGAGCGGCCTCGGCCGCGCCTTCGTCTCCCATCTCCCTCGATCCGAAAAGGAACCCTCATGAAAACAGCATCTTCCCGGTACGGCCTCGCTGCGGCAGGCCTTCTCCTGTGCCTGAGCCTCGCCGCCTGCGGTGGCGGCGGTGGTGGGGGCGGCGGCCTGCCGTTCCTGCCGCCGGGCCAGACCCCGCCGGCCGGCGACGGCAACAACAACGGCAACGGCAACCCGCCGGCCCAGCCCGCGCTCAAGTGCGCGCCCTGAGCCCGCGCCTTCGTCCCGACATCCCTTCGCCCCCGCGTTGAAAGAACCTCCCATGAACACCCCCTCCCGTCGCGATTTCTTCCGCAAGTCGGCCGGCGCCATCGGCGCGGCCTCGGCCCTCACCATGCTCCCGCCCGTGATCCGCAAGGCACTGGCGGTCGAGGCCGCCGTCGACACCGGCACCATCCAGGACATCAAGCACATCGTGATCCTGATGCAGGAGAACCGCAGCTTCGACCACTACTTCGGCACCCTGAAGGGCGTGCGCGGCTTCGGCGACCGCTTCCCGATCCCGCTGGCCAACGGCAAGTCGGTGTTCTTCCAGCCCGACGTGACCGCGGGCGCGCCCGAGATCCAGCCCTTCCGCCGCGACTCCACGATCGCCAACGCGCTGATCGGCTCGGGCGCGCCGCACAATTTTCCCGACCAGCAGGCGGCCTGGGCGCAGGGGAAGATGGACCGCTGGATCCAGTTCAAGAACCAGGTGACGATGGGCTACTACCTGCGCGAGGACATCCCGTTCCAGTTCGCGCTGGCCGACGCCTTCACGATCTGCGACGGCTACCACTGCTCGATCCTCACCGGCACCGATCCCAACCGCATCGTGTTCTGGTCGGGTTCCAACTTCAATCCCGAGCTGCGCAAGAAGGGCATCAACAGCACCGACACCGATTCGGAACCCGTCAACTCGCGCTGCTGGCCGAGCCCGTCGAACTGGGTCGCGGGCCGCGCGCAGGAGACCGACGGCACCGGCCAGAAGGACCCGACCACGGGCGCCTACAACTACAAGTACGTCAACAACGCGTTCAAGTGGGACACGCTGCCCGACGTGCTGCAGAAGAACGGCATCAGCTGGCACATCTACCAGAACATGAACAACAACTGGACCGGCGCCATGAACGGCTGCCTGGCCTTCCAGAGCTTCCGCACCGCGCAGCCCGGCTCGCCGATCTACCAGCACGGCCTCACAGGCGGCCCCGCCGCGGCCGACGGCGCCACCAACTTCCTGGCCCAGCTCAAGCAGGACGTGATGAACGACACCCTGCCGCAGGTCTCGTGGGTGCTGCCCACGCAGGCGCTGGCCGAGCACCCGGGCAGCAGCGAGGGCGTGGCCGGCGCGGCCGACTTCATCGCCGACGTGCTGGGCGCGCTGACCTCGAACCCCGCGGTCTGGAGCAAGACGGCGCTGTTCGTGACCTTCGACGAGAACGACGGCTTCTTCGACCACCTCGCGATGCCCGCGGTGCCTTCGTACGACGCCAACGGCAACCTGATGGGCAAGTCCACCGTGCCGCTGGACGGCGAGTACTTCGACGCCTCGGTCGGCAGCTACCTCACCGCCGCCGACACCGTGAGCGGCAAGATCCGCCCCTGGGGCCTGAGCTCGCGCGTGCCGATGTACGTGGTGTCGCCGTGGAGCAAGGGCGGCTGGGTCAACTCGCAGGTGTTCGACCACACCTCGATGGGCCGTTTCCTCGAGAAGCGCTTCGGCATCACGATCGACGCCATCAGCCCCTGGCACCGCGCGGTCTGCGGCGACCTCACGAGCTGCTTCGACTTCGTGAGCCCGAACGACCCGGTGGTGCCCAAGCTGCCCGACACCAGCGGCTACCCCGCGATCAACCTGGCGCAGAAGGCGCTGGGCAACACCGGCGTCATCACCAAGGCTCCCAGCCCCGCGAAGCCGCTGTTCCAGGAGACCGGCACGCGCTTCTCGCGCGCGCTGCCCTACGAGCTGCACACCAGCGCGCGCGTCGAGGCGCGCGGCCTGGTCTCGCTGATCTTCAGCAACACGGGCGAGCAGGGCGCGGTGTTCCACGTCTACGACAAGCTGCACCTGGACCGAATCCCGCGCCGCTACACGGTGGAAGCCGGCAAGCAGCTGCAGGACTACTGGGACACCGGCGCCACCGATGGCGGCAAGTACGAGCTCTGGGTCTACGGCACCAACGGCTTCGTGCGCAGCTTCAGCGGCGACGCGATGGCCTCGAACTCGGCCGCCTTCAAGCCCGAGGTGCAGGTCTGCTACGACCCGGCCGCCGGCAATGTCTACGTGAAGGTGCACAACAACGGCAGCGCCGACGGCACGGTGACCGTGCAGTCGAATGCCTACCGCACCGACGGTCCCTGGACCCTCAAGGCGCCGAAGGGCGACATGGGCACGCTGCACTGGGAGCTCAAGGACAGCGGCCACTGGTACGACTTCACCGTGACCGCCGACAACGTGGTGCGCCGCTTCGCGGGCCGGGTCGAGACCGGCAAGCCCGGCGTGAGCGATCCGGCGATGGCGATGCACCTGCAGGGCTGAGCGCGCCTTCCAACCGACGAGGAGAAACACCATGAAGAAGAACAAGCGCATGCCGCGCGGCGCGAGCCTGCTCGGCGCATCGCTCGCCCTGGCCGCGATCTGCGGCCCGGCCCTGGCGCAGACGGTGCCTGTGGTCTGGGACCCGGCCAAGGCCAACCTCGGGATCGGCACCGGTGCCGGCACCGGCGTCACCGGCAGCAACAACCAGGCGATCGGCGAGGGCGCGGGCAAGACGGTCAACGGCAGCGGCAACCAGGCCATCGGCCAGAACGCCGGCAACAACGTGACCGGTTCCACCAACCAGGCCATCGGGCAGGGCGCCGGCAGCAACGTCACCGGCACCAGCGACATCTCGATCGGCCTGGGCGCCGGCAACAACGTCAGCACCAACTGGAACCTCGCGATCGGCAACAACGCCGGCACCAACGTCTCGGGCGGCAATGCCAACGTGGGCATCGGCTTCGAGTCGGGCCAGAACGTCAAGGGCGGCTGGAACCAGTCGATCGGCCGCAGCGCGGGCGACAACGTCACCGGCGACCACAACAACGCCACCGGCTTCCATGCCGGCAGCGGCGTGACCGGCAGCGACAACAACGCCACCGGCACCAACGCCGGCATGACGGTGACCGGCAGCAACAACAACGCCATGGGCAACGGCGCCGGCAACAAGGTCACGGGCAGCGACAACACCGGCATCGGCACCAATGCCGGCAGCAACGTGACGGGCAGCAACAACGTGTCGCTCGGCGAGGGCGCGGGCAACAACGTCGGCACCAACTGGAACCTGGCCATCGGCGAGGGCGCGGGCAGCAACGTGTCGGGCAAGAACGCCAACCAGGCGATCGGCTACTACGCGGGCACCAACGTCAACGGCGGCTGGAACCAGACCATGGGCCGCAGCTCGGGCCAGAACGTGACCGGTGACTACAACAACTCGACCGGCTACGCGGCCGGCTCGAACGTCACCGGCAGCCGCAACGACGCGACCGGCCAGAACGCCGGCCAGAACGTGACCGGCAACGACAACGAGGCCTACGGCACCGGTGCCGGCAGCAACGTCAAGGGCAACGGCAACCAGGCCTACGGCACGGGCGCGGGCAACAACGTCAACGGCAGCAACAACCTGTCGATGGGCCAGGGCTCGGGCGCGGGCGTCACCGGCGTGGGCAACCAGGCCTCGGGCATGCAGGCCGGCGCGGGCGTTTCGGGCAACAACAACATCGCCACCGGCCAGGCCGCGGGCGGCGGAGTGCAGGGCAGCAACAACCTGTCCTCGGGCACGATGGCGGGCCAGGCGGTCAGCGGCAACTCGAACCTCGCGCAGGGCAACAGCGCGGGCCAGCACGTGCGCGGCAACGACAACATCGCGATCGGCTCGGGCTCGGGCGCCTACGTGAGCGCGAACCAGACCGCCTCGATCGGCGCCGGCGCGCGCGCCAGTGCCGACAACGCGCTGGCCATCGGCACCAATGCGCAGGCCTTCGAGGACTCGGGCGTGGCGATCGGCAACGGCGCGACCGTGAACCATGCGAACAGCGTGGCGCTCGGTGCCGGCAGCGCGACCACGCGCGGCGCGCTCGCCAACTACACCGCCATCGGCATGGCCGGCGTGCAGTCGTCGCTGGGCGAGGTGGCGCTGGGCAACCGCCAGATCACCGGCGTGGCCCCGGGCAGCGCGCCCACCGACGCCACCAACGTCGGCCAGGTGCAGGGCATGGTGAAGGAGGGCGTGAGCCAGGCCAATGCCTACACCGACACCGTGGCCGCGCAGGGCCTGCCGATCGGCAAGGCCTACACCGACCTCACGGCCAGCCGCCTGCAGAGCCAGATCGACGACACGGCCCGCCGTGCCTACGCCGGCATCGCCAGCGTGGCCGCGATGGAGGCCGCGCCGATGGTGCCCGGCAAGATCAGCTATGCCGTGGGCCTGGGCAACTACCGCAGCGAGAGCGCGATCGGCGGCTCGCTGCGCCACACCTCGCAGGACGGCCGCTACAGCGTCACGCTCGGCGTGGGCGCGAGCAGTTCGGGCGTGGTGACGCGCGTGGCGCTCACGGGCGTGTTCGACTGAGGGCGCGGGTGGAGAGGAGGCCCTGCTATAACGCAGCGGTCTCCCCGCAACCCGCCGTACCCCTCATGCACAACACGTCGCTGACGCTGCTCAAGTGGATCTTCATCGCCGTCGGCCTGGGCCTGCTGGTCATCGCGATCGTGGTGCCCAACGAGGCCAAGTGGCTGCTCACGCTGCTGGGCCTGATGTTCGCGGGCGTGGGCGGCGGCATCCTGTTCGTCGACGAGCGCAATGCGAAGCGCGCGGCCTGGCTGCTGCAGCACGGCCAGCGCATCGATGCCGAGCTGCGCGAGGTCGAGCTCAACACCACGTTCCAGGTCAACGGCCGGCATCCCTACCGCGCCATCGTCGAGGCGCGCGCCGGGTTCGGGCGCGAACTGCGGCAGTTCCGCAGCGCCAACATCTGGTTCGATCCCACGCGGCACCTGAGCGGGCGCCGGATCGCGGTCTACGTCGATCCCGCGAACCCGAAGCGCTACCACGTGGACCTGTCGTTCCTGCCGCCGCGCGGCTGAGCTTCAAGGCACCAGCGCGAAGCGCGCGTGCAGCCCGCCCACGGCCGAGGGCGACACCCACAGGTCGAAGTCGCCGGGCTCCACGGTGGGCCGCAGGTCGCGGCCGATGAAGGCCAGGTCGGCCGCGCGCAGCGCGAACTCGACCTGCACCGAGGCACCGGGCGCGATGCGCAGCTTGCGGAAGTCCTTGAGCTCGCGCACCGGCCGCGTCACGCTCGCGGTGCGCTGCGCGATGTAGAGCTGCACCACCTCCTCGGCCTCGCGCTGGCCGGTGTTGGTGACGGTGGCGCGCACGCGCAGCGTGCCGTCGGCCATGGACAACCGTTCGCTGTCGAGCGCGACGCCGTCGTAGCGCACCGGCGCGAAGCCCAGGCCGAAGCCGAAGGGATAGAGCGCCTCGTTGGGGGTCTCGATGTAGCGCGTCTTGAAGGCGGTGCCGGGCGCGTCGCTCGGCAGCGGCCGGCCGGTGCGCTTGTGGGCGTAGTAGTAGGGCACCTGTCCCGCCGCCTGCGGAAAGCTCACCGGCAGCCGGCCCGAGGGATTGAAGTCGCCGAACAGCACGTCGGCGATCGCGTGGCCGGTCTGCACGCCGAGGAACCAGGTCACGAGGATCGCGCGCGCATCGCGCACCACCGGCGGCAGCGCCATCGCGCGGCCGTTGCTCAAGAGCACGACGATCGGCTTGCCGGTGGCGGCGACCGCCTCGGCCAGCGCCTGCTGCACCAGCGGCAGGCCGATGTCGGCGCGCGAGCGCGACTCGCCCGACATGCGCTCGCCCTCGCCGATGGCCAGCACCACCACGTCGGCCTGGCGCGCCGCGGCCACCGCGGCCTCGATGCCGCCGGGCAGCAGCGACTCGACGTTCGAGCCGCGCGTGACCGTGAGCGACGCCGCGTCGCCGAGCGCGGCGCGCAGGCCCTGGTCGATGCCCACCGGCGCGCTCTGGCCCGGGAACAGGCTCCAGGCACCCAGCAGGTCCTGCGTGCCCGAGGCGAAGGGGCCGATCAGCGCGACCTTGGTGCCGGTCTTCGCGAGCGGCAGCAGCGCGCCCTCGTTCTTCAGCATCACGATCGAGCGGCGCGCGCTCTCGCGCGCCAGCGCGATGAAGGCCGGGTCCTCGGCGCGCTGCGCGGCCGGCGGGCCGTCGAGGCCGCGCATCGGCTGGTCGAACAGGCCCAGCCTGAGCTTGGCGTACAGCACGCGGCGCACCGCGTCGTCGAGCCGCGCCATCGGCACCTCGCCCGCGGCCACCAGGCCCGGCAGCTCGCGCATGTAGAGGCCGCTCTGCATGCTCATGTCGGTGCCCGCGAGGAAGGCCTGCTTCGCGGCCTCGCGGCCGTTGGCCGCGTAGCCGTGCGCGATCAGCTCCTCGTCGGCCGTGTAGTCCGACACCACGAAGCCGCGGAAGCCCCACTCGCCGCGCAGCACGCCGGTCAGCAGGGCCGGGTTGGCGGTCGAGGGAATGCCCGAGATCTCGTGGAAGCCACTCATCAGCGACAGCGCGCCCGCGTCGAGCGCGGCGCGGAACGGCGGCAGGTAGACCTCGCGCAGCGTGCGCTCGGAGATGTCGACGGTGTTGTAGTCGAGCCCGCCCTCGGCCGCGCCGTAGCCCGCGAAATGCTTGGGCGTGGCGAGCATGGCATCGGCGCGCGACAGGTCGTCGCCCTGGAAGCCGCGCACGCGCGCGGCGGCGAAGCGGCTCGCGAGCAGCGGGTCCTCGCCCACGCCCTCGATGCCGCGGCCCCAGCGCGCATCGCGCGCGATGTCGACCATGGGCGCGAAGGTCCAGCGGAAGCCGTCGGCGCTGGCCTCGACCGCCGCCGCGCGCGCGGTGCGCTCGGCCAGCGCGGGTTCCCAGCTCGCGGCCTCGGCCAGCGGCATCGGGAAGATGGTGCGAAAGCCGTGAATCACGTCGGCGCCGAAGATCAGCGGAATGCCCAGGCGCGATTCCTGGACCGCGATGCGCTGCAGCTCGCGCTTGCGCGTCAGGCCCTCGTTGTTGAAGAGGCCGGTCACGCGGCCCGCGCGCACCTCGTCGGCCTCGAGCTGCGCATTGCGCCGGTTGGCCTGCGGGTTGCCGGGGATGTTGGTGTCGGCCGGGCCGTAGAGGCTCAGCTGGCCGACCTTCTCCTCGACCGTCATGCGCGCGATCAGCGCTTCGATGCGCGGATCGGTGGCGGCCGGGGCGGGCGAGACGGGAGACTGGGCGGAGGCGAGGAGGCTGGCGAGGAGACCGAGGGCAAGAAAGAGGAGCGGGGCTTTTTTTCCGACGTGCATGGGCGCCCATTCTGCAGACATCGCCCGCCGCGGCCGCAAGCGGGTTTCCGCCCTGCCCGTAGGGCGATGTCCGACCCGTTCACACGAGCCGTGGGCTATTCGGCCGTCGCGCCCGATTCCTTTGCCACCTTGACCCACTTGGTGGTCTCGCTGCCGATGAAGGCCGCGAGCTCCGCGGGCTTCATGTGGCCGGCCGTCACGCCCTGTTCCTCGAAGCGCTTCACGACATCGGGTTGCTGCAGTGCGCGCGCCAGTTCGGCGTTGAGCCGCTGCACGATCTCCGGCGGCGTGCCGTGCGGTGCCATCAGCGCGAACCAGGTCGTCATGTCGTAGCCCTTGAGGCCGGCTTCGTCGAGCGTGGGCACGCCGGGGTAGGCGGGCGAACGCGCCCTGGTGGTGACGGCCAGCGCATGCACCTTGCCGGCCTTGATGTGCGGCGAGGCCGAGGGGCTGGTCTCGATCGCCATCTGGATCTGGCCGCCCATCAGGTCGGCCATCATCGGCGCGCCGCCCTTGTAGGGCACGTGCACGATCTCGGTCTTGGTCATCGAGCGGAACAGCTCGCCCGAGATGTGCTCGGTGCTGCCGTTGCCGGCCGAGCCGAAGTTGACCTTGCCGGGATGGGCCTTGATGTAGGCCACGAGTTCGGCGACGGTCTTCGCGGGCACCTTGTCGTTGACGATCAGCACGTTGGGCGTGGAGGCCACCAGCGCCACCGGGTCGAAGTCGCGCTGGAAGTCGTAGGCGAGCTTCTTGTAGAGGCCCGGCGCGATCGCATGCGCGATGGTGGCGAGGAACAGCGTGTAGCCGTCGGCCGGCGCCTTGGCCGCGAGGGTCGCGCCCACGGTGCCGCCCGCGCCGCCGCGGTTGTCGACGATCACCGGCTGCTTGAGCGATTCCGACAGCTTCTGGCCCACGGTGCGCGCGACGATGTCGGTGGTGCCGCCCGCAACGAAGGGCACGACGAGGGTGATGGGCTTGCCCGGCCAGTCGGCGGCGAGCGCGGGCAGGGTGCCCGCGGCGAACAGCAGGGTCGCGAGGGAGGTGCGGAGGAAGGCTTGTCTTTTCATGGTCGTGGGGGTCTTGGTGTTGTTATGAAGAAGGTGGTCAGGCCACGCGGTTCAGCAGAGGAAGGCCGGCGTTCCAGCGCCGCAGGTTGTCGAGGAAGAGGGCGGCCACGCGCGCCTCGTTGCCGTCCGAATGGCCGGCCGTGTGGGGCGTGACGATGACGTTCGGCAGCGACCACAGCGGCGAGTCGGCGGGCAGCGGCTCGTGCGCGAACACGTCGAGATAGGCACCGGCGAGCGCGCCGCCGCGCAGCGCCTCGATCAGCGCGGGCTCGTCGACCACCTCGCCGCGCGCGACATTCACGAGCCGCGCGCCCGGTGGCAGCAGCGCGAGCGCGGCGGCATCGACGAGCCCGCGCGTGCGTTCGGTCAGCGGGCAGGCGAGCAGCAGCCAGTCGGCGCGCGGCAGCACCCGGCCGATGTCCTCGAAGCGCAGGCTCTCGACGGCGGGCGCCAGCGCCGCATCGGCGTTGCTGCGCACCGAGACCACGCGCAGCCCGAGCGCCGACAGCAGCGTGCCCAGGCCCTGCCCGATCGGGCCCCAGCCCACGATCGCCGCGGTCTGGCCCGCGAGGTCGCGCGGCAGCCCGCTGCCCACGAGCGGCGCCCAGGTCTTCTCGCGCTGCGCCGCGAGCAACTGCGGGAAGCGGCGCGCGAGCATCAGCACGCCGGCCAGCGCGGTCTGCACCACCACGCCCGCATTGGCGCCCGAGGAGGTCGTGACCTCGACGCCGCGCGCGCGCAGTTCGCCGTACACGGGCCGGTCGGCGCCCGAGGAATGGGCATGCACCCAGCGCAGCGAGGGTGCATGGCGCAGTGCATCGTGGAAGTGCCGGGTGTGCGGCAGCAGCTCATGCTTGGTCGACAGGCCCGTGACGTCGCGCGAGACGAAGGCCACGTCGGCATCCTCGCCCTCGGCCACCACCACGTACGCACGGCCGGCCAGCGCCTCGGCCAGGCCCGTGCCCGCCTGGCGCGCGGCGGCCTCGGTCATGAGGATGCGCAGCGGCCCGCTCATTCGGCCGTCGCGCCCGACTCGCGAACGATGCTCTTCCATTTCTCGTACTCCTGCCGCGTGAACTTTCCGAACTGCTCGGGCGTGCCGCCCACCGGGTCGGCGCCCTCGCGGATCATCTGCGCTTCGAGCGAGGGCAGCGCGTCGTTGACCGATTTGTTGAGCAGCGCGATCACCGGCGCGGGCGTGCCCTTGGGCGCGAAGAAGCCGAACCAGGAGCCGGCCGAGAAATCGCCGAAGCCCTTCTCGGCTACGGTCGGCACGTCGGGCAGCGAGCGCGAGCGCTTGAGGCTGCTGACCGCGATGGCGCGCAGCTTGCCCGCGCGGATGTGCGGGATCACCGAGGGAATGGTCGCGAACATGAACTGGATGCGGCCCGCGAGCAGGTCGGTGAGCGCGTTGGCGCCCTTGTAGGGCACGTGCAGCGTGTCGGCGCCGATGCGCTTGCCGAGCATGTAGCTCGACAGGTGCGAGGAGGTGCCGATGCCGGTCGAGCCGTAGTTGAGCTTGTTCGGGTTGGCCTTGGCGTAGGCGATGAATTCCTCGAGCGTCTTCGCGGGCACCTCGGGATTCACCACCAGCACGTTGGGCACGTCGGCGATCTGCACCACGGGCACCAGGTCGCGCAGCGGGTCGTAGGGCAGGTTCTTGTAGAGCGTCTGGTTGACGGCCATCGGGCCCACCGAGTTGACGATCAGCGTGTAGCCGTCGGCCGGCGCGCGCACCACGAACTCGGTGCCGATGTTGCCGCCGCCGCCGGGCTTGTTGTCGATCACGAAGGGCTGGCCCAGCTTCTCGGACATCTGCTGCGTGACGGCGCGCGCGAGGATGTCGGTGGTGCCGCCCGCGGTGAAGGCGACCACCACGCGCACGGGCTTGGCGGGATAGGCGGCCTGCGCCTGCGCGCGCGGCGCGGCGCCGAGGCCGGCGGCCAGCAGCAGGGCCGCGGCCAGGCCCAGGAGTCGTCGCGGCAGGAGGGAGGGCTTGTCTCGTTTCATTCTTCTGATCCTCTGGGTGGGGATGGGCTCTACACGGGCGGGGGAAAGTCGTACAGCGCGGCCGGGTTGTCGACCAGCACGCGCCGGCGCTGCGTTGCGTCGGGCAGCCAGCGCGCCAGCAGGTTCAGCAGGGCTCCGTCGTCGGGCACCTGCTGCGCCTCGAAGTAGTTGATGTGCGGCCAGTCGCTGCCCCACACCACGCGCTCGGCATTGGCCTGCAGCAGCGCTTCGGCGAAGGGATCGATGTCGGCGTAGGGCGGCCCCAGGCCGGTGTTGCGGTCGGCGCCCGAGATCTTGGTCCAGGCCTTGCCGTCGGCGAGCAGCCGGCACAGCGTGCGAAAGCCCGGGTCCTCGATGCCGCGCGCGGCCGCCATGCGGCCCATGTGGTCGATCACCAGCGGCAGGCCCAGGCGCAGCAGGCGCGGCGCGAGCTCGACCAGGTCGGGCGCGTGGATCCAGATCTGCGCATGCCAGCCGCGTTCCGCGAGGCGCGGCGCCAGTGCCTCCAGCACCTCGATGCCCACGCCGTTGCGGTAGACCGCATGGCCGTCGCGCTGGAACAGGTTGAAGCGCACGCCGCGGATGCCCGCCGCATGCCAGCGGTCGAGCTCGGCATCGCCGGTGTCGGCGCGCGGCACGGCGATGCCGCGCAGGCGCTCGGGGTACTGCGACAACGCCGCGAGCACCGCGCCGTTGTCGGTGCCGCTGGCGCTGCCGGTCACCAGCACGCCGCGCGCGAGGCCGAGCCGGTCGAGGTGCGCGATGAAGGCCGCGCCCGGGTATTCGGCGGGCGTGTAGCTGCGGTCCTCGGCGAGCGGAAAGCGTGCGTAGGGACCGAAGACATGGGCATGGCTGTCGCAGGCGCCGGGCGGCAGCGCGAAGGCCACGGGTGCGAAGGCCTCGTGCGGAGGCAGGCAGGGGCGGGTCATGCGGCGTGCCTCCTCAGTCGACCTTGAGCTTGCCGCTCTTCGCGAGCAGGCGGGCGCCGGCGTCTTCCTTCTTGAGCGTCGCGAGCCACTCCTCGGGCGAGGAGGCCTGGCCGGGGCTGCCGACCGAGATCAGGCGGCGCTTCACGTTCTCGTCGGCCAGCGCCTTGCGCAGCGCGGCATTGAGCGCCTGCACCACCTCGGCGGGCGTGCCGGCCGGCGCGAGCAGGCCGGTGGCGGTGGTGGCGTCGAAGTCCTTGAGGCCGGCCTCGCGCAGGGTCGGCACGTTGGGCAGCGCGGGGTCGCGTTCCTTCGACATCACGGCCACCGCGCGCAGCATGCCCGACTGGATGTGGGCCGCCGAGCTCGTGAGCTGGTCCACCACCAGGTCGATCTGGCCGCCCAGCAGGTCGGTGAGCGCCGGTGCCGAGCCCTTGTAGGGAACCGTGTTGAGGCTCAGCTTGCCGGCCTGCTCGAGCTGCAGCAGCGCGATGTGGTTGGTGGTGCCCGGGCCCGCATGGCCGGCCGTGACCTGGCCCGGCTTGCCGCGCGCGGCGGTGAGCAGGCCCTCGATGTCCTTGTACGGACCCTGGCCGCGCACCGCGATCACCAGCGGCGTGGTGGCGGCGAGGCCGATGGGCGCGAAGTTGTCGAGCGCATAGGTGGTCTTCGTCATCAGCGGCAGCACCACCAGCGCATTGGGCGTGCTGACCAGCAGCGTGTAGCCGTCGGGCTGCGCGCGTGCCACGTAGGACGCGCCAATGGCGCCGCCGGCACCGGCACGGTTGTCCACGATCACCGACTGGCCCAGGATCTGGCCGAGCGCGGGCGCGAGCGTGCGCGCGACCACGTCGAGGTTGCCGCCGGGCGCGAAGGGCACGACCAGCGTGACGGGCTTCTGCGGGAATTTCTGCGCGAAGGCGGGAACGGCCATGGCCGCGGCGAGCAGCGCCAGTACGGCGGGGAACAGTCTTCTTTTCATCGGGAGTCGTCTTGGTTCTTCTGGGGCAGGCGGGGAGGCGGGGGCTTCAGTCGCGGAAGCCCGGATCCATGCGGTCGAGCTTGCGCAGCAGCGCCGGCCATTCCATGAGCCCGTAGGGGCGGCGCGTGCCGGGCTGGTAGTTGTTCCAGGTCTCCTCGAGCACCTCCTGCGGCACGGCCTTGAGCGGCGTGTTGCACGACATCGCGCCGATCTGCGCGCGGCAGGCCAGCTCGAGCCGGTGCATCCAGTTGAAGGCCTCGCCCACGCTGCGGCCCACCACCAGCGCGCCGTGGTTGCGGAAGATCACGGCCTCGCGGTCGCCGAGGTCCTCCAGCAGCGAGGCCTGCTCGGCGGTGTCGAGCACCACGCCCTGGTAGTCGTGGTAGCCGATCTTGAGGAAGCGCATCGCGGTCTGCGTGAGCGGCAGCAGCCCGCATTCGAGCGAGGACACGGCCATCGAGGCCCAGCTGTGGGTGTGGATCACGCAGGCCACGTCGGGCCGCGCGGCATGCACCGCGCTGTGGATCACGTAGCCGGCCTTGTTGATGCCGTAGTTCAGCTCGCCGAAGTCGGGCGAGGACAGGATGTTGCCGTCCTGGTCGACCTTGATCAGGCTCGAGGCCGTGATCTCCTCGTACATCATCCCGTAGGGGTTGATGAGGAAGGCGCCCTTCTCGCCGGGCACGTGCGAGGAGATGTGGTTGGCCATCATGTCGGACATGCCGTAGAGGTCGACCAGCCGGTAGCAGGCGGCGAGGTCGATGCGCGCCTGCCATTCGGCGGCGGAGCACTTGTCCTTCATGGAGGGGATCTGGAGCACGCCAGGGTTCGTCATCGCGGAGGTCCTTTCTTCGATATCGGGTATGGGTTCAGTCGGCGCCGAGCTGCAGGCGGCTGGGCAGGCGCTTCTCGATCGCGAACTTCAAGAGCGCGGCGCAGCGGAAGATGCCGTGCGCGAACTTGCCGTAGGGCAGCGTGAGGAACAGCGCCATCACCACGCCCAGGTGCACCGCCAGCAGCAGCGCCATGAATCGCGTGTCGCGCCAGGCCAGCAGCGCCAGGCCGGTGAGGCTGGTCAGCAGCAGCAGCGCGACGAAGCCGCGGTCCATGGGCCGCTGCGCGACGTCGCCATGCGCCGGGTCGCGCCGCAGGTTGAGCCACAGGAGGCCGATCGGGCCGACCACCAGGCCGATGCCGCCCGCGGTGCCCAGCAGCACCGGCAGGCTGGTCAGCGCATAGGGCGCATGCAGGTCGAACAGGTAGTGGTAGAGCGTGGCCACGCAGGTCGAGGCGAAGCACAGCATGAAGCCGTAGAAGGTGAAGTGGTGGAAGCGCCGGCGCCACAGCGTGAAGCGGTCGTCCTCGTTGTTGCAGCCCTCGCCATGGCCGCCACCGAGGTACTTCAGGCGCAGCGCGTCGTGCGCCGCTTCCGCGCTCGCGGGCCCGCGCACGCCCGCCATGGCCGGCGCGTTGCCGGGGTCGTTGGCCGGCGAGACCTCGCGCCAGAAGCGCCGCACGCCCAGGGCCAGCGCGAGCAGCACGAACAGCGACACCGTGCCGAACAGCAGCGCGAGGAAGTTGTGCGGGAAGATCGCGTAGAAGTTGCCGGCCAGCGGCTCGTGCAGCAGCGAGCCGCTCATCGCGACCGCGAGCACGAGGAACAGCGCGAGGCCGCCGGCCAGCGCCAGCGCGACCGTGAGCCCGGCCTTCTCGTAGAGCGAGCCCATCGCGGCGGGCCAGGCGTAGTCGTGGTAGGTCTGCATGCGCACCTGGGCCATGGCCTGCGGCACGTTGACCGCGAACTCGTGCGGCGGCGCGTACTGGCAGGCATGCAGGCAGGCGCCGCAGTTGTGGCAGAGGTTGGCCAGGTAGTGCGTGTCGGCCTTGCCGAACTCGAGCCGCCGCGTCATCGCGGGGAACACGGCGCAGAAGCCCTCGCAGTAGCGGCAGGCGTTGCAGATCTGCAGGATGCGCGCGACCTCGCCCTCGGGGGCGGTCAGCGGCAGGGCGGGCTGGATCGGGATCACGCGCGATGGGGTGGCGCCGATGCCGTCCGCATCGGCACGCGCGCGGGCGACGAGATCAGTGAGCTGCTGCAAGAGGGGTCTCCGGGGAATGCTTCGAAAGATGCCGGGCCGCGCGCGCGGCCTGGGTGCCGGCGATGCGGCCGAAGGCCGTGCCGATGCTCATGCCGACGCCCGCCGTGTAGCCCTTGCCGAGCACGTTGCCGGCCATCATTTCGCCGGCCACGAACAGGTTGGGGCTGGGCCGGCCGCCGAAGCGCACGGCCGCGGTCTCGTCCACCTTCAGGCTCAGGTAGGTGAAGGTGATGCCGGGACGCACGGGGTAGGCGTAGAAGGGTGCGGTGTCGAGCGGGCGCGCCCAGTGCGTCTTGGCGGGCGCGAGGCCCTCGGTGTGGCAGTCGTCGAGCGCGGTGTGGTCGAAGCGGCCGACGCGGCAGGCGGCGTTGTAGTCCTGCACGGTGCGCACGAAGGTGGCTTCGTCCAGGCCGATCTTCCGTGCCAGCTCGCCGAGCGTGCCGGCCTGCGTGCCGGTGAACACCGGCGGCATGAAGCGCCCGACCGCCTTCTGGTCGATGATCGACCATGCGATCTGCCCCGGTTGCTGCGCCACCAGCCGGCCCCAGATCGCATAGCGCTTGGGCCAGAAGTCCTCGCCCTCGTCGTAGAAGCGCCGGGCTTCGCGGTTGACCACCACGCCGAGCGAGACGCAGTCGATGCGCGTGCAGATGCCGCCGTCGTAGAGCGGCGCGCGCGCGTCGATGGCGACCATGTGGCCCTGCGAGGGATCGCCGATGCTGTCGGCGCCTGCAGCGATCATGTGCTTGAGCAGCACGCCCTGGTTGAAGCGCGTGCCGCGGATCAGGAAGTTGTCGGCCGGCCATTCGCCGCGCTCGTTCCGGCCCCAGGCCTCGCGCAGCCATTCGCGGTTCGATTCGAAGCCGCCGGCCGCGAGCACGCAGCTCTTGGCCGCGATGCGTTCGCCGGCCTCGGTGCGCACGGCCACGAAGCGCTCGCCGTCGAGCTCGACCGAGGCCACGGGCGTGTCGTAGCGGATCTGCACGCCGAGCCTTTCGGCGCTGCGGTAGTAGGCATTGACCAGCGCCTTGCCGCCGCCCATGAAGAAGGCATTGGTGCGCGCCACGTGCAGCGCGCCCGACAGCGGCGGCTGGAAGTGCACGCCGTGGCCGCGCATCCAGTCGCGGCAGTTCGACGAGGCGCGGATCACGAGCCGCGCGAGGTGCTCGTCGGTGAGGCCGCCCGTCACCTTCAGCAGGTCCTGCCAGTACTCCTCTTCAGGGTAGGCATCGACCAGCACGTCCTGCGGCGCGTCGTGCATGCAGCGCAGGTTGCGGGTGTGCTGCGAATTGCCGCCGCGCCATGCTTTGGGCGAGGCCTCCAGCAGCAGCACCGAAGCGCCGGCCTCGCGCGCCATCAGGGCGGCGCACAGCGCGGCATTGCCGCCGCCGACAACCAGTACGTCTATCACTCGTGGGTCTCCTTGGAATCCAGGAGACTTTAGGCAGCGCGGCCTTCACGCGAAAGGCCGAAAGCGGCAACGGGTGTTCAGTTTTCGAGAAGACTCGCGCCGGTCCAGCGGCCGTCGCGAACGAGGCTGCGCGCGGTGTCGGCGACCACCACGCGCGTGGCCAGCGCGGCCGGCGAGAGCTCGTCGTCCGACAGGCTCACGAGCAGGTTGCGCCGGCCCACGTGCGCATCGGCGATCTGCGTGAGCTCGAGGTCGTCGCGGTCGTGGCGCGCGGTGGCGGCGCCGGGCTGCACGGTGGCGCCGTAGCCGGCGCGCACCGCGTCCATCAGCAGCGCGAGGCCGTCGACCTCGGCCACGATGTTCGGCTGCACGCGCGCGCGCAGGAAGGCCGCCATCAGGGTGGCGCGCAGGCCGTGGCTGCCGCTCGGCAGGATCAGCGGTACCTCGGCCAGCTGCGAGAGCCGCACCTTGGTGCCCATGGGGCGCCTGGCGAGCGTGGGCGAGGCCACGACGAAGAGCTTCTCGGCCAGCAGCGGCGAGACGCTCCAGCGCCGCGGCGTGTCGGTCTGGAACAGCACGGCCAGGTCGAGCTGGCGCGCATGCAGCATGGTCGTGAGATGGCCCGACAGCGCCTCGACCATGTGCAGCCGCACCTCGGGATAGCGCTCCTGCATGGCGCGCATCAGCGGCACGCCGAGCACGGTGGCGGTGGTGGGCGCGAGGCCCACGCTGACATGGCCCGACAGCCGCGCCTGCTGCGCCGCGCGCACCGCGTCGTCGGCATGGCGCAGCGTGAGCTGGGCCTGCTGCAGGAAGGCCAGGCCGGCATCGGTGGGCGTGACGCCCGTGGAACTGCGCTGCAGCAGGCGGGTGGCGAGCTCGCTTTCGAGCCGGCTGATCTGCTGGCTCAGCGCCGAGGTGACCACGCCGAGCTCGACCGCCGCGCGGCCCATGCTGCGCAGTTCGCAGACCTTGACGAAGTAGCGCAGTTGCCTCAGTTCCATGCGCGCATCATCGCGCAGGCGCCACTTCGGGCGCGCGGTGGCGCAGCAGCAACCATCCGAACAGCGGGGCGGTGACGTACATCGCCACCGAGTACACCGCGGCCGGCAGCGCGAGCTGGAAGCTGCCGAGCACGCTGACCGCGACGAAGATCGCCAAGGTGGAGTTGTGGATGCCGATCTCGTAGCTGATGGCGGTGGCCAGCGGCTTCTCGAGGCCCGCGGCGCGGCTCAGGTAGTAGCCCGCGAGCAGGCTCAGCACGTTGAACAGCACCACCGGCAGGCCGATCTCGGCGAAGGTGGCGGCCATGGTCTTCCACTCGTTCGCGATCGCCAGCACCGTGACCACCGCGAGCACCACGCCGCTGAAGATCTTGGTCGGCTTCTCCATGCGCGCCGCGAAGCCGGGCCGGCGCGAGGCCACGAACATGCCGATGGCCACCGGGATCAGCACGATGGCGATCACCTCGACCAGCTTGCGCGTCTGCAGCGGCACCACCTGGCCGCTCTGCGCGAAATGGTTGATGGCCCAGTTGGCGATCAGCGGCAGCGTGACGATCGACAGCAGCGTGTTGACGGCCGTGAGCGAGATGTTCATCGCCACGTTGCCGCCGAACAGGTGCGAGAACAGGTTGGCCGAGATGCCGCCGGGCGAGGCCGCGAGCAGCATGAGCCCGATCGCGAACACCGGCGAGAGCCCGAAGCCCACGATGATCGCGTAGCAGGCCAGCGGCAGGCCGACGACCTGCAGCAGCAGCGCGATGGTCACGGCCTTCGGATGCCGGAACAGGCGCCGGAAGTCGTCGAGCGAGAGCGACAGCCCGAGCCCGAACATCACGAGCGCGAGCGCGCCGAACAGGAAGCGGGTCACGATGAGCGTGGCGTCCATGGGTCTTGTCTCCTCATTCGTTCTTCTGGATCTAAAAAAATGGCTGCCGGCCCCCGTCGCGCGGGTGCTGGCAGCCTGGGAAACCGGGGTCGACGCGTTTTAGGGCCTGTTAACACTATTCAAGGGGTCGCGAAGCTCGCCAGAGCCCGCCCATCAAGGCGCGCGACGACGCGTGTGCGTCCGCACACGCTAGGAGCGCAACGCCGAGGGGCGGGCTTTGGCGAGCTTCCCTCCGGGTTGCCCCGCAAAGGGGCCGTCTGCGGCGTTGCCCGCGCTTGCAAGGCGGACGCCTTGCTGCGCGCGGGCGCCTTGCATCCAGCCCCTTTGCGGGGCAACGCGACCCCTTGAATAGTGTTTACAGGCCCTAGTTTTTGTAGCTGTCGTCGATGCGGTCGAGCTTGCGGATCAGCGAGGGCCAGACGAACATGCCGCCGAGGCCGCCGCTTTGCACCTTCATGGCCTGGCCCACGCCTTCGATGATCTGCGGGTTCACGTGCGTGAGTTCGCTGCCGCCCGACTGGGCCGCGATCTGGATTTGGCAGGTGTTCTCGAAGGTGTACATCGAAAGGAACGCATCGGCAATGGTCTTGCCGCAGGTCAGGAGGCCGTGGTTGCGCAGCATCAGGAAGTTGGCGTGGCCCATGTCGGCCTGCAGCCGCGGCTTCTCGTCATCGCGGAAGGCCACGCCCTCGTAGTCGTGATAGGCCAGCGACGCCAGCACGAAGGTCGACTGCTGGCTGATCGGCAGCACGCCGTTCTTCTGCGCGCTGACCGCGATGCCGGCCTTGGTGTGCGTGTGCAGCACGCACTGGATGTCCTCGCGCGCGGCATGCACGGCGCTGTGGATCACGAAGCCGGCCGGGTTCACGGGGTAGGGCGAGTCGATGATCTTGTTGCACTGCTGGTCGACCTTGACCAGGCTCGAGGCCGTGATCTCGTCGAACATCAGGCCATAGGGATTGATCAGGAAGTGGTGCTCGGGGCCGGGCACGCGCGCGCTGATGTGGGTGAACACGAGGTCGCTCCAGCCGTACAGCGCCACCAGGCGGTAGCAGGCGGCGAGGTCGACGCGCAATTGCCATTCCTCGGCGGAGACGAGCTTCTGGACTTCGGATTGGGTGGTGGCGTTCATGGTGGGGGTCCTTTGGAGGTTGTCGACTGCGTTCGGATGTCCGATTTTTTAAGCCGTGGCCGGCTCCTTCAGCGCCGACTTGTAGATGCTCTGCTTCGGCTGCGCCATCACGCGCCGCAGCATCGGCTCGAATTCGGCGATCGGCAGGGTCTCGGCCTTCGGGTCGAAGGCCGGGTTGTCGTAGAGCGCGCAGAACTCGGCCGTGCGCTCGTAGTGCGGGTGGCCCTTGAAGTTGTCGCGCATGTCGCGGTCCAGGCCGATATGGTGGAAGAAGTAGTGGCCCTGGAAGATGCCGTGGTTCTGCACCATCCAGTGGTTGGCCTCGCTCACGAAGGGCTTGAGGATCGCGGCGGCGATGTCGGGATGGTTGAAGCTGCCGAGCGTGTCGCCGATGTCGTGCAGCAGCGCGCACACCACGTACTCCTCGTCGCGGCCGTCGCGCAGCGCGCGGGTGGCGGTCTGCAGCGAGTGGGTGTAGCGGTCGACCGGAAAGCCGCCGTAGTCGCCCTCGAGGATCTGCAGGTGCTTGATCACGCGCTCCGGCAGGCCGCGCGTGAACTGCATGAATTCGCCGCCGATCAGCTGCCAGTCCTCGCGCGTGCTGTCCTGCATGGTCTTGAAGCTTGCCCGTGCATTCATCGTTGTCGTCTCCGGTGGGTCTCTCGTTCGTGGGTGAGGGCACTGTAGACCCGGGCTTGACGCTCAACTGTCAAGAATTTGACAATTGAGGCTGCAGGTAAACCCCGCCCGCGCCTGTCGCCGACTTGTCTCGCGCCATCGGCCTCCACCTCTTTCCGGCCACCGCCGCACCGCATGTCCGCTCCCGCCAAACCGCGCCTGTCCGCCGCCCATCGCGCGGCGATGGAGTCCAACCCCTGGTTCATGAGCATGCCGCGCGCGCAGCGCGAGAACCTGCTGGGCGCGGCCGAGCTGATCCACCTGCGGCGCGGCGCCATGGTGTTCCGCCAGGGCGATCCGGTGATCGCCGACGGCGGCTTCTTCGGGCTGGCCGCGGGCACCATCAAGATCTCGTCGCTGCGCCAGGACGGCCGCGAGGCGATCCTCGCGGTGCTCGAGCCCGGCAACTGGTTCGGCGAGATCACGCTGATCGACGGCTCGCCGCGCACCCACGACGCCACCGCGCTCGAGGCGCTCGACCTGCTGGTGATCTCGCCGCGGTCCTTCGGGCTGCTGATGCGCGACGTGCTGTTCGCCAACGCGATCGCCGCCATGCTGGCCGCGCGCGTGCGCATGCTCTACGGCCTGGCCGAGGACGCCACGCTGCGCAGCCTGCGCGCGCGCGTTGCGCACCGGCTGCTGGTGCTGGCGCGCGGCGATGCCACGCAGTCGCAGCACACGCGCCAGCGCGTGGCGCTGCCGCAGGAGGCGCTGGCGATGATGCTCGGCGTGACGCGCCAGACGCTGTCGAAGGAACTCAATGCGCTCGCGGGCGAGGGCGTGGTGGCGCTGGGCTATGGCCGCATCGAACTGCTGTCGCTCGAGGCGCTGCAGCGCATGGTCAGCACGGGCTGAACGGTTGTCACCGACGGGTCGATGGCGCGGCGTATAACGGCCTCCCGCCATGCCATGGGGGCCAGGCGGTCTTTCGTTCTACAGGGAAGGTTCCGAATCATGAGCAACATGCCGACAGTCGTTCTGGTCCATGGTTTCTGGGGTGGCGCCGCGCACTGGGCCAAGGTCATCGTCGAGCTTTCGCGCAAGGGCCATGTGGGCATCCGCGCGGTCGAGCTGCCGCTGACCTCGCTGGCCGATGACGCCGAGCGCACGCGCAGGATGGTGGCGCAGGTGCCGGGTCCGGTGCTGCTGGTGGGCCACTCCTATGGCGGCGCCGTCATCACGCAGGCGGGCGACCTGCCGAACGTGGTCGGGCTGGTCTACATCGCGGCCTTCGCGCCCGATGCGGGCGAGAGCCCCGGCGCCATCACCGAGCAGCATCCGCCGGTCGCGGTGCCCAACCTCGCGCCCGACAGCGACGGCTACCTGTGGGTCAAGCCCGAGAAGTTCCACGAGAGCTTCTGCCAGGACCTGAGCGCCGATGAGGGCCTGGTGATGGGCGTGACGCAGAAGGCGCCGCTGGCCAGCACCTTCGGCGACGCCATCACGGCGCCGGCCTGGAAGAACAAGCCCTCGTGGTACCAGATCTCGAGCGACGACCGCATGATCGCGCTGGCCAACCAGGAGCGCATGTCGGCGCGCCTCGGCGCGCGCAAGGTCATCACGCTGGCCGCCAGCCACGCCTCGCTGGCGTCGAAGCCGGTGGAGGTGGCGGCGTTGATCGACGAGGCCGCGAAGGGCTGAGAGCTGGGCTCAGGCGCAGCGCGGTTTCGCGCTGCGCCAGCCGAGCACGGCCACCGAGCAGGCCGCCGCGACGACGATCACCACGGCCACCGCCATCACCGCCACCGCCATCACCGCGAAGAAGGCCTGGTCGAAGGCCGTGTGCGCGAGCGCCACGAGCTGCGTGCCGGCCTGGGTGGGCAGCGTCTCGGCCGCGAGCAGGGCGCCATCGATGCCGTCGCGCGCCGAGGCCGGCACCGCCAGCGTGTCGGGAATGGCCAGCGTGGCCGTGTAGGTCGACGAGAGCACGCTGCCGAGCAGCGCGATGCCGAGCACGCCGCCCAGTTCGTACGACACCTCCTCGATCGACGCGGCCATGCCCGCGTGCTCGGCCGGCGCGTTGTTCATGATCGCGTTCGAGGCCGCCGTGATGGTCGCGCCCACGCCCAGGCCCAGCAGCACCAGCACCGCGAGCTTGAATGCGCCCGTGGCATCGACGGCCAGCGCCAGCCCGCACAGCGAGAGCGCGGTGGCCAGCAGGCCGCCGAGGATCAGCGGGCGCGAACCGATGCGCGGCAGCAGCATGCCCGCGAGCGGGCCCGCCACGAAGGCGGCGAGCGGCACCGGCAGGATCGTCAGGCCGGCCTGCAGCGGCGTGAGGCCGCTCACCAGCTGCAGCCGCTGGCTGAACACCAGCTCGACGCCGATCAGCGCCACCGAGGCCACGATGGCCGCGATCACGCCGCCCGAGAAATAGGGGTCGCGGAACAGCCGGAAGTCGACCAGCGGGCTCGCGCTGCGACGCTGGCGGCGCGCGAACAGCGCCATGGCCAGCAGGCTCAGCGCGCCGCTGATGCCCATCGCGAGGCCCGAGGGCGCGGGCTTGGCGAATTCCTTGATCGCGAGCACCAGGCAGACCAGCGCCACGAACACCTGCACCGAGCCGACGACGTCGAAGGGCTTCGGCTGCGCGGTGGCGCCCGCGCGCCGCCCCGGCAGCAGCCAGGCGCCGAGCACCAGCGCGAGCACGACCACCGGCACGTTGATGAGGAACACGGAGCCCCACCAGAAGTACTCGAGCAGCACGCCGCCGACCACCGGGCCGAACGCGGCGCCGCCCGAGGCGACCGAGGCCCAGACGCCGATGGCGACCGCGCGCTCGCGCTCGTCGGCGAAGGCGAGCCGGATGATGGCCAGCGTGGCCGGCATCATCATCGAGGCGCCCACGCCCAGCAGGCCGCGCGCCGCGATCAGCGCCGCGGGGCTGCCGGCATAGGCGGCGCTCAGCGAGGCCACGCCGAACACGACGAGGCCCGCGAGGAACATGCGCTTGTAGCCCACGCGGTCGCCGAGCGCGCCCATGCCGAGCAGGAAGCCCGACACCACCACGGTGTAGGCGTTGACGATCCAGAGCTTCTCGGACGAGGAGGCCGCGAGATCGTGCGTGAGCGTGGGCAGCGCCGTGTAGAGCACGGTCATGTCGACCACGATCAAGAGCAGCGCCATCGAGACGATCACCAGGGTGACCCATTGCCTGAACACGGTATTCATCGCTCAGGCCTCCAGTTCCTTGAGCATCGTGACCGAGACCGGCATGCAGCCGCGCGCCTCGAAGAAACGGTGCGCGCCCTGGTTGCCGAGGCCGCTCTCGAGGAACAGGCGCGCGATGCCGCGCTGCCGCAGTTCGGCGCAAACCCAGTCGAACAGCTGGCCGCCGACGCCGGCCGACTGGAACGGCGCATCGACCACGAGGTCGTCGAGCGTGGCGAAGGCGCGCGCGGCGCGCCCGACCTCGTCGATGGACACCAGCGCGATCGCGGCCAGCGCATCGCCGGCATGCGCGGTGGCGATCAGCGAGGCGGCCGTGGCCGGCGGCAGCGCGAGCGTTTCCCGCAGTTCGGCGCGCAGCACTTCGGGCAGGTCGCGGCGCCATTCGCCGGGCGCGACGGCGCGCTCGCCCTGCAACTCGGAATGCGAGATGTAGCGCGGGCTCAGCTGGCGCATGAACAGCGCGGCGATGGCGGCTTCCTGCGCCGGGTCGTGGCACCAGTTCAGGTCGATGGGGGCGGTATGGATGCGGGGCATCGCGAGACGGGAGATCGGCATACGAACGGACTTCTCTTTTCAGGGACGGGGCGAGGTCGCCTCGCCTGGACTGCCGATCTTGCTTCAATAGAATGGATGAATAAAGATGAAATCCATCTGATAAATAGATAAAGAGAGGCAGGCCCATGGAATGGACCGTCGACCAGTTGCGCCAGTTCGTCACCACCGCCGACTGCGGCTCGTTCTCGGCGGCCGCGCGCCGGCTCGGCAAGGCCCAGTCGGCCGTGAGCACGGCCATTGGCCTGCTCGAGGCCGACCTCGGCGTGGCGCTGTTCGATCGCTCGCGGCGCAATGCGCAGCTGTCCGAGGCGGGGCAGGTGCTGCTGCTCGAGGCGCGCGAGCTGCTGCGCCAGGCCGAGCAGCTCGACCAGCGCGCGCGCTCGCTGCACGACGGCAGCGAGGCCGCGCTCTCGATGGCCTTCGACGAGGCGCTGCCGTACACCGCCATCGCCACGCTGTTGCGAGAGATCTCGGTGAAGTACCCGAGCCTCGAACTCACGCTGCTCAACGGCACCGCCACCGAGGTGGCCGACTACGTGGAGCAGGAGCGCGCGAGCGTGGCCTTCCATTTCGACCGTGGCCCGGCGCGTGCCTGCTTCGAGCTGCGCCGCATCGGCAGCGTGCCGCAGGGCGTGTTCGTGGCGGTCGACCATCCGCTGGCCGACGGCCGCACCGTGCGGCGCAAGGACCTGGTCGGGCACCGGCAACTGTTGATGCATGCGGACGACGTGCACGAGGTGGCCTACAGCCCGCGCGTCTGGCGCTCCGACAGCTTCTACAGCACGGCCGAGATGGTGGCCGACAAGCTCGGATGGGCCGTGCTGCCCGTCAACATCGCGCACTACGAGGGCTACCGCCAGGCCCTCAAGGAACTGCCGTGCCCCGCGCTCGCGCTGCCGCGGCTGTCGGTGCGCATGCTGTGGCTGCAGGGGCGGCCGCTGGGCGCCACCGCGCTCTACGTGCAGCAGCGCTTCGCGGAGCTGCTGCTCGACAGCACGGCCTGAACCGTCCGGCGTTCAAGCGCGCCTGCCGTCCTCCGCGGCGCGCCCGTGGTGCTTGCGGTGGCCGATGCGCTGCGCGCGGTAGATGCCCGTGTGCCCCGAGAACAGGTAGGCGGTGACGCAGCCGATCGCGGCCAGGGGGCCGATGTCGGCGCCGAACAGTTCCATCGCCATCAGGGTGGTGGCGATCGGGGTGTTCGCGGCCCCCGCGAAGACGGCGACGAAGCCGATGCCGGCCAGCAGCGCGAAGGGCATGTGCAGCAGCGGCGCCAGCGCGTTGCCCAGGGTCGCGCCGATGTAGAACAGCGGCGTGACCTCGCCGCCCTTGAAGCCCGTGCCCAGCGAGGCGACGGTGAAGACCAGCTTGGCGAGGAAATCCCAGGGCTGCATGGGCGCCTGGAACGAGCGGACGATGTCGGGGATGCCCAGGCCGATGTAGCGGTGGGCATCGAGCGCCCACACCGCCGTGGCGATGACCACGCCGCCCGCGAAGGGACGCAGCGGCGGGTAGGCGATCAGGCGCTTGACCAGCGCGCCCAGCGCATGGGCCGCGGTGGCGAACAGCATGCCGACCAGGCCGAACACGATGCCCGCGAGGACCACCGCGAGCACGCGCCAGGCGTCGATGGCGCCCACCGCACCGATCGCATAGTGGGTGTGGTGGATGCCCCAGGCGGTGCAGACCCGGTCGGCCACGAAGGCCGCGACGATGCAGGGAAAGAGCGCGTCGTAGCGCATGCGGCCGATGGCCAGCACCTCGAGGCCGAAGATGGCCCCGGCCAGCGGCGTGCCGAACACCGACGCGAAGCCCGCGGCGATCCCGCTCATCAGCAGCACGCGGCGGTCGTCGCGCTGCAGGTGGAACACGTGCGTGAGCTGATCGGCCAGCGCGCCGCCCATCTGCACGGCCGTGCCCTCGCGGCCGACCGAGGCGCCGAACAGGTGCGAGACCACGGTGCCGCCCAGCACCAGCGGCACCATGCGCAGCGGCACCACCTGGCGAGGGTCGTGGATCTCCTCGATCAGCAGGTTGTTGCCGGCGTCCACCTGCTTGCCGAGCCGGTGATAGGCCAGGCCCACGGCCATGCCGGCGACGGGCAGCAGCCAGACGATCCAGCGATGGGCCTCGCGCCAGGCCGTGGCCAGGTCGAGGGCGTGCAGGAAGAAGGCCGAGGCGGTGCCGGCCAGGGCGGCCACGAGCGTGGCGAGCAGCAGCCATCGGCCGATGAAGGGCAGCAGTTGCAGCGGTTCGAAGTTGGAAAGTTTGCGCATGGTTCAGGGGCTCGGATCGATCGGCCTGACCAGCGGGGGATGCATGCACGCGAGCGCCTACAGCCCTGACGAGGTCAGGTGTCTGTAGGCGTCATCAGCCGCACGGAGGTGCGGCGGTTCGAAGAGGTACGCCATCTCTTGGGCCTGGATTCTAAGAGGGCGGTCTCCGGCGCCGTCCCGTGGCATGGCTCTTGCGAAGAAGTAGCCCGATGGGAAACTTATTCACCAAAAATGGGCAACTCCCGATACGGGATTTACCCCTGGAGCGGCGGATATTTCATCTCAGGGAAAGCGATATGTTTCCCATTGGGAAACAAAACTAATCTTCGCGCAGCTTCCAACGCCCGTGCACGAAAACGGGCAACCCGTGCCGCCGCCGCCCTCGAGGCGGGCGGTCCCCGCCAGCAGAGCCATCAACCTCGCATCGGAGAGCCACCACCATGAATCACCCCGCAAACCCCGCGCTGGCCCAGGAGGGACGGTCGGCCGAGACCGACAGCTCCGAAGTCAGCCGTGTCGTGTTCGCCAGCTCGGTCGGAACCATCATCGAGTGGTACGACTTCCTGATCTACGGCACCGCCGCCGCGCTGGTCTTCAACAAGATCTTCTTTCCCGCCGACGACCCGCTGATGGGCACGCTGGCCGCGCTGGGCAGCGCGGCCGTGGGCTTCTTCGCGCGGCCCTTCGGCGGCGCGGTGTTCGGCTACTTCGGCGACCGGCTGGGCCGCAAGTCGATGCTGCTGCTGACGCTCGCGATCATGGGACTCGGCACCTTCGCCATCGGCCTGCTGCCGACCTACCAGCAGATCGGCATCTGGGCGCCGATCCTCCTGATCGTGCTGCGCATCGTGCAGGGCATCGGCCTGGGCGGCGAGTGGGGCGGGGCGGCGCTGATGGTGCTCGAGCATGCGCCGAAGCGCCGGCGCGGGCTGTGCGGCAGCCTGGTGCAGGTCGGTTTCCCGATCGGCCTGATCCTGTCGGCGGGCGTCTATTCGATGGTGTCGACCCTGCCCGAGGAGGACTTCATGGCCTGGGGCTGGCGCGTGCCCTTCCTGCTGAGCGTGGTGCTGGTGGCGCTCGGTGCCTTCATCCGCACGCGGGTGTCGGAGTCGCCGGTGTTCCTCGAGATGAAGGCCAAGAAGGAGATCGCGCGCAATCCCTTCGCCGAAGCGGTGTTCCGCGATCCGAAGAACTTCCTGATCGCGGTCGGCCTGAAGATCTGCGAAGTCTCGTGGGTCTACATGCTCACGGTGTTCATGGTGGTCTACGCGACCAAGAACCTGGGCCTGCCCAAGGAGATGCTGCTCAACGCGATCATGGTCGCGGCGGCGATCGAGGTGGTGACGATTCCGCTGTTCGGCTGGCTGTCGGACATCGTCGGGCGCCGCCCGTTCTACTTCGCGGGCACGCTCTTCACCATCGTCTTCGCGTTCCCGCTGTTCTGGCTGGTCGACACGCGCGATCCGTGGATCATCATCGCCGCGACCGCGGTGGCGCTGAGCTTCGGCCACGGCCTGATGTTCGGTCCGCAGGCCACCTACTTTCCCGAGCTCTTCGGCGCGCGCGTGCGCTACACCGGCGCCTCCTTCGGCTTCCAGGTGTCGGCCGCGCTCGGCGGCGGACTGGCGCCGATCCTCGCCACCCTGCTGGTGGGCAAGCTCGGCGGCACCGCGGGCGTGTCGATCATGCTGATCGGCCTGGCCTGCGTGACGCTGGTGGCGGCCTTCTTCGCGCACGAAACGCGCGACGACTCGGTGCGCAACTTCTGAGCGCGGCCGCATGACCTTCGTCGTGACCGAAGCCTGCATCGCATGCCGCTATGGCGAGTGCGTGTCGGTGTGCCCGCAGAACGCCTTCCACGAAGGACCGAACTTCGTGGTCATCGATCCGCGCGCCTGCGCCAACTGCGGCCTGTGCGAGATGGTGTGCCCGGTGCAGGCGATCCATCCCGCGGCCGACCTCGCGCCCGACCAGCGCGACTGGATCGCGCTCAATGCGCGGCTCGCGGCGCAGTGGCCGGTGGCGGCCGACACCCGGCCGCTGGCCGATGCCGACGCGCATGCCTTCGACACCGCCAAGCGCGAGCGCCTGATCCTCGAACCATGACCCCCACGCTTTTTTCATTCAGAACGGAGACCCGCGCATGCACATGACCTTCCTGCTCTACGAGGGCATCGAGCCCGTGGACCTCGCCGCCATCGGCGTGGTCTCGATGGCGCGGCGCGTGATCCCCGAGCTCGGCTACCAGACCGTGTCCTTCGACCGCGCGCCGGTCACGCTCGCCAACGGCCTGCAGGTGCTGCCGAACAGGAGCTTCGAGGAGGTGCGCGAGGTCGACGTGCTGCTGGTGCCCGGCGGGCCCGGCTGGCGCGCCGCCTCGCAGGATGCGCGCGTGCTCGAGTTCGTGCGCCGTGTGGCGCCCGAAGCGCTGGTCTGCTCGGTCTGCACCGGCGCGATGATCCTGGCCGAGGCCGGCGTGCTCGACGGCCTGCGCGCGACCACCAAGTTCGAGGTGGTGCCACCCGAGACCTCGCCGCTCGATGAGCTGCGGCAACGCTATCCGGCGATCCGCACCGAGCCCGCGCTCGTGGTCGACAACGGCCGCGTGGTCACTGGCGGCGGCGTCACGCTGTGCATCGACGCCGTGCTGTACCTGATCGAGAAACGCTTCGGCCCCGCACCCGCGGCCGAGGTGGCCCGGATCATGGAATACGGCGCCGCGCGCGAGGCCAACCGGCTGCGCTTCGCCGCCTGATCTGTCCCATGATTTCAAAAGTTGTCCAATGGGAAACTTCGATCTAGAATCGAATCCACCCGCTGCGGCGATGTCCCCCGTCCCCCACCCATCCATTCATTCACAGGAGTCAAACACCATGTCCGCCGTCTTCAAGGAACGCCTCTCCGGCAAGCTGCAACCCACCATCGGTGGTTCCGTCTACGTCGATCCCGCCACGCTCGAATGGCGGCCCTCGCAGTTTCCGAAGATCCAGATGAAGGTGCTCTACCGCAACGACGCATCGGGCGAGATGACGGTGCTGCTCAAGTGGGAGCCCGGCGCGGTGCTGCCGTTCCACAAGCATCCCGAGATCGAGCAGAGCTGGGTGCTCGAGGGTTCGTTCTCGGACCACGACGGCATCTGCCGCGCGGGCCAGTTCGTCTGGCGCCAGCCGGGCTCGCTGCACGAGACGCGCTCGGACGAGGGCTGCACCATCCTCGCGATCTATCGCAAGCCCAATGTGTTCTTCAACGCAGCGGGTTTCGAAGCCGACAAGAACTGAGTTCTTCTCGCGCGGTGCCGGCCATCCGGGCAACCGGGTGTGCCGGCAGGTAAACCGGTTCCGTTAAATTCGGAGCATGGTTGCTTCAAAGAAAACCGCCCGCGCGCCCAGGCGCGCGGCGGCCCCCGCCGCTCCAGCCGTGGCAGCGGCCCCCGCCGAGGTGCCGGCCCATGTGGACCTCGGCGTGCGTCTCAAGCAGCGCCGCCTCGAGGCGGGCCTCACGCTCGCGGCGCTGGCCGAACAGGCCGGCTTCGGCAAGGCCTACCTCTCGCGCATCGAGAGCGGCCAGAAGGTGCCGCCGATCGGCTCGCTGGCGCGCATCGCGAGCGTGCTGGGCATCGAGGCCGCGAGCCTGCTCACCGACAACGCGCATGCGCAGCAGAGCTGGCGCGGCGTGAGCCTGGTGCGGCATGCCGACAAGCGCCCGACCGTGATGGGCGGCAGCGCCTTCGGCTACGACTACTTCGCGCTGACCGACGCCACCACCGACCGCGCGCTGCAGCCCTTCCTGTTCACCTTCCCCGACAAGGTCGACAAGTTCGTGTTCTTCGAGCACGAGGGCGAGGAGATGATGCACGTGCTCACGGGCCGCGTGGAGTGGCAGGTCGGGGGCGACAAGTTCATCCTCGAACCCGGCGACACGCTGCATTTCGACGCGCGCATCCCGCACCGCGGGCATGCGCTCGCGGGGCCGGCCACGGCGCTGGTGGTGATCTATTCGCCCGTGGGCTACCACCCGAACCTGGCCTGAAGCTTCAGCGCAGCACGCGGCCGTCCGAAGAGATGCTGATCAGGTCGATGCTGCGCACGTTGTCGCGCAGGCCCGGGCGCAGGTTGATGCGGAAGCCGCCGACGTCGTAGTCGGTCATCGCGCCCATCACGCGCTGCAGGCTCTGCGGCGTGAAGCCGCGGCCCGCGCGGCGCACCGCCTCGCCCACGGTCTTGGCGGCGATGAAGCCCTCGAGGCCTTCGTACGAAGGTGCCTGGTCGGAGTTGTCGACCGCGGCACGGTACTCCTTGACGATCGGGATCGCCGAAGGCCGCGGCGAGGGCACGACCTGCGAGATCACGATGCCGCCGATGTCCTTGCCGAGCTCGGCGTAGAGCGGGTCGATGCCCACGATCGAGAAGGCCATGAAGCTGCCGGTGTAGCCGCTCTTGCGCAGCGCGCGGATGGCATTGGCCGTGGTGCCAGAGAGCGACACCAGCACGATGGCCTGCGGCGAGGGCTTCTGCACGGCCTTGAGCGCCTCCTCGAGCGGCTTGCCGCCACCCGCGGGCACCAGCGCGGTGGCGACCAGCGGCGGCAGCTTGAGTTCGCTCACAGCCTGCTGCACCGCCGCGAGGCCGGCATGGCCCATCGCGTCGTCGTCGCCCACCAGCGCGATGCGGGTCTGCCCCACGGTGGCGCACTGGCGCACGATCTTCAGCGCCTCGTCGATCATGCCGGGGCGCACATGGAACACGTTGGGATGCGCGGGGCCGCGCAGGGTGTCCGAGGCCGCGAAGGGCGCGAACAGCAGGCTGCCCTGCTGGGTGGCGACCTCGGCGCCGGCATTGCTGCTGGCGGTGCCGACGAAGCCGAACAGCATGTCGGCCTTGTCGCGCGACAGCAGGGTGCGGGCGTTGGCCGCCGCGCGGGCGGCGTCGTAGCCGTCGTCGAGCTGCAGCAGCTTGAGCTGCAGGCCGCTGGCGGCATTGCGCTCGTTGAAGTCGCTCACCGCGAGCCGGCTGCCGGCCGCGAAGGCCAGGCCGATCTCGCCGGCCGTGCCGGTCAGCGGCACCGACTGGCCGAGCAGCACCACGCGGGCGCCGGCGGGCGCGGCCGCGCGGGTGGCCTGCGCGAACGCGCGGGGCAGGGCCGTGCCCAGGGTCAGCAGGGCGCCGGTCTTCATCAGCCACTGTCTGCGTGCGTCGTTCATCGGACACCTTTTGCTAAAAATAGTAAAAAAGTGTAGCAATTTGGATGCCCGACGGGAAGTTTTGCCCATGCAGAATCGCCCGCATGAACAAGATCGCTGTGCTGGCACTGGGATGTGCCGTGTTGGCCGGTTGCACCGACCTGGCCCGGAACAGGGCGCCGGAGGCACCGGAGGCCGGCTTCTCGCAGGGCGGGACCGGGACGCCGGCGCTGGAGATCGCCGCGCCCCCCACGATCGCGCCCGCGCCCGCGCCGATGGCGGATCCGGCACCGGCGCGGCGGCCAGCGCCGGTGTCCGACGCGCGCGTGCTGCAGCGCTCGATCCCGCCCTATCCCTCGCAACTGGCCGAGCAGGGCGTGGCGGGCACGGTGGTCGCGGCCTTCGACGTCGACCCCGAGGGGCGTGCCGATCGCATCCGGATCCTCAGCTCGCCGCATCCGCTGCTGTCGCAGGCGGTGACGAAGTCGCTCCAGGCCTGGCGTTTCGAGCCGGCGCGCGACGCGAACGGCCAGGGCCTGCGCAGCGCGATGCGGTTGCCGTTCCGCTTCGTGGTCGAGGACTGACGCAGGGCGCGCTCAGGCGCGTTCGAACACCAGGTCCCAGACCCCGTGGCCCAGCTTGAGGCCGCGGTTCTCGAACTTGGTCAGCGGCCGGTAGTCGGGCTTGGGCGCGTAGTCGGCGGCGGTGTTGCGCAGCAGCGGCTCGGCCGACAGCACCTCGAGCATCTGCTCGGCATAGGGCTGCCAGTCGGTGGCGCAATGGATGTAGCCGCCGGGGCGCAGGTGCTGCGCGAGCTTGGTCACGAACTCGGCCTGGATCAGCCGGCGCTTGTTGTGGCGCTTCTTGTGCCAGGGATCGGGAAAGAACACGTGCACGCCGGCCAGCGTGGCGGGCTGCAGCATGTGGTCGAGCACCTCGACGGCATCGTGCGCGCAGATGCGGATGTTCGGGATGCTCTGCTCGCCGATGCGCTTGAGCAGCGCGCCCACGCCGGGCTCGTGCACCTCGCAGCAGAGGAAGTCGGTGTCGGGCCGCACGGTCGCGATGTGGGCCGTGGCCTCGCCCATGCCGAAGCCGATCTCGAGCACGGTCGGCGCCTCGCGGCCGAAGGCGGCGGCCAGGTCCAGCGTCTGCTCGCGGTAGGGCAGCAGGAACAGCGGGCCCAGCTCGGCGAAGGCGCGCGCCTGGCCGTCGGTGGTGCGGCCGCCGCGCTTCACGAAGCTCTTGAGGCGGCGGTGCAGCGGATGGGGCGTAGTGCTGTCGCCTGCGTCGTCGGCGGGCGGAAGGTCGTGGGACACGGTATCGGGAAAGGTCATTGCGGCCGCGAATTGTAGAGAGCGCGCCATGCGGGCACCCAGCCGGCCAGCGCCTCGGCGCAGGAAGCGCCCGCGGCCGGGCCCAGGCCGAGCACGCGTGCCGCCGCCTCGAGCGCGGCGCGCGCGGCCTCGGGGGTGGCGGTGTCGAAGGCCGCCGCGCCGTTCTGCTTCGAGAGCTTGTGGCCGTCGGCGCCGCGCACCAGCGGCGTGTGCAGGTAGCGCGGCGTCGGCAGCCCGAGCGCGCGCTGCAGCAGGATCTGGCGCGCGGTGTTGTCGGCCAGGTCCTCGCCGCGCACCACGTCGCTCACGCCCTGGTCGGCATCGTCGACCACCACCGCGAGCTGGTAGGCCCAGGGGCCGTCGGCGCGGCGCAGCACGAAGTCGCCGACCTCGCGGACCACGTCCTGGCCTTGCGCGCCGAGGCGGCGATCGGTCCAGTGGAGTTCGCCCGGCGCCGCGGCCTCGAACTTCTGCGTGGCGAAGCGCCAGGCGCGCGCGGGCTTGCCATGCAGGCCGTCGCGGCAGGTGCCGGGGTAGACGCGCTCGCCATGGCGCTCGTGCTGCCGGCCGAGCCGCGCGAGCGCTTCGTCGATGTCCTTGCGCGAGCAGCCGCAGGGGTAGGCGAGGCCGCGTTCGCGCAGGCGAGCCAGCGCAGCCTCGTAGCGCGCGGTGCGCGCGGTCTGCCACACGGGCTCTTCGTCGGGGATCAGCGCGCAGTCGGCGAGCTGGCGCAGGATGCGCTCGCCCATGCCCGGCAGGCAGCGCTCGGTGTCGGCGTCCTCGATGCGCACCAGCCAGCGCGCCCGCGGGCCTTGCGCGCGCACGTCGAGCCAGCTCGCGAGCGCGGCGACCAGCGAGCCCGCATGCAGCGGGCCGGTGGGCGAGGGAGCGAAGCGGCCGACGGGAGGCATGGAAAACGGCAGGGGGCCGCGGCCGGCCCCGGAACGCGAACTACAGCGCCGCGAGCGCGAGCGACAGGCCCGAGACGAAGGCGTCCTCGACGCGATGGCCGATGCACCAGTCGCCGGCCACGCCGATGCGCGCCTTGGCGTCCCACAGGTGGCTCTGGCCCACCGGCACCTGGGTCTGGGCCTCGGCCCAGCACAGCGCCTGCGCATGGGCCGGCGTGGCATGGATGCCGGTGATCTCGGAGAAGGCGCGCAGCAGCTTGGCCTCGATGCGCGGCGCATCGTCGCGCAGGTGTTCCTGCGACCAGGTGGCGCTGGCCTGCAGGGTCCAGCGCTCGATGCGTTCGCGGCCGGGCTTGGACGATTCGCGCGCCAGCCAGGCCACGCGGTGGTGCGTGCTGCGCGCCGCGTTCCATTGCGGGCCCAGGTGCGACATGGTCGGCTGGTTGGCCTGCGGGAAGGCGATCATCAGCGTCCAGCACGGCGCGATGCGCACCGGCTCGACCGCGCGGCTGATGCTGCGGGACAGCTTGCCGTCCTCGAGCAGCGCGCGGGCGCGCGAGGGCGGCACCGCGAGCAGCACCGCGTCGAAGCCCGAGTACACGCGCTGCGAGTCGCCGGCACCGGCGGTGCGCAGCTGCCAGCGCGCGGCATCGAGCGCGTCGGGCTCGATGCGCGTGACCTGCGTGCCGGTGACCAGGCTGTCGCCCAGCGGCCGCGCCCATTGCGCCACCAGCGAGTCCATGCCGGGCTGGGCCACCCAGTGCGATTCGAGCGAGGGCAGCGCGGCCTCGGCCACGCGGCCGTGGGCATCGAGCACGCGCACGAGGTTGGCGCTCCAGCGCCGGCACAGGCCGGGCACGGTTTCGAGTGCCTGCGCGAAGCGCGCGTCGCGCACGGTGAAGTACTGCGCGCCGCTGTCGAAGCGGCCGAAGGCGGTGTCGACGCTGGCCATGCGGCCGCCCGCCCCGTCGCCGCGCTCGAACAGCGTGACGCGGTGGCCGGCCTGCACCAGCGTGCGCGCGCAGGCCACGCCGGCCATGCCGGCGCCGACGACGGCGTAGTGGCGCGGCGCGGCGGCGGGTGCGGTGTCGGGGGAGGGGGCCGGGGTTCGGTGGCGGTCTGCCTTGGCGCGAGGACGAGTGGTCATGCTGGACCCTTTTCTTGTGACGAGGTGAAGACGGTGGATGCTGCGCCGACTCTAACCCGGTCTGCGCGCGTGCCGCAGCCACCCTGGGGCAAACGACGATGCGCGTCCCGCGGGCATCAACGGCCGCGGTGCCGTTCGAGCAGCGCGCGCCGCGTGCCCTCGTGCTCGAACTGGGCGAGCCACCACTCGAGCGCGCGCCCGGGCTTGCCGGCCGCGCGCACGCGCCAGGCGCAGTGCATGCTGCCCAGCGGCGGCTGGCGCTCGGTGCGGCGCTCGACCAGGTGGCCGGCCTCGATGTAGGGCCGTGCCATCGGCTCGGGCAGGAAGCCGCCGCCCAGGCCGTGCAGCTGCGCCGCGAGCTTGGCCTGCATGGTCGGCACGGTCAGCACGTCCTGTCCGCCGACCAGGTTGACCGTCATGCCGGGACTGCTGCGCGCCGAGTCGGCCGCGGCCACCGCGCGGTACTGGCGCAGCACGGCGTCGCTCAGCGGTTCCTCGAGCCGCGCCAGCGGATGGTGCGGCGCCACCGCGTAGATGAAGCGCAGTTCGCCCAGCGGCAGGCTGCGCAGGCCGGTGGCGGTGAATGCCAGGCTGGCGGCATCGAGCACCGCGCCGATCGCGAGGTCGGCCTCGCCGCTGGTCAGCGCCTCGATGGTGCCCAGCAGGGTCTCGTCGCGCAGCTTCAGGCGGGTCGGCGGCTCGAGCGCGAAGAAGGCGGTGGCGAGGTCGAGCAGCGGATCGCGCGCGATCACGCTGTCGACCGCGATCGTGAGCATCGGCTCCCAGCCGGTGGCCACGCGCTTCACGCGGTTGGCCACGGCGTCGATCTCGCCGAGCAGTCGCGCCGCCTCGCGCAGCAGCTCGGCGCCGGCCTCGGTCAATTTCGCCTGCCGCGCGCTGCGGTCGAACAAGAGCACGTCGAGCGCATCCTCGATCTGGCGCACGCGGTAGCTCAGCGCGCTGGGCACGAGGTCGAGCGCGCGCGCCGCCGCGGCGAAGCTGCCGGTGTGGGCCACGGTCTGCAGCATGGCGAGCGCATCGGGGGTCAGCACGTCGCGGGGGCTGGGCATGGTCGCGGCTCCATCATTCAAAAAATTTGAATGATGCCATCAAAGCGCGGCGCTTTTCCCTCGGGGGCGCGGGCCTAAAGTTCTTCCCATCCGCTGCGCATCCGGCGCGGCATACGAAGAAGGCCGATGATCCCCACGGGACCGGCCCAAGGAGTCCGACGATGTTGCAAGTCCGTAAATCCCAGGAACGCGGTTATGCCGACCACGGCTGGCTGCGCTCGTTCCACAGCTTTTCCTTCGCCAACTACTACGACCCGGCCCACATGGGCTTCGGCAACCTGCGCGTGATCAACGAGGACCGCGTGGCCGCCGGTGCCGGCTTCGGCACCCATGGCCACAAGGACATGGAGATCATCAGCTACGTGCTCTCGGGCGAGCTGGCGCACAAGGACAGCATGGGCAACGTGGAATCGATCCCGCCTGGCGACGTGCAGCGCATGAGCGCCGGCCGCGGCGTGATGCACAGCGAGTTCAACCACAAGGCCGACGAGACCACGCACTTCCTGCAGATCTGGATCCAGCCCAACGTGCGCGGCATCGAGCCCGGCTACGAGCAGAAGAAGTTCGATGCGGCCGAGAAGCGCGGCAAGCTGCGCCTGGTGGCCTCGCCCGACGGCGCCGACGGTTCGGTCACGGTGCATGCCGATGCGCGCCTGTTCGCGGGCCTGCTCGACGGCGACGAGAGCGCGAGCCTCGCGCTCGATCCGAAGCGCAAGGGCTACGTGCACCTGGTGCGCGGCGAGCTCGAGGTCAATGGCCAGAAGCTCGCGGGCGGCGACGCCGCGCTGCTCGAGGGCGAATCGCGGCTGACGCTGGCCGGCGGCAAGGATGCCGAGGTGCTGGTGTTCGACCTCGCCGCCTGATGTGTTCCCGGGCCGGGCGAGGGCCCGGCCTTTTTTCGCGACCCGTTCCCTTCATTCCATTCAACACAACCGAGGAGTTCGAACCATGGCAACCACCACCACCCCCAACGGCGCGCAGGACACGCTGGCGCTGATCGGCCGCATCCTGATCGCCTACCTGTTCATCCCGGCCGGCATCGGCAAGCTCATGGGCTTCGGCGGCACCGTGGGCTACATCACCTCGGCCGGCCTGCCCTTGCCCGAGGTGGCGGCGGCGATCGCGATCGTGGTCGAGCTCGGCCTGGGCATCGCGCTGCTGCTGGGCTTCAAGACCCGCTGGACCGCGATCGCCATGGCCATCTTCACGGTCGCGACCGCGCTGTTCTTCCACAAGTACTGGGCCGTGCCCGACGCGATGAAGATGGCGCAGCAGATCAACTTCAACAAGAACATCGCGATCGCCGGCGGCCTGCTCGCCTTCGCCGCCTTCGGTCCCGGCCGCTTCAGCATCGACAAGCGCTGATCCCCGCATCCATTCCCATCGCAAGGAGCCACCGAACATGAGCAACATCGTCGTCGTCTTCCATTCCGGCTACGGCCATACCCAGCGCGTGGCGCAAGCCGTGGCCGACGGCGCGGGCGCGCAACTGCTCGCCATCGACGCGGACGGCAACCTGCCCGAGGGCGGCTGGGAGACCCTGGCCGCGGCCGACGCCATCATCCTGGGCTCGCCCACCTACATGGGCGGCGTGAGCTGGCAGTTCAAGAAATTCGCCGATGCATCGTCGAAGGTCTGGTACACGCAGGGCTGGAAGGACAAGCTCTTCGCGGGCTTCACCAACAGCGCCACCATCAACGGCGACAAGGTCACGACCATGACCTACCTGTGGACGCTCGCGATGCAGCACAGCGGCATCTGGGTCAGCATGGGCATCCTGCCGACCAACAACAAGGCCGCCACGCGCGATTCGACCAACTACATCGGCGGCTACGGCGGCCTGCTGACGCAGTCGCCCTCGGACGCGAGCCCGGCCGAGATTCCCCGCGGTGACCTCGACACCGCGCGGTCTTTCGGCGAGCGCGTGGCCGCGGTGGCAAGATCGCGCGGCTGACCATCGCCTGAGCGGGCCGCCCCCGGCCCGGGGCACCCACGGAGAGAACACGATGACCGACGCCACCCCCGCCACCCGTTTGCTGCAACCGCACGACAAGGACCTGGGGGGCGGCTTCAACGTGCGGCGCCTGCTGCCCGCGGCCGTGCGCCGCTCGGTCGGCCCTTTCGTGTTCTTCGACCATTTCGGCCCGGCCACCGAGCAGCCGGGCCATGCGCACGACGTGCGCCCGCATCCGCACATCGGCCTGGCCACCGTCACCTACCTGTTCGAGGGCGCGATGATGCATCGCGACAGCATCGGCAGCGTGCAGGAGATCCTGCCGGGCGCCATCAACTGGATGACCGCGGGCCGCGGCATCGTGCACTCCGAACGCAAGCCCGAACGCCTGCTGGCCGAGACCTTCGTCAATCACGGCCTGCAGCTGTGGGCCGCGCTGCCGCAGGCCCATGAGGAAGTGGAGCCCGCCTTCGAGCACACCGCGGCCGATGCGATCCCCGCGCTGTTCGAGCAGGGCGTGGGCGTGCGCGTGCTGGTGGGCGAGGCCTTCGGCGCGCGCTCGCCCGTCACGACCTTCTCGCGGACCGTCTACCTCGACATCGCGCTGCCGGCCGGCGCGAGCTTCGCGCTGCCCGCGCTGGCGCCCGAGCTCGCGGTCTACCCGATCGATGGCGACATCGGCCTCGACGGCGTGGCCGTGCCGATGCACACCATGGCCGTGCTGGCCGACGGGCAGGGCGCCAACCTCACGGCGCCCGTGACCGCGCCGGTGCGGCTGGTGGTGATCGGCGGCGAACCGCTCGACGGGCCGCGCTACATCACCTGGAACTTCGTCTCGAGCCGGCGCGAACGCATCCTGCAGGCCGGCGAGGACTGGGCCGCGCAGCGCATGGGCCACGTGCCCGGCGAGACCGAGTTCATCCCGCTGCCGGGCAAGCCCTTCGGCGTGCGCGAGCCCGACACGGGCAGCACGCCCACCTGAGTTCTACAGCGCGAGCTTGTAGCCCTCGTGGCTCGCCACGAAGCCCAGCCGCTCGTAGAAGCGATGGGCATCGGGCCGGCGCTTGTCGGTCGTGAGCTGCACCAGGGTGCAGCCCCGCTCGCGGCAGCGCGCGATCGCCCACTCGAACATCCGCTGGCCCAGCCCCGCATCGCGCCGCTGCGCCGCGATGCGCACGGCCTCGATCTGGCCGCGCCATGCGCCCTGGCGCGCGATGCCCGGGATGAACGAGAGTTGCAGCGTGCCGACCACCGTGTCGCCCTCGGTCACCACCACCAGTTGCTGGTTCGCATCGGCCGCGATGGCCTCGAAGGCGGCGACGTAGCGCGCATCGACGGCAGCGGGTGAAGCACCCGCGGCCTCGCGTTCGCGGCCCAGCGGATCGTCGGCGAGCAGGGCGACGATGGCGGCCAGGTCGGTGCGCGTCGCGGTTCTGAAAACGATAGGGTTCACTTGTGAAACTCTGTTGCATCGTCGCGCGCCAGTTGGCGCGAAACGTCATCGCCCGATAGTAAAGTGCGCCCGCCGCGAGGGAGGGAACACCGGCCCCGCGACCCACAACCACAACGACGTTGAAGAAAGCGAGCGAGGCGAGATGGCGATTCAGAAGACACCGGAAACGGCACCGGGCGAATACGGCGACCTGTTCGAGTTCCTGATGAAGGAGCTCAAGCTGTTCCAGCGCAAGCTGCTGGTGATGCTCAAGCACGTGAAGACCGGCGAGTCGCAGGTCTACAAGCAGGCCTGGTACGACTTCCACCTCAAGGACCGCCTCACGGCACTGCTCAAGGCCGAGGACTACGCGGCGGTCGCGCAGCTGCCGGTCAACAAGGCCGGCCAGACCGGCATCTACATCGAGACCCGCTACGTGAAGTCGGGCGAGGTGGTGGGCTTCCAGTTGGTGGAAGCGCGGCCGCACGAGGGCGGCCGCTACGTGGGGCTCACGCCGGCCGCGGTCTACACCGAGGCCGACGGGCGCCGCGTGCTGGCCTTCGCCGAAGGCCTCTAAAACTACTTGCCCAGCGTCACCGCTTCGGCCGGTGGCGCACCGTCGGGCGCGTCGGGCAGCAGCTGCGACTTGCGGCGCGAACCGCGCCAGGCCGAGTAGCCCACGCCGATCAGCAGCAGCACGCACAGCCCGATGAAGGTGCCGCTGATCGGGCGCGTGACGAACACCGACATGTCGCCGCGCGAGAGCAGCAGCGCGCGGCGGAAGTTCTCCTCCACCATCGGCCCGAGCACGAAGCCCAGCAGGATCGGCGCGACCGAGAACTCGAGCGACATCAGCAGCGCGCCGATGATGCCGAACACCAGCACCTCCCAGATCTGGAACAGGCTGTTCTGCGTGCTGAACACGCCCACCGCGATGAAGAACATCGCCGCCGGGAACAGGTACTTGTAGGGCACCTTCAGGAGCTTCACCCAGACCCCGATCAGCGGCACGTTGAGCACCACCAGGATCACGTTGCCGATCCAGAAGCTGGCGATCAGGCCCCAGAAGATGTCCGGGTGCTCGGTGATCAGCTGCGGGCCGGGCTGGATGCCCTGGATCAGCAGCGCGCCGAGGATCAGCGCCATCACCGCGTCGCCCGGGATGCCCAGGCTCATGGTCGGGATGAAGTCGACCTGCGTCTTCGAATGCGCAGAGGCCTCGGGCCCGGCCACGCCTTCGATCATGCCGGTGCCGAAGGCCGCGGGCGTCTTCGACACCTTGCGCTCGAGCGCATAGGCGATGAAGGTGGTGATGGTCGGGCCGGTGCCCGGCATCGCGCCGAAGATCGTGCCCACGACGGTGCCGCGGATCATGGCGGGGAAGGCGCGCTTGAGCTCTTCCTTGCTCGGGCGCATGTCGCTGAGCTTGAGCGTGCCGGTGTCGCCGATGCTCTTCATGCGGTTCACGTTGAGCAGGAAGTCGGCCACGCCGAACAGGCCCATCGAGATCGCAACCAGCTCGAGGCCGTCGCTGAGCTCGGGCAGGTCGAAGGCGAAGCGGAAGCTGCCGCTGTTGACGTCGGTGCCGACCACGCCGCACAGCAGGCCGAACACCGTCATCGCCACGCCCTTGAGCGCCGAGCCGCGCGACATGGTCGAGCCCGCGAGCAGGCCCAGCATCATGATCGAGAAGATCTCGGTCGGGCCGAACTTGAACGCGATCTGCACCAGCAGCGGCGAGGCGAAGATCATCACCACGATGCCCACCGAGGCGGCGAAGAACGAGGAGATCATCGTCACGCCGAGTGCCACGCCGCCCTTGCCCTTCTTCGTCAGCGGATAGCCGTCGAGGCAGGTCACCGCGTGCGGCGGGTGCGAGGGCATGTTCATCAGGATGGCGCCGATCGCGCCGCCGTACTGCGAGCCGTAGAAGATGCCGGCCAGCATCAGGATGGCGGGCACCGGGTGCATCACGTAGGTGAGCGGCAGCAGGATCGAGATGGCCTGCAGCGCGCCCATGCCGGGCAGCACGCCGATGAGGTTGCCCACCAGCACGCCGAAGAAGGACCACAGCAGGTTGGAGCCCTGGAACGCGACGCCGAAGCCGAACCAGAGGTCGTGGAGCGATTGTCCGATCATGGTCTCAGCCTCCCCACTGGAACAGCGGCAGCTGCAGGCTCAGCGCCCACCAGAACACCACCACCGCGATGACCATCATCGCGAGCGCGAGCAGGAAGGCCTCGCGCAGCGTGTTGTCGCGGTCGCCGAGCGCCGAGATGAACACGATCGCGAAGGTCGCGGGCAAGAGCCCGCCGTACTCGCCGAGCAGCAGGAACGAGAGGATGCCCAGCACGATGCAGACGCAGCCGCGCAGGTCGGGCAGGCCGGCGGGATGGCCGTGCGAGCCCGCGGCCTCGGGCGCCGGCTGCTGGCCGCGCGCCGAGATCACCATCAAGAGGCCGATGAAGGCCAGCAGCAGCCCGAGGGCGACCGGGAAGAAGCCCGGTCCCATGTGCGCGAGTTCGCCGACGCGGTAGCCGTAGCCGGCGTAGGCGGCGGCCAGTCCGACGATCACCATCAGGGCCCCGCCGTAGTAGTCTTTCTTGAATGTCGATGGGGCGCGCGATGCCTGCGAGGCCGCGCCACCACCCGTGCTGTGCTGCATATGTCTCCTTCGGGCTGAAGCGATGCAGTCTAGGAAGCGGGGCTTTCAATCCCCTTTCGCAACACGCTTGCAAGGGCCTTCGGGGCCCAAAATACGTGTTATCACGTACGAGCGAGCGGCAATCGGAGGATCGCGCGCAGCCCGCCACCGTTGGCGCTCTCGGGCATGTCGGCGCTGTCCAGCAGGATCTCGCCGCCGTTGCGCCGCGCATAGCCGCGCGCGATGGTGAGGCCGAGGCCGGCACCCTGCATCGCGGGTGCGCCCGGGCCCTGCGAGGCCGGGTCGCGCTGGAAGCGCTCGAACACGCTGGCGCGCCGTTCGGGCGCGATGCCCGGGCCGCTGTCGCAGACCTCGGCCAGCGCCTGCGAGGCATCGCGCCGCACCGTCACCGTGATGTTGCCGCCGCGCGGCGTGTACTTGATCGCGTTGTGCACCAGGTTCGCGAGCAGCTCGTGCAGCTCGGCGGGGTTCGCGCGCACCGGGATCACGGGCGAGGCCGCGTCCTCCTCCTCGTCGGGCGCGGCGAGGCCCTCGGTCGCGGTGTCGCCGCGCGCGTCGACCCAGCCCAGGTCCTGGTCGTGCTCGCGCGCGAGTGGCAGGTACTGCAGCACCACGGCGCGCGCGATCGCGTTGAGGTCGACGATCGCGGGCGCGGCGGCCTCGGTCTCACCCTCGTGCGTGGCATGCGCGAGCGCCAGCAACTGCTCGCTCAGGCGCCGCGTGCGCGCGAGCTGCGCGACGATCGCATGCAGCGATTCGCGCATGCGCTCGGGGTCGGTCTCGCGCACCGCGTAGCCGGCCTGGATCGACAGGATGCCCAGTGGCGTGCGCAACTGGTGCGAGGCATCGGCGAGGAACTGCGAATGCTCGGCCACCATGCGGCGATGGCGCCCGATGTGGTGGTTGACCGCGTCGACCAGCGGCACCACCTCCTGCGGCACGCCGGCGGGATCGAGCGGCTGGATGTCGTCGCGCGCGCGTTCGCGCAGCGACCGGCGCAGCCGCTCGAGCGGGCGCAGGGTCCAGGCCACGCCCAGCCACACCAGAAGCGCCATCACCACCACCATGCGCGCGGCGCGCAGCAGCTCCTGGCGCAGCGATTCGTCCTGCGCGCGCCGGCGCGGGCCGGTGCCTTCGGCGGCCTGGATCAGCACGGTGTAGGCGCTGCCCGCGTGGCTGTTGTAGACCGTCTGGCGCAGCGCGGCCACGCGCACCGGATGCTGCTGGTAGGTGGCGTCGTAGAACACCGGCGCGCCCTCGGGGCCGCCGCTCCTCGGCGGCGGCGCGGGCAGGTCGGGCACGCCCATCAGCGTCTGCTCGGTGCCGGTCTCGCCCCGGACCACCGGCGCCGCGCCCACGTGCAGGTACTTGTAGCGCAGGTGGGTCGACTCGAACATCGCCTGCACCGAGAAGGCCTCCTGCACGCGCACGCTGCCGTCGCTCGCCACCACGATGCCGTTGGCCAGCGCCTGCACGGGCTCGAGCAGGCTCTGGTCGTAGGCGTCGACCAGGCTCTCGGTCAGCGCCTGGTAGTCGCTCCAGCTGTCGAGCGCGAGCAGCGCGACCATGCCCGGCAGCAGCAGCGCCAGCAGGCGCGCGCGGATGCCGAAGCGCCAGCTGTCAGTGGGGGACGGAGACGGTGCCGGCGCGTGCGGGTCCATCGGCGATGCCTTCGAGCATGTAGCCCAGCCCGCGCACGGTGACGATGCGCACGTCGCTGTCGGCGAGCTTGCGCCGCAGCCGGTGCAGCACCACCTCGATCGCATCGGGCCCGGCGGTGCTGTCGTTGGTGAACACCTTGCCGAACAGCTGCGACTTGCCGACCGGCGAGCCGCTGCGCATGAGCAGCGCGCTCAGGGCCGCGTGCTCGCGCGGCGTGAGCGCCAGCAGCGTGCCGCGCAGCGTGAAGGCATGGCTCTCGCCGTCGTAGGCCAGCGAGGCGCACTGCAGCCGCGGATGCTGGCGGCCGCGGCTGCGCCGCACCAGCGCGGTCAGCCGCGCCTCGAGCTCGACCAGCTCGAAGGGCTTGGTGAGGAAATCGTCGGCGCCCAGGTGCAGGCCGCGCACGCGGTCCTGCAGCGCGCCCTGCGCGGTGAGGATCAGCACCGGCGTGCGGTCGTCGGCATTGCGCATGTCGGCCAGCACCGCGAGGCCGTGCTTGTCGGGCAGCCGCAGGTCGAGCACCACCGCGTCGTACTCGGTGCCGGCCATGAAGGCCTCGGCGGTGCGCGCATCGGGCGCATGGTCGGTGACGAAGCCGCCCTGCGTGAGCGCGCGCACCAGCCAGGAGGCCATGTCCAGTTCGTCTTCCACCAGCAGGATGCGCATCGCGGGGAGGTCGGCCTATCGTTTCTTGTGGAGATCGGGGTCTTCGGCGGCGCGCGCGCTGGCCTTGGCCGCGCGGGCGCTGAGGTCGGGTGCGAGCGCCTCGCGGCCATCGAACACGAAGCAGTCGCCCCGGTAGTGGGCACCGCCCACCAGCTCGAAGTACTTGAGGATGCCACCCTCGAGCTGCAGCACGTTGTCGACGCCTTCCTCGCGCATCAGGATCGCGGCCTTCTCGCAGCGGATGCCGCCGGTGCAGAAGCTCACCACCGTCTTGCCCGCGAACTCGGCGCGGTGCTCGCGCAGCGCGGGCGGGAACTCGGTGAACTTCTCGATGCGCCAGTCGATCGCGCCCTCGAAGCTGCCGTGGTCGACCTCGAAGGCATTGCGCGTGTCGAGCAGCGCGATCTCGCGGCCCGCGTCGTCGTGGCCCTGGTCGAGCCAGCGCTTGAGCGTGGGCGCATCCACGCCCGGCGCGCGGCCGGCCGCGGGCTGGATCGCGGGGTGGTCCATGCGGATGATCTCGCGCTTGAGCTTCACGAGCATGCGCCGGAACGGCTGGGCGGCCGACCAGCTGTCCTTGGTCTCGAGGTCGGCGAAGCGCGCGTCGGCGCGCACGCCGGCCAGGAAGTCCGCCATCGCGCCGGGCTCGCCGGCCAGAAACATGTTGATACCCTCGGGCGCGATCAGGATCGTGCCCATCAGGCCCAGCGCGCGGCTGCGTTCCAGCAGGCGTTCGCGCAGCGCGGGGCCGTCCTCGATGGCCACGAACTTGTAGGCCGCGATGTTCAATATCTCTTGGGTCTCTTGCACGGCGGGAATTCTAGGCGCCGCTGGTTGACCCGTTCCTGACTCGGGCACTCTCGAACGAGGGGCGGCCCGGGTGTCAATAGGGGCCGCGCCAACTCACATCGTGGAGGCCCGCCTTCCTACAATGGACGGATGTTCGTTCACCTGCGCCTGCACACCGAGTTCTCCGTCGTCGACGGCACCAATCGCATCGACGAAGTCGTCAAGGCCGCCGCTGCCGACAAGCAGCCCGCGATGGCCATCACCGATCTCAACAACCTGTTCGGCGGGATCAAGTTCTACAAGGAAGCGCGCGGCAAGGGCGTCAAGCCCGTGATCGGCGCCGAGATCTTCCTCGAGGGCATGGGCAAGGATGCCGCGACGCTCACGCGCATCGTGCTGCTGGTGCAGAACAAGCAGGGCTACCTCAACCTCTCGGAACTGCTGGCGCGCGCCTGGACGCAGAACGTCGGCCGCGGCCAGGCCCAGGCGGCCTGCAAGCTCGAATGGGTGGAGGAACTGCAGGGCGGGCTGATCGCGCTGTCGGGCGCGCAGGCCGGTCCGCTCGGCGCGCCGCTGGCCGCGGGGCAGGGTGAACGCGCGGCCGAGCTCGCGCTGCGCCTGGCGGGCATCTTCCCGCACCGCTTCTACATCGAGCTGCAGCGCGCCGGCCGTCCCGAGGACGAGCCGCACGTGCTGGCCGCGGTGCAGCTGGCCGCGCGGCTGGGGCTGCCGGTGGTGGCCACGCACCCGGTGCAGTTCGCCGCGCGCGAGGACTACGAGGCGCACGAGGCGCGCGTGTGCATCTCCGAGGGCGAGATCCTCGGCAACCCGCGGCGCGTGCGCCGCTTCACGCCCGAGCAGTATTTCAAGTCGAGCGCCGAGATGCAGGCGCTGTTCGCCGACATCCCGAGCGCGCTGGCCAACACGGTCGAGATCGCCAAGCGCTGCAGCCTGACGCTGGTGCTCGGCAAGCCGCAACTGCCCGACTTCCCCACGCCCTTCGTGAGCGAAGGCGTGCGCATGCCGATCGACGAGTTCTTCCGCCAGGAATCGTTCGAGGGGCTCGAGAAGCGCCTCGAACACCTGTTCCCCGACGTGGCCAAGCGCGACGCGCAGCGGCCGCGCTACGTCGAGCGGCTCGAGTTCGAGATCAACACCATCCTGAAGATGGGGTTCCCGGGCTACTTCCTGATCGTGGGCGACTTCATCAACTGGGCCAAGCAGAACGGCTGCCCGGTCGGTCCGGGCCGGGGCTCGGGCGCGGGCTCGCTGGTGGCCTACGCGCTGAAGATCACCGACCTCGATCCGCTCGAATACAACCTGCTGTTCGAACGCTTCCTGAATCCCGAGCGCGTCTCGATGCCCGACTTCGACATCGACTTCTGCCAGGGCAACCGCGACCGCGTGATCGACTACGTGAAGGACAAGTACGGCCGCAACGCCGTGAGCCAGATCGCGACCTTCGGCACCATGGCCGCGCGCGCGGCCATCCGCGACGTGGGCCGGGTGCTCGACATGAGCTACATGTTCTGCGACGGCATCAGCAAGCTGATCCCGAACAAGCCCGGCATGTCGGTCACGCTGCAGTACCCGCCGGCGCAGAAGATCGAGGGCGACAAGAACAACTACGCGCTCGAGATGGAGCCGCAGCTCGCCGAACGTCTCGAGAAGGAGGAAGAGGTCAAGACCGTGGTCGAGCTGGCGCAGAAGCTCGAGGGCATGACCCGCAACATCGGCATGCACGCCGGCGGCGTGCTGATCGCGCCCGGCAAGCTCACCGACTTCTGCCCGCTCTACCAGCAGCCCGGCAGCGACTCGGCCGTGAGCCAGTACGACAAGGACGACGTGGAGGCCATCGGCCTCGTGAAGTTCGACTTTTTGGGCCTGGCCACGCTGACGATCCTCGAGATCGCGCGCGAATTCATCATGAAGCGGCACAAGGGCCGCGAGAACTTCGCCTACGAGAACATCCCGCTCAACGACGCGCCGACCTACCGGCTGTTCTCCGAGGGCAAGACCGAGGCCGTGTTCCAGTTCGAATCGCGCGGCATGCAGGGCATGCTGAAGGACGCGCGGCCGACCCGGCTCGAGGACCTGATCGCGCTCAACGCGCTGTACCGCCCGGGCCCGATGGACCTGATCCCCAGCTTCGTGGCGCGCAAGCACGGCCGCGAGGACGTGGAGTATCCGCATCCGGCCGTGGCCCAGATGCTCTCGGAGACCTACGGGATCATGGTCTACCAGGAGCAGGTGATGCAGACCGCGCAGATCCTGGGCGGCTATTCGCTCGGCGGCGCCGACCTGCTGCGCCGCGCGATGGGCAAGAAGAAGCTCGAGGAGATGGCCGAGCACCGCGAGAAATTCCGCGCGGGCGCCCTGAGCACGCACGGCATCGCGCAGGACAAGGCCGACGAGATCTTCGACCTGATGGAGAAGTTCGCGGGCTACGGCTTCAACAAGTCGCACGCCGCCGCCTACTCGCTGCTGGCCTATCACACGGGCTGGCTCAAGGTCCACTACACGGCCGAATTCTTCTGCGCCAACATGACGGTGGAAATGGACGACACCGACAAGCTCAAGGTGCTGTTCGAGGACGCGCAGAAGAACTTCGGCCTGACCTTCGAGCCGCCGGACGTGAACCGCGGCAACTACCGCTTCGAGCCGGTCACCGACAAGGTCATCCGCTACGGCCTGGGCGCCGTCAAGGGCACGGGCCAGCTCGCGGTCGAGGCCGTGGTGCGCGCGCGCGAGGAGGGCGGTCCGTTCAAGAGCCTGTACGACTTCTGCGTGCGCATCGATCGCCAGCGCATCAACAAGCGCACGGTCGAGGCGCTGATCAAGGCCGGTGCCTTCGATGCCATCCAGCAGAACCGCGCCTCGCTGATCGCCTCGGTCGACCGGGCCTTCGAGTTCGCCAACGCGACCGCCGCCAATGCTTCGCAGGTCGACATCTTCGGCGACAGCGAGCACGGCTCGGCCACGGCCGAACCCGATCTGGTCGACGCCACGCCCTGGGGCGTGAAGGAGCGGCTCACCTTCGAGAAGACGGCGGTCGGCTTCTATCTGTCGGGCCACCTGTTCGACGAGGTCTCGCACGAGGTGCGGCGCTTCTGCAAGCGCGAGATCACCGACCTGCTCGACAGCCGCGACCAGCAGGTGATCGCGGGCATCGTGAGCGACTTCCGCGTCATCAATGGCCAGCGCGGGCGGCTCGCGATCTTCAAGCTCGACGACAAGTCCGACTCGATCGACGCCACCGCCGACGAGGCGCTGATGAACGCCAACCGCAACACGCTCAAGGACGACGAGCTGGTGATCGTCTCGGGCCGGCTGCAGCCCGCGCGCGGCGGCTTCGAGGCGCGCTTCCAGGTGCAGCAAGTCTGGGATCTGGCCGGCGCGCGCTGCCGCTTCGGCAAGTTCCTGCGCGTGGCGGTCAACGGCAAGGCACCCGACATCGCGCGCCTGCTCAAGGACTTCCCGGCGCGCACCGAGCAGAGCGAGCATGGCGAGCTGGTGCAGGGCCTGCCGGTGCGCCTGTCGATGGCGCGCGGCGGCGCGCAGGTCGAGCTGCAGCTCGGCGAGCGCGCGAAGTTCTTCCCGACCGATGCGGCGCTCGCGAGCTGGACCGCGCAGGCCGAGGCGGGCAAGGCCGCGGTCATCTACGAATAACCGCGCGCCGCGCAGGGGCGGCAAAAAGCGATATGGGGAACTCCGCGCGGCCTGGGCCTTCTTACCGGGGGCAGGCTTCGCGCCTGCGCGTTTTCAACCGGCAGTTCGAGGAGGAACATTCGCCATGCCACACAAGACCGCAACCGGCACCCGCAACGCATCCATCAAGCAGGCCTTCCTGGCCGCCGCCGCGCTGGCGCTGTCGCTGCCCCTGAGCAGCCTGGCCCAGTACAGCGGCCCGAGCTCGGTGCCCGCCATGACCGTCAAGCAATTGCTCGACACCGGCAAGGACGACCAGCACGCCACCTTGCGCGGCTTCATCGTCTCGCACGACGGCGGCGAGCGCTACACCTTCGCCGACGACACCGGCCGCATGAAGGTCGAGATCGACGCCAAGCACTTTCCGCCCGGCGTGAAGATCGACGACAAGGTGCGCGTCGAGATCACCGGCGAGTTCGACAAGGACCTCGTGGGCAACAAGGTCGAGCTCGACGTCAAGCAGCTGGTCGTGATGCGCTGATTGCGCTCTTGCTGACCAGCGCGTGCTCGATCCCGTCGAGCACCGCCTCCGGTGCGTGCAGCCAGTCCTTCGCGAGCACCTGCCGCACCTCCCAGCCGAAGGCATCGAGAATCCGCGGGCGCGAGACATAGCGCTCGAGCACGTTGCGGTTCTCGTAGTGGGCCGCCGTGTCCACGAGGATGCCGAGCGCGTAGTGGCTGTCCCCCGCATCTGAACCCGTGCCGGCGGCACGGATCGCCAGGTCGCAGCGAAAGCGCGACTGGCCCACCTGCTCGTCCACCGCATGGCCGCGCGCGCGCAGCGCGGCCGCGAGCTGCACGCTCACCGCGTCGGCCGGCACGTGGCCTGCCCGCGCCGCGCCGCGCGTCAGCGGGTTCATGCCCTCGAGCACGCGCGTGGCGGTGGCATCGTCGCCGCGCGACAGGCATTCGGCATAGCGCAGGAAATTCTTCAGCGCCGCGGCGCCCTCGTTGTGGTCGTTGGTGATCGCCTCGTGGCGGATCGTCGAGACCACCGCCATGTGGTGGCGCGCGCGGCTGAAGATCACGTTGAGCCGCTTCTCGCCGCCGCGCTGGTTGATCGGCCCGAAGTTCATCAGCATGCGGCCCTCGGCATTCGGGCCGTAGCAGATGCTCAGCAGGATGATGTCGCGCTCGTCGCCCTGCACGTTCTCGAGGTTCTTGATGAACAGGCCGCAGAACTGGTCGTCCTCCTCGCGCACGTACTCGGCCTCGAGCCGTGCCGCGAACTCGGCGTCGGTCGCGGCGAGGCTGTCGAGCTCGGCCTCGATCTCGCCCTGCTGCGCTTCCGAGAAGGCCACGATGCCGAGGCTGCGCCCGGTGCCGCGGCGCAGCAGCTCGCGCACCAGCTGCGCGATGTGGCGCGCCTCGCCGGTGTTGCGGCGGCTGTCGTAGACCGCGTCGGTCACGCGGTGGAAGCTGATGGCGCGCGAGAGCAGCGCATCGGCCTGCGCGGCCACCGACTCGGCCGAGGCGGCGCCCGACTGCACCAGGATCTCGGCGCGCGTCTCGCTCGGCAGGCTGCGGTCGGGGATGGTGTAGAGGTTGCCGGCGTAGAAGGCCGCGTTCGAGAAGCCGATCAGCGACTCGTAGCGGCTGCGGTAGTGCCAGGCCAGCAGGGTGGCCGGCAGGTTGCGCGCGCCCTGGTTCAACAGGCTGTCGGCGTCGAGCACCACCGCGATGCGGTCGCCCTCGTTGTCCTCGTCCTCGACCGACACGGTCTGGTCCTCGGCATCGCGGCCCGACGAGAAGAAGCTCGTAGGCGGCAGCTGCATCTCGTCGCCCACCACGATGATCTGCGGCGCGCGGTAGAGCGCGGGCACCGCTTCCTCGACCGGGATCTGGCTCGCCTCGTCGAAGATCACCACGTCGAACAGGTCGGCCGCGAGCGGCAGCGTGTCGGAAACCGACAGCGGGCTCATGAGCCAGATCGGCTTCATGTCGCGCACCACCTGGCCGGTCTCGCCGCTCGCGAGTTCGCGGATCGCCTTGTAGCGCATGGTCTTGCCGAACTCGTGCTCGAGCTCGCGGCGCCCGGCGTTGTAGCTCTTCTTGAACGCCTTGCCCTCGGCATCGAGCTGGCTCGCGGGCAGGGCGCTCTTGTGCACATGGTCGCGGAAGCGCTGGCGCACGGCCGCGGCCAGGGTGCGCGCATTGCGGCCGAGCAACTGGCGCTCGGCATCGCCCAGGCGCTGCGCATGGCGCGCGAGCGTGGCTGCATCGAAGCGAGGCAGCCAGCGCTCGGTGCGGTAGACGCGCTCCAGGCCCTCGCGCGCGACCGCGAATTCGATCGCCTCGGGCGCGAGCGGCAGGCCGCGCAGCGCGGCGGCCACGGCCGGGTCGGCATCGGCGAGTTCCTGCAGCGGCGCGAGCACCGCGGGCAGGGCATCGGCCTGGTCGTGCAGCGTGCGCGCGAGGTCTTCGAGCGTGGCCAGCGGCAGGCTCGCCGGGTCGTGGACCAGGTCGCGCCACAGCGCATCGAGCGCGTCGCAGCGCGAGCCCGCGGCGACCAGGCGTTCGACGTCGCGGCTCGCGCCGGGTGCGCTGCGCAGATGGGCCTGGAAGGCCACGCGCAGGCTGCCGGCATCGTCGAGGCCGCGCAGCACCTGCATCTGTTGCGCATAGGCCTCGGGATCGGTGCAGCCGTAGTCGGCCTCGAGCTGCGCGGCCTGCTTCCGCAGCGCGGCGCGGGCCGTGTGTTCGGCCAGCAGTTCCTCGAGCAGCTGCGCGGGCTTGGGCCGCACCGCATGCGCGGCGAAGTCGTAGCGGCGCTTGAGTTCGCCCGCGAGCCGCCACCACGAAGGCTGGAGGAAGCGCAGCAGCGAGTGCTGCTGCGCGCGGGCCTGCGCGAGACCGGCCTCGGTGTCGGCCGGCGATAGCCTGTCGCGCCAATGCGTGGTGCGCTGCAGCTTCTCGTCGAGCGCCTGCTGCAGGGCGCGGCGTTCGGCCAGCGCGGCATTCAGCGCCTGGCTCGCGGGATGGGATGCATCGAGCAGCGCGAGCTGCCCGCGCGCGGCCAGCGTCGCGACGCGGCGCGCATCGGCCACCAGCGCGAGCGCGTCGCGCCATGTCACGCCGGCTTCGGCCAGCGGCGGCCAGGCCTCGACCAGCGCATCGCGGCAGGCCCCGCTTTGCGCCGCGGCGCGCCCCGAGCCTTCGACCAGCGCGGCCAGCGGCTTGGGCTGGCGCAGCAGCGCGGGCGCGAGCAGCGCGAACGGATGCTGCGCGAGCGTGGGTGCGTCCAGGCTCTCGATGACGGCCAAGTGCAACCGCGCGGCCAGCTCGGCATGGCGGCGCCATGCCGCATAGTCGGGCAGGGCCTCGGCCTGCAGCGGCGTGAGCTTCGGATCGACGGCCTTGAGCGCGACCAGCCGCGCCACCAGTTCGCGCAGCGTGACGGCCAGGTGCGCGGGCACCTCGCGCATCGCGGCATCGAAGCGCTCGAGCGCGCGCAGGTCGAGGTCCATCGCATCGAGCAGCCGCGTGCGTTCGCCGCCCTCGGCCTCGAGCGTGGAGGGCGCCTCGAGCCACTGCTCATAGGTCTGGCGCAGGTTCTGCACGAAGGCCTTCTTGTCGCCCTGCGAGTCGTGGATCATGCAGCACAGCTCGTCCAGCCCCTGCTGGCGCAGGCGGTGGAACACCACGTCGATCGCGGCGCGCTTCTCGCAGACGAAGAGCACGCGGCGGCCGCGCCCCACGTAGTCGGCGATCAGGTTGGTGATGGTCTGCGACTTGCCGGTGCCCGGCGGCCCCTGGATGATGTAGCTGGCCCCGGTGCGCGCCAGCGCCACGGCGGCGGTCTGGGTCGCGTCGGCCTGCACCACCGGCCATTGCTCGGCCAGCGGCAGCACGGCAGGCGTCTCGGTGTCGACCTGGCGCGGCTGCAGCGAGAACACGCGGTCGAAGGCCTCGCTCGCCATGTCCGATTCGACCAGCCCGCTGTAGTCGCGCACCAGCGACATCTTGCGGTGGTTGAAGTTGCCGAGCGTCACGGCCGTGAGGTCCACGTCCCACTGGTAGGGATTGCCGGCGTTCTCGCGCAATGCGAAGGTCTGGCGCTCGGCCTCGGCGGGCGCCATCTGTGGTGCGCGTGGCGTCGGGCGCGCCCCCACCGCGCCGGCCAGCGGCAACGGCACGCGCTGCACGCGGGCATGGAACAGCTGCAGCCCGCGCGGGCGGAAATCGTCCTGCGCGTAGCTGTAGTCGGTGGCCGCGATGGGCGCGGCCGAGGGCGCGCGTTCGCGCACGCGCCGCTTGAACTGCTCGAGCCGCTGGCGCGCGCGCTGGTGGATCAGCGCGATCTCGGGCTGCCGCAGCACCCGCAACTGCACGCCGGGCTCGGTGCGCGCGATCTGCGCGGCCAGCTCGGCATGGAACTGCTCGATCGAGGTCTCGCGCAGGTCGATGCTCTCGGGCAGCACGATGCCGTAGAGCTGGCGCAGGTGATGCCGCAGCGTCGGGTTGACCTGGGCCTCGGGGCCCGCGGCCTCGAGCAGGTACTGGTCGCGCACGCCCTTCTTGCGCGAGAGGTCCACCGGCAGCATCAGCAGCGGCGAGACGATACGCTCGTCCGCGTCCTCCTTGAGGTTGTGCCAGCGCAGGAAGGCGATCACCAGCGACAGTTGCGACAGGCCGTACTCGGCGCGGTCGCGGCGCGCTTCCTGCAGGATGCGGTCGAGCGCACCGGGCAGGTAGGGCTGGTCCTCGAAGCGCAGCCAGCGCGCGAGCGGCACCGGGTCGCCGCTCGCGACCTCGGCGGCGAAGCGGCCGTCCCACACGCAGAGCTGGTCGACGCGGATGCTCTGCAGGTCGACCACCAGCGGCACGCTGGCCACCGTGAGGTTGACGTGCGCCTGCGTGGGCTTGAAGTACAGCAGCCGGTTGCGCCGCGAGAGGTCGAACAGCCGGTCGCGCAGGTGCAGCTGGATCGCCTGGCGGCGCTGGCCCGCGCCGTCCTTCGGATTCGCGAGGCGCTCCAGGCCCAGGTCCAGCGGCTGATCGCGGTAGGTCTCGAGGCGGCGGATCACCGAGGGCAGGTCGCGCGCGCGCTCGTGTCGGTCGAGCGCCGTCATCTCGACGATCACCGCGGCCAGCACCGGGTGCAGCCGGCGGTTGATCTCGAACAGGTTGCCGCGGTGCTCGGCGAAGCGCGCGAGCTCCTCGCCCTGCGTGAAGTCGAGCCCGCAGGCCAGGCTGGCGAGCACCTGACCCAGGCACAGCATGTCGCTGAGCGCATCGTGGTGCGCGAAGCGCTGCTCCCAGGCGCCGTAGCCGGGCAGGTAGGCCGGGCGCTGCGGCACGGTGTCGGGCGTGGCCTCGGGCAGCACCTCGAGGTTCTCGCGCGCGACGCCGATGCCGCCTTCGACGGTGACGCGCTCCTCGCCCACCACGCGCAGCACCGAGGCCACCGGGCGCTCGAGTGGCGCGATCGCCTGCGGATTGCGCTTCGGCTCGGCGCCCGCGGGCTGGGCCAGTTCCAGCGCGGGCACCTCGTTCACGCGGTAGGCCATCGCATGGCCCAGCGCGGCGACACGGCCCTGCTCGTGCAGCGCCGAGACCTCGCGCAGCAGCGGCAAGGCGAGGGCCAGCACGTCGTCGGTCTGCAGGCCGCCGTGCGCATCGGCGGTGTCGAGCAACTGCAACAGCGGTGCGATGCCCGTCATGCCGTGGCGCTCCGTGCGTGCTGGGCCCGGGCCTTGTCGAGCACGCTGGCGGCGTCGCGCTTGACGCGCGCGAGCGTGCGCCTGGCCAGCTTGAGGTCCTGCGCGAGCCGCTGTTCGAACGGCGCGGCGCAGCCCAGCGGCTCGGCCAGCGCGAGCGCCGCGGCCAGCGCGGCATCGTCGAGCTCGGGATCGGCCGCGACGAAATCGACCAGCACGCTGGCCATGTAGTCGTGCAGCCCGGCGGGCAGCGGATCGGGCGGCGGCGGCGCCACGGCCTGCGGCAGCGAGGGCACGAAGCCCGGGAAGAAGCGCCGCGCATGCGCAAGCAGCGCCTCGGACTGCATGAAGGGCTCGCGCAGCAGCCGCGCGACCACGGCGCGCGTCAGGCCACCCACGCGTTCCTGGCCCAGCACGTCGAGCGTGGCGAGGTCGAGCGGGCCTTCGAGCGCGCCGGCCAGCCAGGCATCGGCCTGCGGATCGCGCTCGCTCCACAGCCGCAGCGCGCGGGCGCGCACGAAGACCTCGGGATGGCTGGTGCCGCGCGTGGCCGCCTCGGGCCCGGCGCTGATCTCGTCGGCCTGGCGCAGGTAGCTCGCGGCGTGGACCTGCGCGAGGCCGGTCTGCACCTTGACCAGCGCGCTCACCGCGGGCTCGAGCGCGCCGCAGCCCACGCAGGCGCCGCGATCCGCGAAGGCCTCGGTGTAGAGGCTGTGGCGCCGCGCGGTCTGCAGGTGGCTCGCGTCGGCGCGCGGATCGGCCGCGGTCGCCTGCAGCAGCCGGTCGACCGCCAGGTGGCGGCCGTCGTCGCGCGTCCACAGCAGGTGGTGGGCCAGTTCGTGGCCGAGCACGGCCTGCAGCTCGGGCCCCTGCAGCCGCTCGAGCAGCGGGCCCGAGAGCACGATGTGGGCCTCGCCCGGCAGCGTGTGGATGGCGGCGTTCATCGCGCCGTCCTGTCCTTGGTAGAGGGTGATGGGCACCGTGACGCCGAGCCGCTGCGCGACCAGCGCGGCATGCGCGTGCAGCTCGGGATGCGCGTCGGCGTCGAGCCGGTACGACTGGCGCAGCAGCTCGGCACGCACGGCGGCCGCATGCTCCTCGCGCGCCTCGGCCGAGGCGGCCCAGCGCCAGGCTTCGGGCTCGTTCGCCTGCAGGTGGGCGGCCAGCGCCTGCTGGTAGGGCAGTGGAACGAGGTCGCCGAGCGCGACGGGAGAGGAGTCGACCATGTCGGGATCGCCGGTAACAAGAGTTGCCGACGATCCTAAACGAGCACCGTGGCGGCGCCGTCCTTCGTCAGTGCGCCATCGGCGCGACCGCGAGGTCGGGCAGCACGTTCATGATGCGCAGGGTCTCCTGCACCACCTGGCTGAACACCGGCGCGGCCACCAGCCCGCCGAAGTACTTGCCGGCGCCGGGCTCGTCGACCATCACCGCGACGATGATGCGCGGCTTGTCGATCGGCGACATGCCGGTGTACCAGGCGCGGTACTTGTCGGAGGCATAGCCCTTGCCGACCTGCTTGTGGGCGGTGCCGGTCTTGCCGCCGACCGAATAGCCCATGGTCTGGGCCAGCGGCGCGGTGCCGCCGGGCGCGGCCGCCAGGTGCATCATCTGGCGCACCTCGCTGGCCACCAGCGGCGAGAACACCTGCACGCCCGTGGGCGGCGTGCCGTCGTTCTTCAGCAGGCTGACCGGGATCACCTCGCCGTCGTGCGCGAAGGCGGTGTAGGCATGGGCGATCTGGAACAGCGAGGCCGACAGGCCGTAGCCATAGGACATGGTGGCCTGCTCGATCGGCCGCCACGACTTCCACGGCCGCAGCCGGCCGGTCACCGCGCCCGGGAACACGGTCTGCGGCTTCTGGCCCAGGCCGACCGCGGTCAGCGAGTTCCACATCTCCTGCGCCGACATGCGCTGCGAGATCTTGGTGGCGCCGACGTTGCTCGACTTCTGGATCACGCCCTCGACCGTGAGCACGCCGAAGTTCTCGTCGTCGTGGATGGTGGCGCCCGAGACGGTGATGCGGCCCGGGTTGGTGTCGATGATGGTCTTGGGCGTGACGCGGCCGAGCTGCAGCGCGGTCGCGATGGTGATCGGCTTCATGGTCGAGCCGGGCTCGAAGACGTCGGTCATGGCGCGGTTGCGCAATTGCTCGCCGCTGAGGTTGCGCCGGTCGTTGGGGTTGTAGCTCGGGTAGTTGGCCATCGCCAGCAGCTCGCCGGTGCGCGCGTCGACCACCACCACGCTGCCGGCGCGGGCCTTGTTCGCGACCACGGCGTCGCGGATCTTCTCGTAGGCCACCGATTGCACGCGGTCGTCGATGCTCAGCTGGATGTCGCGCCCGTCGGTCGGCGGCACCTGGTCCTCGGTGTCCTCGACGATGTGGCCGAGCCGGTCCTTGAGCACGTGGCGCGAGCCGGCCTTGCCGGCGAGGTCCTTGTCGAAGGCCAGCTCCACGCCTTCCTGGCCGATGTCCTCGACGTTGGTGAAGCCGGCCAGGTGGGCCGCGGCCTCGCCCTCGGGGTACTGGCGGCGGTAGTCGCGGCGCAGGTAGAGGCCCTTGATGCCGAGCGCCGCCACCTGCTTGGCGACCGACTCGTCGACCTGGCGCCGGATCCAGACGAAGCTCTTGTCCTCGTCCTCGAGCTTCTTGTCGAAGTCCTTCTGCGGCATGCCGAGCAGCCGTGCCGCCTCGTGCAGCCGGGCCTGCACGGCGGGGTCGTCGCGCTCGATGTCCTCGGGAATGGCCCAGATGCTGGGCGCGGGAATGTCGGAGGCCAGGATCAGCCCGTTGCGGTCGAGGATGCGGCCGCGGTTGGCCGGCAGCTCGAGCGTGCGCAGGTAGCGCACCTCGCCCTGGTGCTGGAAGAAGTCGTTGTCGAAGACCTGCACGTAGGCCGCGCGCACCGCGAGCAGCAGGAAGCCGAAGGCCACGGCCGCGACGATGAGCTTGCTGCGCCAGACCGGTGTCCTGCTCGCGAGCAGGGGGCTGCTGCCATACCGGATGTGTCCGTTGGGCTTCATCGTTCTTGTGAGGGAGCGCTCTTCCCCGCCGTGTTGTTGTGGGCGGTAGAGGGGCCCGGAGGCCGCGAGTTCCGGGCCGGCGCGCGCGCTCATTCGGCGCTAAGACTGCGACGGCGCGGGGCCGTGGCCCCGCGCCGCGCGCTTCAGTGCATCACTGCGATTTCGGCCGCACGCTGATGATCGGGAACGGCGAGGGCACGCGGCCGTCGACGTCGCGCGGCATCACCTCGGTCTTCTGCACCGCGCGCAGGGCGGCGTCGTCCCAGGCGGCATTGCCGCTGGACTTCACGAGGCGCGGCGTGCCGACGATGGTGCCGTCGGGAGAGGTCTGGATCTGGATCTCGGCCGCGGGGTTGTCGCTGATCGAGTTCGGATCGAACACCACGTTGCGCTTGATCAGCGCGGCCACGCGGCCGAAGTAGCCGGCCGACGGACCGCCGCTGCCCGCGCCCTTGCCCGAGCGCGGACCGCTGGTCTGCTCGGCCGTGGAGCCGGCCTGGCCCATCAGGCGGCGCAGGTTGTCCTGGCGGTCCTTGTCGAGCTGCGCCTTCTGCTGCTCGAGCTTCTTGGCGTCGTCGCGCTTCTTCTGTTCCGCGAGCTTCTGCTGCTCGGCCTGCTTCTGCTGCTGCAGTTCCTTCTGGCGCTCTTCCTCGCGCTTCCTGGCCTCGAGCTGGTCCTTCTCCTTCTTGGCCTGCGCTTCCTGGCGCTTCTTTTCCTGCTGGCGCTGCTGTTCCTGTTCGCGCTCGCGCTGTTCCTTTTCCTCGCGCAGCTTCTTCTCGCGCTCGAGCGCGATGTCGGGCGCCTTGGGCGCCGGCGTGGGATCGGGCCGCACGGCCTGCGGAGGAGGCGGCGGGGGTGGGGGAGGCGGCGGTGCGGGCGTGGGCTCGGGGGCCGGCGGCGGGTTGGCGATGCGCGGCGCGGCCACCTGCTGCGTGGGCGACCACAGCTCGGCTTCCACCGCGTCGTCGTCGCCTTCGCTCTTCCAGCGCACGCCCCAGGTCAGGGCGGCGATCAGCAGCGCGTGCGCGATCAGTGCGAGCACCACGGCGCGCGGCGTGCCGCGCTGCGGCGGCGGCGCGAACTCGGGGCGATCGAGGGCGAGTGACATGCGTTCTCGGGTCCGGCTGGCGCTACTTGGCGTTGGTGGTCTGGACCGACAGGCCCACGCGCTCGATGCCGGCGCGCTTGAGCTGGTTCATGGCCTTCACCACGGTCTCGTACTTGACCGACTTGTCGGCGCTGATGACCACCGGGCGCTGGTCGTCGCCGTTCTGCGCGGCCTTGGCGATGCTGCCGATCTGCGTCATCGGCACCGAGGCGCCACCGGTGCCCTGGGAGGGATCCTTCTTGACCTGGACCTCGTCGTCGCTCTTGATGACGATCTCGATCGGCTTGTCGGGCTGCTTGTTGGCGCGGTCGACCGTGGGCAGGTTGATCACGCTCGGCGTGATCAGCGGCGCGGTGACCATGAAGATGATCAGCAGCACCAGCATCACGTCGATGAACGGGACCATGTTGATCTCGTTGATCGTGCGGCGACCGCGGCCGCGGGACGAAACGGCGGGCATGCGTGCGCGCTCCGGTTCAGCGGTTGGTGGCCGAGGGACCCGCCGGGGCCGCCGCGGACGGGTTGGAGGACAGGTTGCGCTGGAGGATGTTCGAGAACTCCTCGATGTAGGTCTCCAGGGCGATCGCGATCTTGTCGATCTCGCGCGCGAAGCGGTTGTAGCCCACCACGGCCGGGATGGCGGCGAACAGGCCGATGGCGGTGGCCACCAGCGCTTCGGCGATGCCGGGTGCCACGGTGGCGAGCGTGACCTGGGTCAGCGCGGCCAGGCCGGTGAAGGCATGCATGATCCCCCAGACCGTGCCGAACAGGCCGACGTAGGGCGAGACCGAGCCCACGGTCGCGAGGAAGGACAGGTTCTGTTCGGCCGCGTCGAGTTCGCGCTGGAAGCTCGCGCGCATCGCGCGGCGGGCGCCGTCGAGCAGCGTGGCGGCGTCGCTCACGTGGCGTTCGCGCAGCTTCTGGTATTCGCGCATGCCCGAGGCGAAGATGCGTTCCATGGGCCCGGCGAACTTGGCGTTCTGCGCCGCCGAGGCGAACAGCTCGTTGAGGCTGGTGCCCGACCAGAACTCGCGTTCGAAGTCGTCGTTGAGCGCGCGCATGCGCTTGAGCGCGAAGTACTTGCGGATGATCGCGGCCCAGCTCGCGATCGAGACGATCACCAGGAGGAGCACGACCGCTTGCACCATGAAGCTGGCATGGAGCAGGAGATTGATGATGGAGAGATCTTGATTCATGGCTTGAAGGGTTGAGTCATGGAGCCGCGATAGCGTTCGAGGGTTCCCGAAACCTGCGCCGGAATCCGTGCCGGGCGCAGGCTGGCGGCGTCGACCCAGCCGATGCGGATCGTGCCTTCGCACAGGAGGGTGGGGGTGGCGCCCGCCTGCTCCGGCTTCAGCAGCACGGTCTGCGCGATTATCAGTGAGGCGGAGCCCATCTGGCGCAGGTCGGCGGTGACGATGAGCTGGTCGTCGAGGCGGGCGGGGCGGTGGTATTTGATCTGGGTCTCGCTGACGACGAACTGGCCGCCTGTTTCGTTGCGCAGCTTGTTCTGCTCGACGCCCAGGGAGCGCAGCCATTCGGTGCGGCCGCGTTCCATGAACTTGAGGTAGTTGGCGTAGAAGACGATGCCGCCGGCGTCGGTGTCTTCCCAATAGACGCGTAGGGGGAACTCGTAAGTCATTGCTTGTTGTGTTCTTCTTTTAGGCTGTTGGCCGGGTCTCGCCCCGGCGGGCGAGTCACTTTCTTTTGCTTCGCCAAAAGAAAGTAAC